>NZ_CP095741.1:2807678-3119642 GCF_023078475.1 Luteibacter aegosomaticola | reverse complement strand
TGGTATTCGTGGCGCGCGCGCTTGTTCAGCGCGATCGTGCCGCGGCCTTCTTTTTCCGTGTCCTTTGTCTTCGCTTTCGCCATGTCCGCTAAAATCTTCCGAATCGGTCCCTGATACGAGGCCGGCGGGTCCGTGAGCCGGCAAATACGACGAGGTCTATCCAGTGATTGAAATCCGCCGCAGTGCGATCGTGCCTTTCACGCCCGCGCAGATGTTCGACCTGGTCAACGACGTTGAAGCATACCCAAAGCGCTTCAACTGGTGTGACGCTGCCACGATCGTGGAGCGCGAGGAAAATGCCCTGGTCGCCCGGCTCGACCTGAAGTTCGCCGGGATGAAGCAGAACTTCACTACCCGCAACACCATGGAGCGGCCGGAGCGGCTGACCATGAAGTTCGTGGAGGGGCCGTTCCGCTCGCTCGATGGCGTGTTCAGCTTCCAGCCCCTGGGGGATATGGGCTGCAAGATTGCCCTCGAGCTGGATTTCGACTACGCCGGCCTCGGCGGCTCGGTGTTGAAGATGGGTTTCCAGCAGCTGGCAAACAAGATGGTCGACGATTTCTGCGATGAGGCGCGCCGCCAGTATGGCTGAGCTCCCCATCGAGGTGGCTTACGCCGGGCCCGAGGGGCAGGCTGTCGTGGCCTTGGTCGTGCCAGAGGGCACCACGGCCTGGCAGGCTGTCGAGCGGGCCTTGCCGCAGCTCCCGGCTGGCGTCCGGCCCGATGAGGGGCGGATTGGCGTGTTCGGGAAGAAGGTGGAGGCGGAGCAGGTTCTGGCCGCGGGCGATCGGGTGGAGATCTACCGGGCGTTGACGCTGGATCCGATGGAGGCGCGGAGGAGGCGGGCGGCCCGGTAGCCTTTTGGGTATCCCGGGCGCCTGATCGCGCGCAAGCGCGCTCCTACAAGGGCGGGGCGTGAGCCCCGCACCGGGTTACTTCTTGTCGTCGCTGGAGTCGCTGCCGCCGCCGAAGACGCCGCCGTCGTCCTTCTTGTCGTTGGCGCTGGTGTTCTTGTCACCCTTGGCGTCGTCGATCGGGTTGCTCTTGTACTTCTTGGAGTCTTCCAGCAGCTGCTGGGCATCCTGCTTGAAGAAGTCGCCCTCGGTCTTCACCAGCGTATCGTTGTTGAAGGTGAGGGTGAGCGTACGCGTGGTCATGGGCTTGCCACGGTGCGAGAACGTGGAGACGTAGTCCCAGCGGTCGTTATCGAACGGCGAGATCACCGAGGGGGTGCCCAGGAGCACCAGGACCTGACGCTTCGTCATACCGGGCTGCAGCTGGTCGACGTTTTTCTTGTCGAGCAGGTTGCCCTGCTGCACGTCCGGGACGTAGACCAGGTTGCAACCTGCGACGGCGGTTGCCAGGAGGACCGTACCCAGCGTGCGGATGAGCTGCTTTTGCATGCGATGAAGCGTCCAGATCGTGAAGCGAGCGATGATACACTAAGCGCCTGACGGCACCGCGAGAAGAGGTCTGAGATGGACCAGGAAACCCAAGAGCTCCGCAAAGCGGGCCTTAAAGTCACCCATCCGCGCATGCGGATCCTGCAGGTCTTCGAAGAGGCGGACGAGCGCCACCTCACAGCCGAAGACATCTACAAGCGCCTGCTTGCGCACCAGGAGGACATCGGTCTTGCCACGGTTTACCGGGTACTGACCCAGTTCGAAGCAGCTGGCATCGTAATGAAGCACAACTTCGAGGGCGGCCAGGCTGTCTACGAGCTGGACCGTGGCAAGCATCATGACCACATGATCGACGTTGACAGCGGGAAGGTCATTGAGTTCATTAGCGAGGAGATCGAGCGCCTCCAGCACGAGATCGCCGAGCGGCATGGGTACGTCATCGAGGACCATAGTCTGGTCCTGTATGTGCGGCCCAAGAAGAAAGGCCGCTAAGTCGCTGGCGTAAAAAGAAAAGCCCCCGGTTTCCGGGGGCTTTTTTGTGCCCTGTAGGAGCCCACCCTGTGGGCGACGCCGTTCGCCAAAAAGCCACAGGGCCTGTGGCGGTGGGGCGAAAAGATGTCGCCCACAGGGTGGGCTCCTACCGGGTAGGGCGCGGTGTTTCGGAGGGCGCAAATAAAAACGCCGCCGGTGGACTCCTGTCCACCGGCGGCTGATCCGGTTAACCGGGTGGTTCGTGGATCGCGAGTTGCTCGCAGATCCCGTACACCACCTAGTGCCGGCGAGGCTGACATCCTGTCGCCTCTTCAGGTCGATCGTCCCCACGATCGACCTGGGCTCACCGTCTCTCGACGGCGGCTCCCCCACATCGATGTGAGGATCGTAACGAAGCGTTCACGAACCGGCTATTGGAAAATTTCCTATGTTTGTTCCGATACTTGTGCTGCGAAGCAACACGCGAAGGTGAAGTCCGACGGGCTCCGGGACGATGCGGAAGACGCCCCCAAGGGCGGTAATCCGGTCGCTCATGCCCTGCAGGCCGCGGCCGCCGCCGTCGGTGCGGACGGGGCGGGGCGTGGAGGGCAGGCCATGGCCGTCATCACGAATATCCAGGACCGCCACGGGGCCGCTGTCACGCAGGCCGATGCGCAGGCGCAGGCGGAGCTCTTTTGCACCCGAATGGCGCACGACGTTGGTGGCGCTCTCCTGGACCACGCGGTAGATGGCGGTCAGGGTGTCATCGTCGAGCAGGCGGGGCTCGCCACGCAGGTCGGTCACGTAGTGGATGCTCGCGGCGGTCAGCATGTCGCGGATCGGGCCCTCGTCCAACGCCCGGAGCAGGCCGAACTCGTCCAGTACCGAGGGGCGCAAGCTATCCAGCATCTTGTGCAGGGCCCGGCGCATGTGGCCCAGGATGCCGTTCACGGCCGTCCCGATGTCATCCAGGCCCGCGTTGCCCAGCCGGTTCTGGGCCAGCTTCAGGTGGGTCTGGATGGCGGTGAGGTTCTGGCCGAGCTCGTCGTGGAGCTCCGAGGCCATATGCCGGCGCAGGTTCTCTTCGGCCTGCAGGTTGCCGCGGGCGGCGTCGCGTAGCTGGCGGGCCAACTGGTCGAGCCGCTGGTTGGCGGCGGCCAGGTGGGTATTTTGCTGGGCCACGCGCTCGCTGCTGCGGCGGAGGGCGTCGGTGGCGGCGCCGAGCATGAGGGTGCCGGTACCGGCGACGGCCAGGAACAGGTGGGCGGCGGCCGTGGGGGCGCCGCGGCCGATCATGTCCTCGGTGACATTCAGGCCCACGCTGGTGATCAGCATGGCCAGGCCGGCGCCGCGCCAGCCGTGGCGGAAGGCGAAGAACAGCACCGGAGCGAGCGAGAGCACGCGGGCGAACTGGGGCTGGGGCGAGTATTCGGCCAGGGTCACCAGGATCGCCAGGGAGGGCAGCATCACCAGCAGGCCGTCGAGCAGGAGCTCCGCCAGGGCGGTCTGGGTCGGCCGTTCGCGGAACACGAGGACCATCACCGGCACGGTGAGCAGCACGCCGAGGTAGTTGCCGAGCAGGTCGCTGCCGAAGGTGGTGCCGAGCATCTCCACCGGAGCAGCCGGATGCAGTGAGGCCATCATGGCGGCATTGCCCGCGGTGGCCACCGTGGCCGTGACCATCGCCGAGAGCAGCAGGCGGGCGACGTCCTCGGGGGTGTTCAGGCTGGCGTGGAGGTGCGCGCGGCGGAGCAACCACAGGCACGCGGCCACCATCAGCGGTTCGGGCGTGTCGCCCAGCACGAAGCCGGCGCCACCAATGGGCAGGCCGCTGCGCCACTCGCAGAAGGCGCTGGCGGCGATTTCGCCACCGAGGATCCAGAACCAGTCACGGGTGCGGGTGAGCAGCAGGGCGCCAAAACGCAGGCCGAACGGGAGCACCCAGTAGGGCTGCTCGGTCGGCCAGAGCATCACCCAGGCCAGCGCATAGCTGATAGCGATGATGGGGCCGGCGAAGCGTGAGAGGGTGCTAAGGCGCATACCCCTGAATGTTACACGGCGGATGTGGCGTCCTGACGCGCGATGAGGGCAGATGCGCACATTCGGTTGAGTACTGTTACATTCTGCCCATGCCAAGAATCGTCCTTGTAGATGACCACGCCATCGTCCGTGAAGGTTTCAAACGGCTGATCCAGCTGGAACCCGACCTGGATGTGGTCGCCGAAGCTCGCAATGCCGATGAGGCTGTCGATGCGGTGACCCAGCATCGCCCCGACCTGGTGGCGGTCGATCTGTCGTTGCCTGATGGCAGCGGCCTGCCGTTGATCGAGCACCTGGGGAGCATCGAGCCCAGCATGCGCATCATCGTGTTGAGCATGCACGATGGCGAGCCGTACGTTTCCGAAGCCATGCGCCGTGGTGCGCGTGGGTACGTGACGAAGGGTGTTGCGCCGGAGGAGCTGGTGGCGGCTGTACGTGCCGTGCTGGCGGGCGACCAGTACCTCAGCTCCGATCTGCGGGAGCGTCGTTCGAGCCGGTCCACGCAGGATCTGGACCCCTTCAGCCGCCTGACCGCTCGCGAGCGCGAGGTGTTCCTGTTGCTCGCGGCTGGCCGCGCGCCGAAGCAGGTAGCCGCGGAGCTGGGGATTGGCCAGAAGACGATCTACATCCACCGCGCCGCAGTGATGAACAAGCTCAACGCGGGGTCCGAACTGGACCTGTACCGCATGGCCCAGGAACGCGGCCTGATCCGCACCTGACAAAACACGGCCGCTGCCACACGGCGCGGCCGCTCTCCACACGACGCGTCCATCCTCCACACGACGCGGCCGCCTTCCACACGACGCGACCGCTCTCCACACGGCACGGCCGCTCTCCCTGTAGGAGCCCACCCTGTGGGCGACGCCGTTCGCGAAAGACCCACCCGGCCTCCAGTGGTGAGGCGAAAGATGTCGCCCACAGGGTGGGCTCCTACGGGGGGGGGGCGCGTTAGCTTTGCGCCTTGTCGAGCATCTTTTTCGCGTGCGCGCGGGTTTCTTTCGTGATTTCCACGCCGCCGAGCATGCGCGAGATTTCCTCGCGGCGGCCGCTGGCGTCGAGTGCCTTGATCCGCGTGCGGGTCGATTCGCCGTTGCTTTCCTTCGCCACGTTGAGGTGGTTGTGGCCTTGCGCGGCGACCTGCGGCAAATGGGTGACGCACATCACCTGCACGCGCTCGCCGAGGGCGCGCAGTTTCTGGCCGACCACTTCGGCGACAGCGCCACCGATGCCGGTATCCACTTCGTCGAAGATCATGCAGCCGATGTTGTCGTTGCCCAGCGTGGCTACTTCAATCGCCAGGCTGATGCGGGCGAGTTCGCCGCCCGAGGCCACCTTGCGTAGGGCACGCGGCGGCTGGCCAGGGTTGGCGCTGACCAGCAGTTCGCAGCGCTCGCGGCCCTGCGGATCCGGATCGTCGCCTTCGGCCGGCTCCAGTGCCACTTCCAGACGGCCACCCGACATGCCGAGCTCGCCCATGAGGGCGGCGACGGAGGAGCCGAGGCGTTCCGCCGCTTCCGCGCGTGCCTTGGACAGGCCGGCGGCAGCGGTGTCGTAATCGGTACGCAGGCGATCGCGCTCATGGCCCAGGCGCTCGAGTGCATCGCCGGCGCCCTCGAGTTCCGCCAGGCGTTCGCGGAGTTCCTCGGCCTTCGCCGTCAGTTCTTCGATCGGCAGGCGGTAGCGGCGCGAAAGGTCGTGCAGATGGGTGAGGTGGGTATCCACCTCGGCCAAGCGCTCGGGGTCGAGTTCGACATCCTGCGCGTAGCGGCCAAGGCCATCCACCGCTTCGCCCACCTGGATCTGCGCACTGTCGAGCAGTTCGAGGGTGGGCGCGAGCGTGGTGTCCAGTTCCGCCAGCCGGGAGAGTTCCGCGTGGGCGCGGAGCAGGGCGCGGCCGATGGCGAATTCGCTTTCGCCATCCAGCAGTTCCACGACGCCGTTGGCACCCTCGGCCAGCCGGCCGGCGTTGGCCAGACGGCGGTGTTGGGCTTCCAGGTCTTCCAGCGCCGCGGGAGCCAGGGCCCAGCGGTCGAGTTCTTCGAGCTCGTGGGTGAGCAGTTCGATCTGGTGTTCGCGATCGTCGCCGCCTGAGAGCTTGCGGATTTTCGCCACCGCCTCGCGCCAGGCCTTGGCCAGGTCGCGGACGCGGCCCTGGGCCTCTTCATTGCCCGCGAAGGCATCGAGCAGGGCCATCTGGTGCTGGCGCGAGAGCAGGGCCTGGTGCTCGTGCTGGCCGTGGATCTCGACGATGAGCGCCGCCACGGCCGACATCTGCGCCAGGCTGGCCGGGCGGCCGTTGATCCAGGCCTTGGAGCTGCCCTCGGCGCGGATCACGCGGCGCAGGTGGCAGGTCTCGCCATCATCCAGTTCTTCCTGGCGCAGCCAGCCCAGCGCCTCGGGCAGGCCGGCCAGATCGAACTCGGCGGCCAGCTCGGCGCGGTCGCTGCCGGCGCGGACCATGCCGCTATCGGCGCGGGCGCCAGCGAGCAGCATCAGGGCATCGACCAGCAGGGACTTGCCCGCACCGGTTTCGCCACTGACCACGGTGAGCCCGGGGCCGAAGGCCACTTCGGCTTCTTCAACGACGGCAAACTGGCGGACGTAGAGCGACGTGAGCATGGGCACCGGGGTGGCGGATGGAATCACGCCAATTGTAGCGGGAGCCGCGTCGCAGGAACCGAGACTTGCAAGCCGCGCGCGCAGACCTTATTGATAGCGCCTGCCACCCGACCTTAACCTCCGACGCGCATGAACCCGTTCTCCGGCCAAGACATTGATGCTCGCGCGCGGCGATTGTTGCGTACCCTGATCTCCCAATACCTGTCGGACGGCGAGCCCGTAGGCTCACGCACGCTGGCGAAGTCCTCTGGCCTGGAAGTCAGCCCGGCGACCATCCGCAACATCATGGCCGACCTGGAAGAGGCCGGCCTGGTGGCGTCGCCCCACACCTCGGCGGGCCGTATTCCTACGCCGCGGGGCTTGCGCCTCTTCGTTGATAGCCTGCTTGAGCTGAAGCCGTTGCCGCGCGACGACATGGCGCGCCTGCAGGGTGGCCTGCCGCCGCACCAGACCACCACGCGCGACCTGCTGGGCAACGTGTCGAACCTGCTTTCGGCGATGACCCACTTCGCCGGCGTGGTCACGGTGCCGCGCCAGGGCGACTTCCCCCTGCGCCACATCGATTTCGTGAACCTGCCCGATGCCCGCGTGCTGGTCATCCTGGTGTTTTCCGATAATCAGGTGCAGAACCGCGTGGTCCAGCTTTCCCGGCCCATCGACGGCCGCGAGCTGGAGCAGGCCTCGAACTACCTCAATGCCCACTTCGCCGGGTTCCGCCTGGCGGATATCCGTGCCCATCTGGCCGCGGAACTGCGTGAAGCTGGCGGCGAGCTCAACCGCCTGCTGGCCAGCGCGGTGGAGCTGGCCACGGCGTCCTTCGGCGACGAAGGCACCGACGACGTCCTCGTCAGCGGCCAGACGAACCTCATGGGCTATTCCGAACTGGCCGATATCGACCGCCTGCGCGATCTTTTCGACGCCTTCCAGCAGAAGCGCGAGCTGCTGCAGCTGATGGAAAACTGCGTCAAAGCCCCCGGCGTCCGGCTTTTTATCGGTGAAGAATCCGGCTTTTCAGCCCTCGATGGCTGCAGCGTGGTCACCGCCACCTATGGCACCAGCGGCCGCATGCTGGGCGCGATCGGAGTTATTGGACCGACGCGTATGGCATATGAGCGGGTCATTCCCGTGGTACAAGCCACCGCCGGATTGCTGAGTGACGCCTTGAATCGGGCCGTAGCGACCTCATAAACCGGCTCGGGAGGCGGGTTTATTAATTCCCGCGAATGTCCGGCCCCCTGGCGGGGCCGGTTAGCTGACATTTGGAGTAATCATGCAGAACAACGATCCCCACGCGACGGATCCCGGGCAGGACAGCGGCGCCGACGTCAACGCCGATCTCGACGCGCTGACCGGCCGGCTGGCAGCCCTCGAAACCGAGCTGGCCCAGGCGCGCGAGACGGTGTTGCGCGAACGGGCGGAGATCGAGAACCAGCGTCGCCGCCTGCAGCGTGACCTGGACCAGGCCCGCCGCTTCGCCAACGAAAAGCTGCTGGGCGATCTGCTCCCGGTGTACGACAGCGTGGCCCTGGGCCTCGCCAACGAGAACGCGGATGCGAAGACGCTGCGCGAGGGCCTCGAGCTCACGCTGAAGCAGCTCGAAAAGGTCACCTCGTCGAACGGCCTCGTGCTGGTCGACCCGCTGCACCAGCCGTTCAACCCGGAGCACCACCAGGCGATCAGCGCGGTCGATTCGACCGAGCACGCGCCGAACACCGTGGTGGCCGTGGTCCAGAAGGGCTTCGTCCTCAACGACCGCCTGCTGCGCCCGGCGCTGGTCGCGGTCGTCAAAGACAGCTGAACGCAGTCTCACAACGCATTGAATTGATGGGGTAAGACCCCATTTCCACAAACAGTCGCGGCCGCGGGGGCCGCATTGAAATTCGGAGCACGTTTTATGGCCAAGATCATCGGCATCGACCTCGGTACCACCAATAGCTGCGTCGCCGTCATGGAGGGCACCACGGCACGCGTCATCGAGAACGCCGAGGGCGATCGCACCACGCCGTCCATCGTCGCGTTCACCAAGGACAACGAAGTCCTCGTCGGTGCGCCGGCCAAGCGCCAGGCTGTCACCAACGCCAAGAACACCTTCTACGCGGTGAAGCGCCTCATCGGCCGCAAGTTCACCGACGCCGAAGTGCAGAAAGACATCAAGCTCGTTCCCTACGGCATCGTTGCGCACGATAACGGCGACGCCTGGGTGCAGACCGCCGACGGCAAGAAGATGGCACCGCAGGAGATCTCCTCGAAGGTGCTCATGAAGATGAAGAAGACCGCCGAGGATTTCCTGGGCGAGTCGGTCACCGAAGCGGTCATCACCGTGCCGGCGTACTTCAACGACAGCCAGCGCCAGGCCACCAAGGATGCCGGCAAGATCGCCGGTCTCGACGTCAAGCGCATCATCAACGAGCCGACCGCGGCCGCGCTGGCCTATGGCCTCGACAAGACCTCGACGGCTGACCGCAAGATCGCCGTGTACGATCTGGGCGGCGGTACCTTCGACGTCTCGATCATCGAAATCGCCAACGTCGACGGCGAGAAGCAGTTCGAAGTGCTCGCCACCAACGGCAACACCTTCCTCGGCGGTGAAGACTTCGATAACCGCGTCATCGATTACCTCGTGGAAGAGTTCAAGAAGGAGCAGGGCATCGACCTGCGCCAGGATCAGCTCGCCCTGCAGCGTCTGAAGGACGCCGCCGAGCGCGCCAAGATCGAACTCTCCTCGGCGCACCAGACTGACGTGAACCTGCCGTACGTCACCGCTGACGCCTCGGGCCCGAAGCATCTCAACATCAAGCTGACCCGCGCCAAGCTCGAGTCGCTGGTGGAAGATCTGGTCAAGGGCACCATCGAGCCGTGCCGCACCGCGCTGAACGACGCCGGCCTGCGTGTGTCGGACATCAACGAGGTGATCCTCGTCGGTGGCCAGACCCGTATGCCCAAGGTCCAGGAAGCCGTGAAGGACTTCTTCGGCAAGGAAGCGCGCAAGGACGTCAACCCGGATGAAGCCGTCGCCGTGGGCGCCGCGATCCAGGGTGGCGTGCTCGGCGGTACCGTCAAGGACGTGCTGCTGCTCGACGTGACCCCGCTCTCGCTGGGTATCGAAACGATGGGCGGTGTCATGACCAAGCTCATCGAGAAGAACACCACGGTGCCGACCAAGGCCTCGCAGACCTTCTCCACCGCCGATGACAACCAGACCGCGGTGACGGTGCACGTGCTCCAGGGTGAGCGCGAGCGTGCCAACGCCAACAAGTCGCTCGGCAAGTTCGACCTGTCGGGCATCCGTTCGGCCCCGCGCGGTACGCCGCAGATCGAAGTCACCTTCGATATCGATGCCAACGGCATCCTGCACGTGTCGGCGAAGGACAAGGACACCGGCAAGGAACAGAAGATCGAAATCAAGGCGGGCTCGGGCCTGTCCGAGGACGAGATCAAGCGGATGGTTGAAGACGCCGAAGCGAACCGCGAAGAGGACAAGAAGTTCCACGACCTCGTCCAGGTGCGCAACAAGGCCGACCAGCTCGTGCACCAGACCCGTTCGCAGCTGAAGGAGCATGGCGGCAAGATCCCGGCCGAGCAGCTCGCCAGCATCGATGGCGCGGTGTCCGATCTTGAGAAGGCGAAGGATAGCGACGACAAGTCGGCCATCGAGTCGAAGATCGCCAACCTCGAGCAGATCGCCCAGTCGCTCTACGCGGCAGCCCAGTCGGGCGGCGCGTCGGATACGGCGCAGCAGTCGGCTCCGGGCGGCGGTTCGGCCCAGCCGGACGACGTGGTCGACGCCGAGTTCACCGAAGTCAAGGACGACAAGAAGTAATCGTCCCGATGATGGGGGCAGGTGGCGCGGGTAGTTTCCCGCGCCACTCGTCAGATGTATTAACGACGCGACCGCGCCGGGGCGAAAGCTACCGGCGCGTTTGTCCGTCCAAGGGAATGCAACACGCAACATGAGCAAGCGCGACTACTACGAAATCCTCGGCGTCGAACGCACCGTCACCGAAGGCGATCTTAAAAAGACTTTTCGTCGCGTCGCGATGAAGTACCACCCTGACCGCAACCCGGATGATCCGGAAGCGATCGACAAATTCAAGGAAGCCAAAGAGGCCTACGACATCCTCTCTGACGCCCAGAAACGCGCGGCCTACGATCAGCATGGCCATGCCGCGTTCGAAGGCGGTGGCTTCGGTCGTGGCGGCGCCGGTTTTGGCGACGTCGGCGACATCTTCGGCGATATCTTTGGCGACATCTTCGGTGGTGGCGGTGGCCGCCAGCGTGCGCGCCGCGGCGCCGACCTGCGCTACATCATGGAGCTCGATCTCGAAGAAGCCGTGTTCGGCATCGAGAAGAAGATCGAGATTCCCACCCAGGTCAATTGCCACCACTGCAATGGCACGGGTTCGGAAGACGGCAAGGTTTCCACCTGCAGCACCTGCGCCGGCCACGGCCGCGTGCGCATGCAGAACGGCATCTTCTCCATCCAGCAGGCGTGCCCGACCTGCCATGGCTCCGGCCAGAAGATCGACAAGCCCTGCAAGAAGTGCCACGGCGAAGGCCGTCTCGAAGAAGAGCGCACGCTCTCGGTGCGTATTCCGGCGGGCGTCGACAACGGCGATCGCATCCGTCTGACCGGGCAGGGCGAAGCTGGCCCGGCCGGTTCGCCGGCGGGTGACCTGTACGTGGAAGTGCACGTGCGCGAGCACGCGATCTTCCAGCGCGACGGATCCGACCTGTTCTGCGAAATGCCCATCCGTTTCGCCCAGGCCGCGCTGGGTACCGAACTGATGGTGCCGACGCTCGATGGCGAGGTGGCCGTGAACGTGCCGCCGGAAACCCAGACGGGTCAGCAGATCCGCCTGCGCGGGCGTGGCGTCAAATCGGTGCGCGGTGGCCGCACGGGCGACCTCATCTGCACCGTGGTCGTCGAAACCCCGGTCCGCCTCACCAAGGAACAGCGCGACATCCTGCAGCAGTTGGAAGCCACCTTCGTCGGCGAAGACGCCGCGAAGCACACCCCGCGCTCGAACAGCTTCATGGATGGCGTCAAGGACTTCTGGTCCAAAGTCACCTCCTGAGCGGGCAGCACCCGCCGATCGTCGTACCTTGTAGGAGCCCACCCTGTGGGCGACATCTTTCGCCTCACCGCAACAGACCCTGTTGCTCTCCCGCGAACGGCGTCGCGCCCAAGCGCGCTCCTACAAGGGCGTCGTCGCGTTCGATGCATCGGCGCCCTCAGGGCGTCGTCTCCTGACCCGGCATCACCCGTTGCCCGTCGCGCCTTGTAGGAGCCCACCCTGTGGGCGACATCTTTCGCCTCACCGCAACAGGCCCTGTTGCTCTCCCGCGAACGGCGTCGCGCCCAAGCGCGCTCCTACAAGGGCGTCGTCGCATTCGAGGCGTCGTCGCATTGGAGGTGTCGCCGCGTTCGATGTACCGCCATGTTCGAGGTGTCGTCGTGTTCGCGGGCGTCGTCGCATTGGCGGGGGTGAACGATTAGGATGAGCCTCTTTGCGATTTAGAAGGCCCATCCCCATGACCCGCCCCATTCGTCTCGCCATCAGCGGTGCCTCTGGCCGCATGGGTCTTGCGCTGCTTAACCTTGTGCGCGACGACGAGCGCTTTGAGCTGGTGCGCGCGGTGGTCTCCGCTTCCTCCGCCCGCTTGGGCAAGGCTGCGTACGGCGACGTTTCCGCGCTGCGCTTCACGACGTGGGATGACGCCACGGGCATCGATGTCGTGATCGACTTCAGCGGCCCTGAGGGCCTTGGTGCGGCGCTGGATGTCTGCGAGGCGACTGGCGCGGCGCTGGTTACCGGCACCACGGGCCTCGATGCCGCCATGGAAGATCGTCTCATCCACGCCGCCGAACGCATCGCCGTCCTGCGCGCCGCCAACTTCAGCCTCGGCGTGGCCGTACTTACCCGCCTGCTGCGCGAAGCCGCGGCCGCCTTGCCGGGCTGGGATATCGATATCGTCGAGGCCCACCACGGTCGCAAGGAAGATGCGCCCTCCGGTACCGCGCTGGCGTTGGGCCATGCCGCGGCCGCTGGCCGGGACGCGAAGCTTGATGATCTGGCCGTCTATGCCCGCGAGGGCCGCCCCGGTGCCCGTCAAGCCGGCACCATCGGCTTCGCTGTCGTCCGCGGCGGGGATATCGTCGGCGAGCACCAGGCGCTGATCATGGGGCAGGGCGAGCGCATCGAGCTCGGCCACCGCGCCACCGATCGCAGCATCTTCGCCCGCGGCGCCCTTGAAGCCGCCGCCTGGATGGCCGGCCGTGCCCCCGGCGCCTGGACCATCGAAGACGTGATCGCCGCCCGGGTCTAGAAACCGTGTTAAGATCCGCGCCGATGTCATTGGGGAGTAGCCATCCTCGTTCCCCCTGAGGAGTTCGCGTCAACAGACTTGGTGGTCCCCGGACCCCATGGCGCGAACGGCAGTAGCGTGTGGAGAGCACGCTGCCGGCCCGGCGAGACCTTTGGCCATCGACATGCTTACCCGAGGCCGGGCGAGCGGTGTCGTTGTGCCATCGGTATTCGTGCGCTCGCCCGGCCTGTTCCTATTCCATGCTGCTGACAACCTTCCTTTTCCTGGTCTCGGCCGGGGCTATCTATTTCACCTGCGAATACTTCGTCAACGGCGTTGAGTGGTTTGGGCGCAAGCTCAACCTCGGAGCCACGGCGACCGGCACCGTGCTTGCGGCGTTTGGTACGGCCCTTCCTGAAAGCGCCGTCACCTTCGTGGCTGTCATGTTCGGCAAATCGCCGGAGGCCAAGGACATTGGCGTGGGCGCCGCCCTCGGCGGCCCGCTTGTTCTCGCGACGATCGCCTATGCCGTCGTAGGTTTTGCCTTATATCTCAACCGTAAGCGCCTGAAGCGCACGGATTCCCGCGTCCGCGTGGATCACCAGCGCCTCGCCCGCGACCAGTCCTGGTTCCTTGCCATCTTCGTGGTGAAGGTGGGCTTGGGCCTCATCGCCTTCGCCTGGAAGCCCTGGCTGGGCGTGCTCTTCCTGCTGGCTTACGGCCTGTACGTGTGGCGCGAAATGCGCGACGACAGCTCGGCGCCTGAGGATGAGGACGAGTTGGAGCCGCTCAGCTTCCGCCCCCGCGATGCCGATCCGGCCATGAAATGGGTGTTGCTGCAGACCGGCCTGGCCCTGGTGGTGATCGCCATCGCCTCGCGCGTCTTCGTCTGGCAGCTGGAGGCCTTCGGCGAGTTCTTCCATCTTTCGCCGCACCTGGTCGCCCTGGTGCTGAGCCCGGTCGCCACCGAGCTGCCGGAAACCGTGAATGCGCTGATCTGGGTGCGACAGGGCAAGGAGCGGTTGGCGTTGGCGAACATTTCGGGCGCCATGATGATCCAGGCCACGATCCCGAGTTCGCTGGCGCTGTTCGCCACCCCGTGGCTGTTCGATACGCCGCTGATCGTGGCGGGTGTGGTCACCATGGTGGCCGTCATCGCCCTGTGGGCCATGTTCCGTCGCGGCGCGGTCGAGGCCCGCTGGCTGATGCCGATCGGCCTGCTGTACGGCGTGTTCGCCGTGTTCGTCGGCTGGTATTTCGGGGCCGCCTGACCGCTCGCACTGCGTTTCCAAACGGCGCCGCGCCATCGTAGGAGCCCACCCTGTGGGCGACATCTTTCGCCTCACCGCCGCAGGTCCTGTGGCGTGGTCGCGAAAGGCGTCGCCCACAGGGTGGGCTCCTACAACGACGGTACCGGTGCGAGGTTTTGGTGGGCGGCGTGGCGTTTAGTCGCGGTGCGAGGCGTTGCGGTCGCGGTCGGCGCCGACCTTGCGGTCGAGCTTGCCGAAGATCTTCTTGAAGGCGCGTGAGAACTTGCCGCGCTTGGTCTTGCGGGCCTTTTCCTCTTCCGAGGTGAGCCACGCCACCTGGATGACCCGGCGCTCGCCCTCGTAGGGCAGGTGCCCGTGGAACGAATTCTCAGAGCGGCGGAAGACCGCGAACTCGCCGTAGAGCGGCTTCAGCTCGGGGGCCACGGTGTCGTCGATGTTGTCGATCGAGCCCAGGAAGCGCAGGCAGCCGTCACTGGTATCCGGCCACATCGGGTTTAGATAGATCAGCGCCGTGGCGATCTTCGACTTGCTGTCGGTGTGGATCGTGCCGTGGCGGCGATTGAGCAGGCGGCACAAGGTGACCAGGGTGGGGTAGTCCTCCAGGCCCTCGATCTTCAGGTGGCGGCCCACCGCGGCGGAAAACGGGCGCGAGGTCATCTGGCCCACCAGCTCGTTCACCGACGGGCCGCAATCGGCGGCGTCGTAGGGGAAGAACCCGGCGCTCGAGTACTGCGGGAAATCCCGGTCGAGCTCGCTACGGGCCTCATCGGGCAGCTGGCCGTGGGCGATCATGAACGAGAAGGGCTCGTGCCGGATGTCAGTATCGGGACGATCCAGGCGGGAGGGGTCGAGCAACATGGCGGGCATTTCTCGGTCAGGTACCACTAATGGCCATTGTATCGTGCCAGAACGGGCATCTGGCACGTAATCCTACGTAATTGTTCAGTCTAAGCCGGTGGACAGAAGGGCCTCTCACGCCTACAATTCTTACCCGCCCAAACGTTCCCATCCCCAAGGCCCACGAGCCGCTATAAAGCTGGCTTGCGGGCTTTGCTGCACCCGAAGGCGGCCATCCCATGCGTACTCCTGCTCTGCTTGCTCTCGAAGACGGCAGCGTTTTTCACGGCCACGCGGTCGGTGCCCACGGTGAGACCGTTGGTGAGGTGGTGTTCAACACCGCCATGACCGGTTATCAGGAAATCCTGACCGACCCGTCGTACAACCAGCAGATCGTCACCCTCACGTACCCGCACATTGGCAACACCGGTACCAACGACGTCGACGTCGAAGCCCCGCGCGTCCACGCGGCCGGCCTCATCGTGCGCGATGTGCCGCGCCTGGCCAGCAACTGGCGTAGCCAGGAACCGCTGCCGCATTACCTTGAGCGCCACAACGTCGTCGCCATCGCTGGCATCGATACCCGCCGCCTCACCCGCATCCTGCGTGAGAAGGGCGCCCTGAACGGCTGCATCGTCGCTGGCGACGCCATCGATGCCGACGCCGCCGTGGCCAAGGCCAAGGGCTTCCCGGGCCTCAACGGCATGGATCTCGCCAAGGTCGTCAGCACCAAGACCACCTACCAGTGGGGCGAGGGCGTATACGACCTCGACAAGCAGGCCTTCTTCAACGCGCCGAAGAAATTCCGTGTGGTGGCCTACGACTTCGGCGTGAAGCAGAACATCCTGCGCCTGCTCGCCGGCCGTGGCGTCGACATCACCGTGGTCCCGGCTGAAACGCCGGCCGCCGACGTGCTCGCCATGAACGCCGATGGCATCTTCCTGGCCAACGGCCCGGGCGATCCGGCCGCGTGCGATTACGCCATCGAGGCGACGAAGCAGATCCTCGCCACGAAGATCCCGGTGTTCGGCATCTGCCTCGGCCACCAGATCATGGCGCTGGCCATCGGTGCGAAGACGCTGAAGATGAAGTTCGGCCACCACGGCGCGAACCACCCGGTGAAGGATCACGACACCGGCCGTGTGCTGATCAGCTCGCAGAACCATGGCTTCGCCGTGGATCCGAAGACGCTGCCGGCCAACGTGCGCGTCACCCATACCTCGCTGTTCGACGGCTCCCTGCAGGGCTTCGCCCTCACGGACCAGCCGGCGTTCTGCTTCCAGGGCCACCCGGAAGCGAGCCCCGGCCCGGAAGACGTCGGCTACCTGTTCGATACGTTCATTGCCGCGATGGAAGCGCACAAGGCGAAGCAGGCGTAACACGCCGCTCGCCCCACACCTCCATCCAGCCTTCGATTCGCGAGAAAAACCATGCCAAAGCGCACCGACCTAAAGACCATCCTCATCATCGGCGCCGGCCCGATCGTTATCGGCCAGGCTTGTGAGTTCGATTACTCCGGCGCCCAGGCCTGCAAGGCGCTGAAGGAAGAGGGTTACCGCGTCGTCCTGGTCAATTCGAACCCGGCGACGATCATGACCGACCCGGACACGGCCGATGCCGTGTACATCGAGCCGATCAACTGGCAGACCGTCGAGCGCATCATCGCCAAGGAGCGCCCCGATGCGGTGCTGCCGACGATGGGCGGCCAGACCGGCCTGAACTGCGCCCTCGACCTCGCCGACAACGGCGTGCTCGAGCGCTATGGCGTTGAGCTTATCGGCGCGTCGCGCGAAGCCATCCGCATGGCCGAAGACCGCGACCTGTTCCGCAAGGCCATGGCCGACATCGGCCTGGAATGCCCCAAGGCCGCCGTCGCCCGCTCGATGGAGCAGGCGCTCGAGATCCAGGCCACCGTCGGCTTCCCGACCATCATCCGCCCGAGCTTCACCCTCGGCGGTTCGGGTGGCGGCATCGCTTACAACAAGGAAGAGTTCGTCGAGATCGTCGGTCGCGGCCTCGAGCTCTCGCCCACGCACGAAGTGCTGGTCGAAGAGTCGGTGCTCGGCTGGAAGGAATTCGAGATGGAAGTGGTCCGCGACAAGGCGGACAACTGCATCATCGTGTGCTCGATCGAAAACTTCGACCCGATGGGCGTGCACACCGGTGACTCGATCACCGTGGCGCCGGCACAGACCCTGACGGACAAGGAATACCAGCGCCTGCGCAACGCTTCCATCGCGGTGCTGCGCAAGATCGGCGTGGATACCGGCGGCTCCAACGTGCAGTTCGGCATCAATGCCGAAGATGGCCGCGTGGTCGTCATCGAAATGAACCCGCGCGTGTCGCGTTCGTCGGCGCTGGCCTCCAAGGCCACCGGCTTCCCGATCGCCAAGGTCGCCGCCAAGCTCGCCGTCGGCTACACGCTCGATGAACTTAAGAACGACATCACCGGTGGCCTCACCCCGGCCTCGTTCGAGCCGTCGATCGATTACGTCGTCACCAAGATCCCGCGCTTCGCGTTCGAGAAGTTCCCGGCTGCTGACGCCCGCCTCACCACCCAGATGAAGTCGGTGGGCGAAGTGATGGCGATGGGCCGCACCTTCCACGAATCGATGCAGAAGGCCCTGCGTGGCCTCGAGATCGGCAAGACCGGCCTGAACCCGACCGGCCTGGACATCGGCAGCGAAGAAGGCTTCCAGACGCTCAAGCGCGAGCTGCGCGAGCCGCGCCCCGATCGCGTCTTCCACGTGGCCGATGCGTTCCGCGCCGGCCTCTCGCTGGAAGAAGTGCACGACCTCACGCGCATCGATCCGTGGTTCCTCGCCGCGTTCGAAGACATCGTGATGACCGAAGGCGAAGTGCAGCGCCAGGGCCTCACCGCCCTCGACGAGCCGCGCCTGCGTGAACTCAAGCGCATGGGTTTCGCCGATGCACGCCTGGCCGAACTGGTCGGCACCGACGAGGGCGCGCTGCGCCACCTGCGCCGTACCCTGGGCGTGCGCCCGGTGTACAAGCGCGTTGACTCGTGCGCCGCCGAGTTCGCCACCACCACCGCGTACATGTACAGCACGTACGAGGAAGAGTGCGAAGCCAACCCGACCAACAAGGACAAGATCATCGTTCTTGGTGGCGGCCCGAACCGCATTGGCCAGGGTATCGAGTTCGACTACTGCTGCGTGCACGCCGCGCTCGCCCTGCGCGAAGATGGTTTCGAAACCATCATGGTCAACTGCAACCCGGAAACCGTCTCGACCGACTACGACACCTCCGATCGCCTGTACTTCGAGCCGCTGACGCTCGAAGACGTGCTGGAAATCGTCGACCTCGAGAAGCCGAAGGGCGTCATCGTGCAGTACGGCGGCCAGACCCCGCTGAAGCTCGCACGTGCGCTTGAGGCTGCTGGCGTGCCGGTGATCGGCACCAGCGCCGATTCGATCGACCTGGCCGAAGACCGCGAGCGCTTCCAGAAGATGATCCAGAAGCTGGATCTGAAGCAGCCGCCGAACCGCACCGCGCGTAACGCCGACGAAGCGCTGGCCCTGGCCCGCGAGATCGGCTACCCGCTGGTCGTGCGCCCGAGCTACGTGCTCGGTGGCCGCGCCATGGAAATCGTCTACGCCGATGCCGATCTCACGCGCTACATGCGCGAGGCCGTGCAGGTGTCGAACGAATCGCCGGTGCTGCTGGATCGCTTCCTCGACCACGCTGTCGAGGTGGACGTGGATATCGTGGCCGACGCCGACGGCAATGTCCTCATCGGCGGCATCATGGAGCACATCGAAGAAGCCGGCGTTCACTCGGGCGATTCCTCGTGCTCGCTGCCGCCGTACTCGCTGACCCAGGAGGTGCAGGATGAAATGCGCCGCCAGGTGAAGGTGATGGCCCGGGAGCTGAAGGTTGTCGGCCTGATGAATACGCAGTTCGCCATCCAGGGCGATGACGTGTTCATCCTGGAAGTGAACCCGCGCGCCTCGCGTACGGTGCCGTTCGTGTGCAAGGCCACCGGCATGTCGCTGGCCAAGATCGCCGCGCGCGCCATGGCCGGCATCTCCCTGGAAAAGCAGGGCGCCACGAAGGAAATCATCCCGTCGTACTACGCCGTGAAGGAAGCGATCTTCCCGTTCCTGAAGTTCCAGAACGTGGATCCGATCCTCGGCCCCGAGATGAAGTCCACCGGCGAAGTGATGGGCGTGGGCCGCACCTTCGGTGCCGCCTTTGCACGCGGCCACGAAGCGGCCGGCATCAAGGCACCGCCGAAGGGCAAGGTCTTCATGTCGGTGCGTGATGCCGATAAGGACCGCCTGCTGCCGATCGCGAAGGAAGTGGCGACCCGCGGATACACCGTGGTGGCTACCTCGGGTACCGCGCAGTTCTTGCAGGACAACGGCGTGGCGTGCGAGCGCATCAACAAGGTGCTCGAAGGCCGTCCGCACATCGTCGACCTGATCAAGAACGGCGAAGTGGTCTATATCGTCAACACGACGGAAGGCAAGCAGGCCATCTCCGATTCGTTCTCGATCCGCCGTGAAGCGCTGCAGCAGCGCGTCACGTATTCCACGACTGTCGCAGGCGCGCGTGCCCTCGTGCACTCGCTCGATTTCCACGCGGAACCGGAAGTCCACAGCCTGCAGGAACTTCACAAGGAGCTGAAGGCATGAGCGCAACCCGTCCCCCGATGACCGCGGTGGGTGCCGACCGTCTGCGTGACGAGCTGGAATACCTGAAGCGCGTCAAGCGTCCGGAGATCGTCGCAGCCGTGGCCGAAGCCCGTGCGCACGGCGATCTGAAGGAAAACGCGGAATACCATGCCGCCCGTGAGATGCACGGCTTCAACGAGGGTCGCATCAACGAGCTCGAGGCAGCGCTTTCGAACTCGGAAGTCATCGACACCGAGCGCCTTACCGTTGCACCGCGCATTGTGTTCGGCGCGATCGTCGACCTGGTCGATCTGGATAGCGAGGCGGAGGTCACGTACCAGATCGTGGGTGACCTCGAGGCCGACATCAAGAAGTTCCTGATTGCGGTGAGCTCGCCGATCGCGCGTGCGCTGATCGGCAAGAACGAGGGCGATGAGTTCGACTTCAACGCACCGAATGGTACGAAGACGTACGAGATCAAAGGCGTCCGTTACAAGTAACAGTCGTTACACGTAACAAAAAAAGGCCCCGGCAAAAACCGGGGCCTTTTTTATGTCCTGCTGGAGCGCTGACGTTAGATCGCCAGGGCGACCGACACGTCGGCCGTCTTGCGACGGGCCAGGGCCAGGTTCGACTTCGAACGGTCCAGCACCACGTAGAAGAACAGACCCGCGTGCTGCGACACCGGGTTGATGATGTGGTACTGGCCGCTAAGCGTGATCAGGATGTCTTCGATCGACTCCTTGATACCCAGCGCCGACATGGTCTTCAGCTTCGAGCGCACCACTTCCGTGTTGCCTGCCGCAGCGATATCCAGGTCGAACGAGGCGGTGTTGCCGGCGGTACCGAGGCACATGCCGCTATTGGCATCGACCAGCGCAGCGCAAATCGCGCCATCGGTGGTCATCAGGTTGTCGAGCGATTCGTTGAGCGTGGCCATGCTTTCGTTCCTTGGGTGCGTTGTGTTTAGGTCAGGCGGGGTTGCGCGCTCAGGGCTTGAGCGCGGCGATGATCTGGGCGGCGCATTCACGCAACGCCCAAAGACTGTTACCGAGGAGCAGGTCGGGCTTGGCCAGCACGGCCAGTACGTAGTCGCTGCGTTGACCACGGATCGAAATCAGCTGCATCTGGCGGGCGTCGTACTGCAGGCTCACCACGTTCAGCGCGCCGGCATCGATCTGCTGGCCGGCCGCTTCACCCAGTGCGCTCAGCGAACTGATGACGGCGGCGAGGCGGCTCTGCATGGCTTCGTCGAGCGTGCCGTGGAACGCGGCGGCAAAGCCGTCGGCGGTCGCCAGCATGGCGGCCTCGGCGCCGTTGAGGCGGGCGATCAGCGCCTGCAGGAACTGTTCCAGCACGTAGCGCTGCGTGCGCGAAAGCGGGCGCGAGGCCTCGGTCGCGGTGGATTCGGTCAGGCTGGTCATGGGGCGACTTCCGTGCGCTCGGCATCCGCCTGCGCTTCAATCTGGACAAACAACACGTCGAGCAGCAGATGGACATCGGCGCGCTGGCGCACGTCCACGGAAAACACGGGCGCAAACAAGCCGCGTTCGGCCAGATGGCCACTCACGTCATCGACGCTGTGCGCACCCGGCTCGTTGCTGCGACCGACGCCGACCACGGCGCGGCCAGCGCGGAAGAGCGCATCGAATGAATCCAGGAACGGATCCAGGCCGGTAAGACCGTCGGCGCGGGTGGCGTCCATCAGCAGCACGGCGCCGAGTGCGCCCTTGCCAACCATTGGCCACATGAAGGCGAACCGCGACTGGCCGGGCACGCCGTAAAGGCGCAGCATGCCGCCGTCGTCGAGCGCCACTTCGCCATAGTCGAGCGCTACGGTGGTCGAGGCCTTGCCGTGCGCGGCGAGGTCGGTGTTGCGTACTTCCGTTGCCACCGGCGGCCGCGTGCTGATGGCCGAGATCGCAGTGGTCTTGCCGGCGCCCATCGGGCCGAGGAAGACGATCTTGTAGTCGCGTTGCATCATGACTGCCCCATGCCCAGTGCGCGGCGCAGCTTGCCCATCGCGGCGTGCAGCGGGCCCCGCGTGGGTGCTTCGCGGCGAGCCGGGGCGTGCTTGTCGAAGGTATCGGTGACATCGAGCCAGCCGCAAAGGCGGCAGCCGGCGAGCAGGGCGAGCACATCCGCCTGTTTGGCGGGGTGCGCCGCGAGCAGGTGCTCGAGCGACGTGGGTTCGCGAATCAGCTGCGAGGCGACGCGCAGGAAGGTGTCGCGGCGTTCGAGTGAGCCGAAATCAGGCCAGCGCTTCAGGCGCAGGCGGCGTTGCGGCTCGATCCCGAGCTCCGCAATGGTCCATGGCCGGCCCAGCGCGATCGCCCAAAGGACGTGCGCAGCGGAGCAACGCAGTGCTTCCGCCGGGGCTTCATCCGCGGTGATTTGCGTTCGAAGGAAGGCGTCGGTCATCGCCGCGGGCAGGGCATTGGCCACGGTCGGTGCGACCCAGCCAGCGCCTTCGGCGACATCAAGCCACGCCACGGGCCCCGTACTCCCGTCGATCTGCAGGCGCTGGCCCGTGGCACCCGCATGGGTGGCGTGGGCAAGCCATGCATCGACCGAGGCGGGTGTGCCGCCGGCCGTCGTCGGCGTGTTATCCATCCGCAGCGGATTCGCGGCCGCGCGGCGCCCCTGCGCGATCGTGTCGGCAAGCTGGGTGGTATTCGGCCAGCGGTCGAGGAAGCGGATATCCGGCTGCGCGGCGCGGCGCGGTCCCGCAACGATCCGTACGACGTTATCGCTCGGTGCCGGCGGGAGCGTGCCCAGGTCGGTCGACAGCAGCACGTCGCAGTGTTCGGCAGGCACGGTGCGCCAGCGCACGCCGGCGGCGCGCAGCCCGGCGCGCAGGAGGAGGGCGTCGGCAAGCGGCATCGGCGCAAAGGCCACCGCCAGGCGCGCGGTTTGCGGGCTCATGCGGCGGCCTGCGACGAGAGGGCGCGCTCGCGGCGCTCGCGTGCCACACCGAGTATCCAGCGCAGACGGCCCTCGGCGTCGAAGATCGGCGAAAGGAAGAGTTCGTTGTCGAACGCGTCGCCGTTCTTCCGGTAGTTGCGCAGTACCACCTGGGTGGCCTGGCGCAGGCCGATCGCCCGGCGGATCGCTTCCACGGCAGCCGGATCGGTGTCCGGCCCCTGCAGGAAGCGGCAGTTGCGGCCGATGCATTCCCGGGCGGTATAGCCCGTGAGCTGCTCGAAGCGACGGTTGACGTAGGCAATCGGCAGGTCGGGTGCCTGGGCATCCACCAGGACGACGCTGGCCGCGATGGCCTGCAACGTATCTTGCAGATCGCCCATGCGGTCGCGCGTGGCCCCGAAGTTGTCGAGATCCACCATGGTGATGATGCGGAAACGGGCGCCCGCGACGGTGGCCGTGCGCGCCTGGAAGAGCAGGACCTTGTCGGCGGCCCCGTTCTGGCCGCGCAGATGGCCTTCCGCGCCCACCTCACCTCCATCCATGCCGAGCAGGCCAGCGAGGCCTGGGAGCAAGAGGGTGTTGGGGAGGTGTAACCGGAGGCTGCTGCCCAGCATGTCGCGATCGGAACTGCCAAGGCGTTCGGCGAAGTCGCCGGCGGTCTGCACGACGCGATCATTCGCGTCCACGATGCAAAGCCCTATCCGGGTCGCGCGCAATCCTTCACGGAGAAGGGCATTCTCCGCATCGAGGTACTCCATACCTGCTCCATCCCCCCTGCCAGGGTGGGGTCGTTGTCTTAGAACGATTTAAGCGATTTCGGCATATGTTAGCCGAAAATGTGCAAATGCACACAGAACCGACAAGACTGCCGAATTTGCGCAGATTCCTCGCCGGCTTGTTTGGCTACGGCGTTTCAGGCCCGCTGAAGCCAGCCTGGCGGGCGACGAGGCGGGCCAGCTTCTCGGGGTTGCGCTGCACATGGATGGCGGTAATCCGGCCATTTGCGATCGCAAACGTCTGGACGGACTCCAGGGCACCTGAGAAATATCGGAGTATCGCGAGTTCGCCATTGACGCGGGTGAGCTCGATACGCATGCCGCGGTCGTTGCGAATGCTTGGGGCAAAGAGCAACTGGGCGATGCGGGAACCGCCTTCCATCGGCTTGGGGAAGCTTGTCACATGGCCGCCGCCATCGCCCAGGAGCTGCGCATCGGGCGCCAGCATGTCACGCATGGCCCGGAAGTCCCCTGACGCCATCGCGCTGGCAAAACCGCGTACCAGGCTGGCGTGCGTGGCCTGGTTCACTTCGAAGCGTGGGCGCTCGTCGCGCAGTTGCTCCTTCGCGCGGTGGACCAGTTGGCGGCAGGCGGCTTCGCTCTTGCCCAGGACGCGGGCGACCTCCGGATAGCCCTCGTCGAACACTTCGCGGAGCAGGAAGGCGGCGCGGGCCTCGGGGGCGAGCCGCTCGAGCAGGGCCAGGAAGGCCACGGAAACGTCGCTGGCCAGCTCTTGCAGGTCTTCCGGGGTGGCGCCATCGTCGGTGAGCACGGGCTCGGGCAGCCAGATGCCTACGTACTGCTCGCGGCGGGTACGCGCGGCCCGTAGCTGGTCGATGGCCCGGCGGGTGGTCGCGGTCACCAGCCATGCTTCAGGGTTGTCGATGCCCGTGGCATCGGTGCCGTGCCAGCGCAGCCATACGTCCTGCACCACGTCTTCGGCCTCGGGTACCGAGCCGAGCATGCGGTAGGCGATGCCATGCAGCCGGGGGCGCAGGGCGATAAAGGTGGCGGTAGTAGCGCTCATGTCACTCCAGACGTCGCGACACCGTCTGTTGTGACACGAGCGCGTAAGCCCCGTCGAGCAAATTCCTGCCCTGCAAGGTTACTTTTCGCCCGGCAGCACGATCGGCTTGCCCTTGTCATGAACGATGAACACCACGAACTTCGCCGGCTCGGTCTGGCTGGCGTTGCGACCGATGGTGTGGGTGTCGTTGGGTCCTTCATAGAAGGTGTCGCCGGCCTTCAGGTGCTGCTCCGCCTGGCCTTTCACGCCTTCGATGATGTTGCCTTCAAGCACGTACACGATGGCGTCGGCGTCGTGGTGGTGCACATGCTCGACGACGCCAGGTGGGTAATCGACCGTGATGGTGGTGATCTCCTTGCCCGGCACATCCGGCATGTCGTGGTGGCTGAGCAGCGTGACCTTAGGCTGTGCGGTGGTGGGCGCATGCGTGTCACCGTGCGCCAGCGCTGCGCCCGCGGCGGCGAGCCACGCCAGCGTGGCGATCGTAAAAATGGCTTTCATGGAAAGTCCTCCGGTGGGGGGTAAGCCAGGTTCATGCTAGGCGTGGCCTCCGGTTACCAGTAGCCACCGCCGCGTGCGCACGGTGTTGCGCCGAACGCACCAATGCGGCTGTCACAGCGATGCACGCTGCCGCGTCTGTAGGGCATGGACACCGAAAACGCCACGCCATCGTGCGATCCGGCTCTTCACCGCGACGACGGTTGCGATCGCGTCTGGTTGGAATTCCAGGCGGTGCTGCAACGCGTGCCGATCCTGCCGCGACTGGCGTTCCTGCTCAGCGAGGTCCTGGGCAAGCCGCTCGACGAAGTGGCGGGCCTGCTGGGTCGCGATATCCCTGCTTGCCGTCAGCTCATCGACGACGCCCGATCGCGCCTGCGTGCCCTGCACGCCGCCGCCCACGGAGATCCGCCATGAACGTCCCGCTTTCCCCGCCTTGCACTGGCGCGGGTGCCGATGCACTCAGCACCAGCTTCTCCGCCAGTTACGCCGGTGTGATCGCTTTCATCGCCGTAGTGAACGAGGGCAGCTTCGCTCGAGCGGCCGATCGCCTTGGCATTGGCCGCAGTGCGGTAAGCCGCAGCGTGCAAAAGCTTGAGCGTCAGGTTGGTGCGCGCCTGTTTTCACGTACCACGCGCAGCACGTCGCTGACGCCCGAGGGTTCACTGTTTTTCGAGAACTGCCAGCCAGGCGTCGAACGTATCGCGCAGGCGCTGGAGGATATGCGCGAGCTGCGTGAAGGGCCACCTCGTGGGCGCCTGTGCATCCGCGCCGCGGTCGGCTTCGGGCGCAAGGTGGTGGCACCCCTGCTGCATGGTTTCCGTGCGGCGTATCCCGACGTGGCGGTCGAGCTGTTGCTCGACGACAGGCCGGCTGACTTCATCACCGACCATGTGGACGTCGCCTTTCGCAATGGCCGCATGGAAGACAGCCAGGTCATCGCGCGGCAGATCGTTCCGATGCGCATGTTCCTCTGCGCCTCGCCCGGCTATCTGACGCGTAGCCCGGTGCTGGCGTCACTGGACGACATCGCCGCGCACGAATGCCTTGGCTACCGCCTCGCGAGCGGCCGCACCTTCGATTGGGAGTTCCGCGTGGACGGCCGGGATCGCAAGATGCGCCCGGCGTCGATGCTCTCGTTCAACGACGCGGACCTCGTGCTGCAGGCGGCTTTGGATGGTGAAGGCCTCGCGCAACTCGCGGGCTACCAGGTCTGCGAGCACATCAAGGCCGGTCGGCTTGTGGCCTGCCTGCCGCAGCACGCGCCGGAAGATCGCGGCCATTACGTGTGTTACCTGAGCCGCCAGCAGATGCCTTCGCGCGTCCGCGTATTCGTCGATTACATGATCGCGGCCATCCGTTCGCGGGATTTCGATGGCGGCGACGACAACCGGATTGGTGTCTCCGTGGCAACACGGTGAGGCCGCCCGCATGGCTACCGGCCCGGTGGTACCGGGCCTAGCCTTTCAGTCCTGGATCACAGCATCGGAGTTAGTCATGAAATACCTCGTCATCGGCGGTACCGGCCTTATCGGCAGCAAGGTCGTGGCGCACCTGAAAGCGAAAGGCCACGATGTCATCGCTGCGGCACCTTCCACCGGCGTCAACACGATCACGGGCGAAGGCCTCGATGCCGCGATGTCCGGCGTGCACACCGTCGTCGATGTGGCGAACTCACCGTCGTTCGCCGCCGAGGATGTCATGCAGTTCTTCACCACGGCAGGCCGCAACATCGCTGCCGCCGAGCGTACGGCGGGCGTCAAACACCACGTGGCACTCTCCATCGTGGGGACCGACCGTAAGCCGGGTAACGCGTATTTCGCTGCCAAGAACGCCCAGGAAGCGATCATTCGCGAATCGGGCGTGCCCTACACGCTGGTGCGCGCCACTCAGTTCCTCGAGTTCACCGCCGGCATTGCGAATGAAGCAGGGCGGGGTGCGTTCATTCGTGTCTCCACGGGTGGCATCCAGCCGATCGCCGCCGCCGAGGTGGCCGAAGCGGTCGCGGAGGCGGCAATGGAGGCTCCACGCAATGCGTTTATCGAGATCGCCGGCCCGGAGGCCTTTCCCATGGATGAGCTGGTGCGCCGCTACCTGCATGCGGTGGGCGACGAGCGTCAGGTGACGGGTGATCCTGCCGCGCCGTATTTCGGCGGCATCATTGGCTGGGAATCGCTGCTGCCGGGGCCGGGTGCACATCTGGGCAAGGTCAGTTTCGAAAACTGGCTGGCAGGCCAGGCCAGCGCCCACGCGGCGGCCTGACCACGGCGTTGCCGCCATGCAACCCAAGGCACCCGACGTATCCTTCCTGGATCGTTACCACGGTGATGTCTTCCAGCCGCTTTACACGGCGGATGTCACCGTGACGGGCGGGGCGGCGGTGCATGCGCGTGCCTCCGGCGTGGCGCGCTCCTCCGATGGGGAGCTTGATGTGACGCTGCGGCTGCCCGCGGCGCTCGGCGGCTCGGGCGGCGGCACGAACCCCGAGCAGCTGTTTGCCGCGGGTTTCGCGGCATGCCTTCACGGTGCCCTCATGTTGCTTGCCGAGCGTTCGCGCATCGCGATACCCGATGCGTCCGTGAAGGCGAGGGTGGTTTTTGGCCGGGACCCTGCGGATGGCCAGTTCACGCTGGTGGCGGAGGTGCGCATCGCGCTGCCTGGTGTGCCCCGGCCGGTGGCGGAGGCGTTGGTGCGCCACACCGAGCGGCTCTGCCCCTACGCGAAAATGGCGAAGCAGGGCATCGATTGCACGGTGTGCCTGGAGTCCTGAGCGTCTTGAATCCTGAGTGGGCGCGTGACGGGCTTCTCGGCCCTTTGGTCCGGCCAGCTGGCCGACTACCCGAGCTGCCTCGCAAATCGTTATGATCACGCCCACAAGCCGCCTCGTGGGGAGGCGCGGCGCGCCGCGAAAGGGTTTTTCGCTTGTTGCGGCACCAGGGAGGAGTGGTCACGACGACCATGCGACGCTTGATCCGCCACGTAACACTCCTGATCGCCATGCCGTGGCTCACGCTCGGCGTGGCGCACGCGTTTGCGGCGCCGCCGCCGGCGGCTGCGGACATCGTCGACGAGGCCGATCGCATCAAGGAGTCGGAGCCGGCTCACTTCGCCCAGTTGCTGCAGGATATCCAGCCGCTGCGCAATGAACTCCGTGATGGCGAGCGTGCCAGGCTCACCTTCCTTGAAGGTTGGCAGGCAGCGAACCGGGGTGAGGGTGCGAAGGCGAAGGCGTTGCTCGACCGCGTCGTGGATGTTTCCAGCGACCGCCTGCTGCGCTTTCGCGCGCTGGCCGCCCTGCTGCCGGTGCTGGACCACGCCCATCATTACGAAGAGGCTTTCCGCCGCCTGAACCAGTGGCAGGAGCTGCTGCCTTCGGTGCAGGACAACGCCGCGCGCCAGGTGGGCCTGATGGCTGCTGCGCGCCTTCTTGATTCGGCCGGGCAGTTCGACCTGGCCGAGGCGTATGCGAAGGATGTGGCCGATCATCCCGTCGCCGGCGCAAGTGGTTGCGCAGGCATGCAGCTTCTGGCTCAGGTCCGCTTGGATGCGGGTCGCCTTGTCGGCACGGATCCGGACTATGCCGCCGCGGTCAGCCGCTGCAACCTTGCCGGCGAGCCGGTGGCTGCGGAATCGATTCGCGCCGACATCGGCGCGTACTACCTGAAGGCGGGTAAGTTCCAGGCTGCCGTGGATACGTTGGCGCCGTACCGGGATGCATTGGCCGCGCTCGGTCAGCCGGTGTTGCTGGCGTCGGTGGATACGACGCTGGCGGGCGCTTACTTTGGGTTGGGCGATCTCGAGCGTGCCCACCACTTTGCGGATATGGCGGCCGCGACGAATGCGAGCGATCCGCTGGCGTTCCCGCGGCACCTGGCGTTCAAGGTGCTCTACGAGGTAGAGCAGCGCGTGGGTGATGCCCGTTCGGCGCTGGGATACCACGAGCAGTACATGGCGGCTGAAAAGGCGGCCCTGGACGATATCAGCGCCCGCAGCGTGGCGTTCCAGGTGGTCGACCAGCAGGCGCTGGCGCACAAGGCCGACGTGGATGCGCTAAACAAGCAGAACGAGATTCTGCGTTTGTCGAACGCGCTGGATCGCAAGGAAGTCGAGAACGGCCGCCTGTATATCTTCGTGCTGGGCCTGGTGCTGGTAGGCATCGTGGCGCTGGTGTTGCGTTTGCGCCGCTCGCAGATGCGCTTCATGCGCATGGCGCGCCGCGATGGTCTTACCGGTATCTGCAATCGCGAGCATTTCGTCGAGCAGTCGGAGCGTGTGCTGGCATACGGCGCGCGCTCGGATCGCGGTGCGTGCCTGATCCTTTTCGACCTGGATCACTTCAAGAACGTGAATGACACGTGGGGGCATTCCGTCGGTGATGAGGTGTTGAAGCGGGCGGTGGATGTGTGCCGGCGCGCGCTGCACGCATGCGACGTGTTTGGCCGCCTGGGTGGTGAGGAGTTTGCGGTGTTGTTGCCGGATTGCAGCCCGGCGCAGGCGCGGGCGCGTGCGGAGCAGTTGCGTCTGTCGATTTCGGCGACGTCGGCGACGCCGTCACGGCCGGAATTGGTGGTGACGGCGAGCTTTGGCGTGGCGTCGACGCTGCAGTGTGGCTTTGAGCTGCACCGCTTGCTGGTGGTGGCCGATGGCGCGCTGTATCGCGCGAAGCGCTCGGGCCGCAATTGCGTGTTCATGGGCGATAGTGGGGATATCCCTGATTCGCCGTACCCGGTGGCTGCCTCGGGCTGACGCTCCCTCGTCGGGGAGTCGTATCCGAATCGAGGCGACGCGTTTCGAACAGACACAAAAAAGGCCGCTTGCGCGGCCTTTTAAGTAGAACCCATCGCGGCTGATTAGCGCTGACGGGCCTTGAAACGCGGGTTCGACTTGCAGATCACGAACACCTTGCCGCGACGGCGAACGACTTTGCAGTCACGGTGACGCGACTTCGCGGACTTCAAAGAAGAAAGCACCTTCACGGCCAGCTCCTGATACAAATGAATTACGGGAAAAACGGGATTGTAACCATCCCGCCAGCATTACGCAAGCGCCGGAATCAACTCGCGTTTCAGCCGAGGCCCAGCTTGGTGCGGGCCTCGCGGACCGTGCGCAGGAAGCTCTCGAGGACCGGAGAGGTGTTGTCCGTGCGACTGGCGACGGCAAGGTACCAGAACGCCTCCGGGTCGTCGATGCGCGCGAATGCGACCTTCTCCATGTGGACCGCCTGCAACGAAGCCGGGACCAGGGCGACGCCCAGGCCCGCAGCGACCAAGGGGAGCAGGGACGGGATCTGCTGTGCTTCCTGGCGGATGTTTGGCCGGAACCTGGCCTTGTTGGCCAACATGGTGAGGCGGTCGATAAGGGTGGCGGCGGCGGTTCGCGGGGGCGCCACGAAGGATTCGCGCGCCAGGTCGCCCATGCTGACCACCTCTTGCTTCGCCAGGCGGTGGCCGGCGGGCAGGGCGAGGATCAGCGGCTCCTCGTCGATCACTTCCATGGTCAGCTGGCGGGCGTTGGCGACGCCTTCGGGCGGGGCACGGAGCAGGCCCACGTCGATCTGGCCGCTGAGCAGGGCGTCGTACTGCGCGCCGGTGGGCATTTCGACGAGGTGCAGGCTGACGCCCGGTGCGGCGTGCGAGAAGCGGAGCAGGGTTTCCGGCAGGGCGCGGTGGAAGGACACGGAGACCGCGTAGGCCAGGCGGAGCTGGCCAGTGAAGCCGGCGGCGGCTTCGGTAACGACCGTGCGCGCGCTTTCGGCGCGGGCGAGGATGGCCTTGGCCTCAACCAGGAAGATCCGGCCTGGCTCGGTCAGGGCGACGCGGCGCCGGTTGCGGTCGAGCAGGCGAACGCCAAGGTCGGCCTCAAGTGCCTGGATTTGCTGGGAAAGTGGCGGCTGGGAGATATGCAGCCGCTGGGCTGCCTGGGTAAAGCTCAGGGTCTCGGCCACTTCCACGAAGTAGCGCAGTTGGCGCAAGTCGAACATAGTGGGTTTTCGTATAAGTGGTCGCTGAAAGATATATTGGCGAACATTTCCTAGGAAATCTATGATTCTCCTCGCCCTACCACCAACCCCTCCCCCTGGGTCGGTAGTGGCCCTCGCTCCGTAACGGTGCTATCAACCGGCGTTTTGGCCTACCTCCCCCCCCGAGGCCCACGCTGAGGCACCCTCTGCGGAGCGACTTTCTTCTGAAGGCCCCGGTCGTGAGACCGGGGCCTTTTTTTCTGCCTGGATAGGGTAACGCGAAAGATGTCGCCCACAGGGTGGGCTCCTACGAGGTAGCACGTAAAGATGTCGTCCACGAGGTAGCACGTAAAGATGTCGCCCACAGGGTGGGCTCCTACGTAGGAGCCCACCCTGTGGGCGACATCTTTCGCGACAGACTTACACTTTCGGAGTGAACTCGCAGCCCGTAGCAGTGCGCAGCGTGTCGACATCCACCTCAGGCGCCAGCTCGATCAACTCGAGCCCGCCCGGCGTGACATCGAACACGCCCAGCTCGGTGATGATGCGATCGACCACGCCCTTGCCGGTGAGGGGCAGGGTGCATTCCTTCAGGATCTTGTGGCCGCCATCCTTCGCGGTGTGCTCCATGACGACGACGACGCGCTTCACGCCCGCCACCAGGTCCATCGCGCCGCCCATGCCCTTCACCATCTTGCCGGGCACCATCCAGTTGGCGATATCGCCCTCACAGGTGACCTGCATGGCGCCCAGGATCGAAATATCGATATGGCCGCCGCGGATCATCGCGAACGAATCCGCGCTGGAGAAAAAGGCGGCGCCCTGGCGCGCGGTCACGGTCTGCTTGCCGGCGTTGATCAGGTCGGCATCCACTTCGTCTTCCGTCGGGAAAGGGCCGATGCCGAGCAGGCCGTTTTCGGACTGCAGCCATACATCGACCCCATCGGGCAGGTGGTTGGCCACCAGCGTCGGCAAGCCGATGCCGAGGTTCACGTAATCGCCGTCGGAGAGTTCCTTGGCGGCGCGCTGCGCCATCTGTTCACGGGTCCAGGCCATGGTGTTCTCCTCAGGCGCGCACGGTGCGCTGTTCGATGCGCTTGCTCGGCGCGGGGTTGTGCACGATGCGGTCGACGTAGATGCCCGGCGTGTGGATCTGGTCCGGATCCAGCTCGCCGACGTCGACCATGATTTCCACTTCGGCGATGCAGACCTTGCCGGCGGTGGCGACCATCGGGTTGAAGTTGCGCGCGGTCTTGCGGAACACGAGGTTGCCGGAAGGGTCGGCCTTCCACGCCTTGACCAGCGCCACGTCGGCGACGATGGAGCGTTCCATCACGTACATCTGCCCGTCGAACTCGCGGGTTTCCTTGCCCTCGGCCACCTGCGTGCCGTAGCCCGTGCGGGTGAAGAAGGCGGGGATGCCCGCGCCGCCGGCGCGCAGCTTTTCGGCCAGGGTGCCTTGCGGGGTGAATTCGACTTCAAGCTCGCCGGCCAGGAACTGGCGCTCGAACTCTTTGTTCTCGCCCACGTACGAGGAAACCATCTTGCGGATCTGGCGGGTCGCCAGCAGCAGGCCGAGGCCGACGCCGTCGATGCCGGCATTGTTGGAAACGGCGGTAAGGCCCTTCACGCCCGAATCGCGCAGCGCCTCGATCAGCAGCTCGGGAATGCCACAGAGGCCGAAGCCGCCGACCGCGACGATCTGGTTATCGGCTACGAGACCGGCCAGCGCCTCACGGGCGGAGGCCACGCGCTTGTCGCGCTTGTGCGACGTCACCTGGTTCATGCGTACGTGTTTCCTTCAGGGCGGACCAGCCGCCGGTTCGCCCGCCATCATAACTGAGCGCCATCACGTTCCGTCGCTGTTTTCCAAGGCATGCTGGGGTGAAGCGATGCTGCGCTGCGGCGAATTCCGTGTGTATTTCGCCAAGCGCGGCATTATCGCTCGACCTATTCTCAAACCCCTTTCCGTTGGCTTGGCTGGAGATGCCCGTGAGCAAGCAGAAGATTGGCGTGATTGGCATGGCCGTGATGGGCCGTAACCTGGCGTGGAATATCGAGAGCCGCGGGCACGCGGTGTCGATCTTCAACCGCACCAAATCCCGCACCGACGAGGTGATGGACGAGAGCAAGGGCAAGAAGCTCATTCCCACCTATTCGCTCCAGGAGTTCGTCGATTCACTGGAAAAGCCCCGGCGCATCCTGCTCATGGTCCAGGCGGGCAAAGGAACCGATGCCGTGATCGAGGAGCTGCGTCCGCTGCTCGATAAGGGCGATATCGTCATCGACGGCGGCAACACCTATTACAAGGACACCGTCCGCCGCGGTGAAGAGCTGGCAAAGGATGGCTTGCATTTCATCGGCACCGGCGTATCAGGTGGCGAAGAAGGCGCGTTGAAAGGCCCGTCGATCATGCCCGGTGGCCCGCGCGATGCCTATGACCTCGTCGCCCCCATTCTCACTGAAATTGCCGCCAAGGCACCGGATGGCGAACCGTGCGTCACCTATATCGGTCCGGATGGCGCGGGCCATTACGTCAAGATGGTGCATAACGGCATCGAATACGGCGATATGCAGCTCATCGCGGAAAGCTACGCCGTGCTGAAGCACGTCGTGGGCTTGTCCAACGACGAGCTGGCCGATGTCTACGATGAATGGAACAAGGGCGAGCTCGATAGCTTCCTGATTGAGATCACGGCGAAGATCTTCCGTCGCAAGGATGAGAAAACCGGAAAGATGCTGGTCGACATGATCCTCGACCGCGCGGCCCAGAAGGGCACTGGCAAGTGGACGAGCCAGAGCGCGCTCGACCTGGGCGTGCCGCTGACGCTGATCACGGAGTCAGTCTTCGCCCGCGTGCTCTCGTCCATGAAGGAGGAGCGCGTCGAGGCAAGCAAACAATTGAAGGGTCCGGGGCAGGCGGCTTTCAGCGGCGACCGCAAGGCGTTTATCGAATCGGTGCGCAAGGCGCTCTACATGAGCAAGCTCATCTCCTATGCCCAGGGCTTTGCCCAGCTGCGGGCGGCTTCGGAGGAGAATCACTGGGATCTCCATTACGGCGAGATTGCGAAGATCTTTCGCGCCGGCTGCATTATCCGGGCGCGCTTCCTGCAGAAGATCACCGATGCCTACAAGCACGATGGCGCATTGAAGAACCTGCTCCTGGACCCGTATTTCCGGGATATCGTCCAGGGCTACCAGGGCGCCCTGCGCGAGGTGGTGGGCGAGGCGGTTCGGGTTGGCGTCCCGGTGCCGGGCTTCTCCGCCGCCATCGCTTATTACGATAGCTACCGCGCTGATGTGCTGCCGGCGAATCTCATTCAGGCTCAGCGCGATTTCTTCGGCGCCCACACCTTTGAGCGCGTGGACGAGAAAGGCAGTTTCCACGCGGAATGGGCCGCGGATTAAGTAGACCGCCCAGGCCCGCTATAGCGCGCCAGGCCGCGGTCTGGCGCGCCGATTATGTACGTGCGTCGCGTTGTTGTTATCGCGTGCTAGCGCTGGAAGGGAACCTCCCTATAGAGTTGGGCCTCTAATCGACTGGCCACCCCAGGGGCAGAGGCCGCCGAGTCCAACGAGGGAGTACGTTGTTCCATGTTCAAAAAGCCCGTGATCAGCGTTACGGCGCTGGTGGTAGCGCTTGCCGGATGCCAGTCGCTGCCACAACCCAAAGACGATGGCGCACTGCAGCGAGAAGCCCTGGCCGGTACTGAAAAGCCGGCGCCGCACCCCATCGTCGCGCCCCCGGTGGGTCCGCAGAGTGCGGTCGTCGCTCCGGCTCAGATCACTACCGGAACTGGTGAATTCGTTAAACCCGTGGGCCTGGCCGAACCGAAGCCGGTGGCCGAGGGGCAGGGCACCGTTACCTTCAATTTCGAAAACCAGCCGGTCGAGTCGGTGGTCAAGGCCATCCTGGGCGACCTGCTGCACGAGAACTATTCGATCGTGCCGGGCGTGCAGGGCAACGTGTCGTTCTCCACTTCGCAGCCGGTGACGGCCGAGCAGGCCCTGCCCATCCTCGAGACCCTGCTCTCTTGGACGGGTAATGCCCTGGTCCGCACCAATGGCCGCTACGTGGTCATGCCGTCGAAGGACGCCGTGCCGGGCAACGTCGTGCCTAGCATCGGGGCCACTGCGCCCCCGGGCGGCCTGCAGGCGCGCCTCTTCCCGCTGCACTTCATCTCGGCCACCGAGATGCAGAAGCTGATCAAGCCGTTCGCACGTGCCGATGCCACGCTGCTGGCCGACCCGACCCGCAATGTCCTCGTCATGGCGGGCACTGCCAGCGAGCTCGACAACTACGCGCGCACCGTCAAGACGTTCGACGTGGACTGGCTGCGTGGCATGTCGGTGGGCGTGTTCAGCCTGCAGCGCGCGGAGGTGAAGGATCTCACCCCGAAGCTCGATTCGATCTTCGGCGACAAGGGCAACACGCCCATGGCGGGCATGCTGCGCTTCATCCCCATCGAGCGTACCAACTCGCTGGTGGTCATCAGCCCGAACGCCACCTATCTGGAAGAAGTGAAGAGCTGGATCGACCGCATCGATCGCGGCGGCGGCAACGAGCCGCAACTCTTTGTGTATGACGTGCGCAATGTCCAGGCCTCCGACCTGGCCGATTACCTCTCCGATATCTACGGCGGCGGCTCGGGCGGCGGTTCGTCGGACCGCGGTGGCAAGGTCGGGCCGGGTCTTTCGTCCGGCACGCTTGGTGGCAGCGATAGCGATCTCGGCAACCGTGGCGGTTCCGGTCTCGGCAGCACCACGGGTGGCTTCGGCAACAGCTCGTCGTCGACGAACAGCGGCTATCTCAACACCAACAACAGCTCTGGCCTGAATGGCTCGAGCTCCAGCAATGGCTTCGGCAGCAGTAGCAGCGGCTCGTCGTTCGGTAGCGGTGGCTCATCCAGTGGCGGCCTTGACGACGACTCGTCGAGCCATCGCCAGCACAGTGGTGGCATCACTACCGATGATGGCGTGCGTATCACGTCGGTCGATACCAACAACCAGCTGATGGTCCGTTGCCGCCCGTCGCAGTGGGCGGAGATCGAGCAGGCCATCAAGCGCCTCGATGCCGTGCCGCTCCAGGTGCAGATTGAAACCCGCATCCTCGAAGTGCATCTCACTGGCGACCTCGAGTTCGGCGTGCAGTGGTATCTCGAGGGCCTCGTTGGCGGCACGAATGGTTCGGTCGGTCAGCCCGGCAACAAGCAGCAGTGGGCGCTGGGCAACATCGGCAACACTTACAACCCGTCGAAGGACGCGTTCTTCTATTCGTTCGTGAACAACAACCTGTCGGTCGCCTTGCACGCGCTGGAGACCAACGGCAACACGAAGACGCTTTCGGCGCCATCGCTGGTGGTGCTGAATAACCAGAAGGCGCATATCCAGGTCGGCGACCAGATCCCCATCCAGCAGACCTACATCAATACCAACGCCAATACCGATAACACCATCGGTGAGGTGGAGTACAAGGACACCGGCGTGATCCTCAACGTGCGTCCGCGCGTGAATCCGGGTGGCCTGGTGTACATGAACATTAACCAGGTCGTGAGCGCCCCGGGCGTGAAGGACACGACCACCGGCAACTTCCCGATCCAGCAGCGCGAAGTGTCCACGCAGGTCGCGGTGCAGAGCGGGCAGACGGTGTTGCTCGGCGGCCTTATCCGCCAGATCGATGGCACGACGGATACCGGTATTCCGGGCCTGAACCGTATCCCCATCTTCGGCCGCCTGTTCGGTACCACCAGCCGTAGCCGTGACCGCACGGAGCTGATCGTGCTGATCACCCCGAAGGTCATCACCAACGGTGATGAAGCCAAGCAGGTGACGGACGAGTACCAGCAGAAGTTCGAGTCGCTGCGACCGTTCACAGGCCATCCGGCAGGCACGGCACGCGCCGAGCCGAAAGAACCCACGGTCACCGTCCCCCTGAAATAACCGCCGTGGCCCCCGCGCCGCCGTTGTAGGAGCCCACCCTGTGGGCGACGCCTCTCGTACAGCCGCCACAGGATCTGTGGCGCCTTCGCGAAAGATGTCGCCCACAGGGTGGGCTCCTACAGCGAGGTTGCGAATGGGTGGGGCGAGGTCGCGAATGTTCGGGGCGAGGGCGCGAACGTGCGGGGCGTGGGCTTAGTGGGCGAGTGAGGGGTAGATGGGCTTTGGCGGGCGGTACGGCTGCACGCTGCGGCCAAGGTTCGTGCCCATGCGCTGGCCCAGTGCGGCTGCGTTGTAGAGGCCCAGCGTATTGCTCGGCGCCTTCCTTATATCGTTCGTATCCAGCGGTGAAGGCATGCCCGGCGGCGTCGCCAGTTGCTGGTTCAGGCAGTCGTAGGACAGAGCGGCACTGCCGGCGCTTGCCGGTTGTACGCAGGTGGTCGAGGCGCTCGCATGGACGCCTGGAAGGTCCACCACGGATTGCGAATGCACGCTCGTCACGGCGGACAATCCGACAAGCCAAAGACAATATTGCCGAATACGCATAGCCCTTTCCCGTAGGGATCGGCGCGTTGGATACCACGTCGCTACGCGCGCGGGAAGTGCGTCACGCCTGTCACGGTGGTGTCATCAACCTTGTCACCAAACCGGCGTCTTTGTGTCATCCGCGCTACCTAGCCTTTCACGCAGATCACCCGTGAAGCATGGGCCACCGCGAGGACTGACCGTGACGCGTTGTGCCCTCGCGCTGCTGGCTTGCGCGCTGTGCCTTGGCACGGCGGCGTACGGCTCGCCACGGGAAGGGGACGACGCCACGCCAGGGATTTCGCATGGAACCACGCGTTTTGACATCGACGCCCAGCCGCTGGCCGGTGCGTTGCGCGCGTATAGCGAAAACACCGGCATCGCCGTGTTGTTTGATGACGGCCTCGTGGCAGGCCATGACTCACCGGGCCTCCACGGGGAGGCGGCACCACGCGATGCGCTGCGCATCCTCCTCGTGGGTACGGGGCTCAGTGCGCACTTCACGTCCATGAATGCGTTTACCGTCAACGCGAACCCATCCGAGCCTGGCGAAGGTGCGGTCGCGCCGTCGCCGGTACCGGAAGCGCTGTTGGCGGCCGATGCGGCTGAGTTACAGCAAGCCGTGGAAAAGGTGCTCTGCACCCAGCGTGATACGCGGCCTGGTTCGTTCCGTCTTGCGCTTCAGATTTGGATCGATGCGAACGGCGCCGTTGCCGAGGTGGCAGCGCTGGCGCCATCCGACGACGCCCAGCGGGATGGCCGTGTCCTCGCCGCCATTCGCCGCGCGCGCGTCCCCGCGCGCCTGGCCGCCTCCAGCCCGTTCACCGTGCTGCTCGCGCCCTCGCGGCGTGATGCCTGCGGTGCGACGGCATGAGTGCCGATGCCTCGTTGCTGGGCCTGTTCCTCGCCAACTACGAGGATTTCCGCCGCCGCCTGCGCCGACGGCTGCGTTCGGACGACCTTGCTGATGACGTGATGCAGGAAACCTACCTGCGCGTGGAGAAGCTGGCCATGCCGGACGGGCATGCCACGCACCCGACGAGTTACCTGTTCCGCATGGCGCTCAACATGGCAGCGGACCATCACCGCTCGCAGAGCCGCCTGCTGACCGGTGAAGAAGTGGACGAGCTCCTGCACGCCGTCGACGACGTGGTCGAGCCCTCTACCGTGCTTGCCTCGCAGCAGGACATCGTGGCGCTTAGCGCGGCGCTGGAGGGCCTGACCCGTCGCCAGCGCGAGATCCTGATCGCGGCCCGCGTCGAGGAGCTGCCGCAGGCCGATATCGCGGCCCGTTACGGCATTTCGGTGCGCATGGTGGGCAAGGAACTGAAGAAGGCGCTTGAGACCTGTGCCACAAAAACCGGCCGGCGTGCTTACCAGCGGTTCGGTCCCGGCGTGCGGGAAACGTCTTAACCGTATGGACGCCTATCACCGCCACGATCGCACCACGGAAGCCCATGGCTGGCTGGTGCACCTTACCTCGGGCACGGCCACCCGCGAGGACGGCGAAGCCTTCCGCCGCTGGTGTGCCGAGAGCGAAGAAAACGCCTTGGCGTTCGCCGAGGCGCGCGCGCTATGGGAGGCCCTGGGGCCCGCCGCGGCGCTGCGCAAGCACGAACGCAGCAGCCGCGCGCGATCGGGCCCCACGCATCGCGTACGCCTTACCCGCCGCGCGTTCCTGGGTGGCGCGGTTGCCGCGACAGCGGCCACCTTTCTTATGGTGCGCAGCGACGCCTTCACCCGTGGATCGGCGCCTGATGGCCTGACCTTGCGCACGAACGTGGGTGAGCAAAAGACTTTGCGCGTGGCGCCGGGCGTCTCGGTGGAGATGAATACCGATACGGATATCGCCGTGCGTGAGCGCGGCGGTGTGGTCACGGGCATGCACCTGCGCGACGGCGAAGCCGTGGTGCGTATCGACCCCTCGCGAAAAGATCCTTTCGTGGTGGAAGTCGCAGACGGGCGCCTGTTCTCCGAACCAGGCACGGCCTTCGCCGTGCGCTGCACGGATGAGGCCGCCACGGTCACCTGCCTGGACGGCCACACGGTGATCAACCACGACGGCACGAATACGCCGGTGAAGCCCGCGCAGCAGGTCGCCTTCGATGCGACGGGCACGGGCGCGGCGGTCGGAGTGAACCTTGGCACCGCATTGTCCTGGCGCGATCGCGTACTCATCTACGACAACCAGCCTCTTGCCGACGTGGTTGCCGATATCAACAGGTACCGGCCGGGGCGCATCGTGATCACCGACCGCACGCTTGGCGAGCGCCGCGTGCATGCGCGTTTCACCCTCGACCAGATGGGTGAGGTGGCGACGCTGATCCAGGATGCCTACGGCGCACACGCCACGCATTTGCCCGGCGGTTGGGTGCTGCTTAGCTAAGCGCGCAGGCCGGCCGCCGCCGGCGCATGAATTTTTCGTGACAGCGGTTCAGTGCGACGACAGCCCAAGCGTCTAAGGGGCAAACGGAACACAGGGGATTTTCCGCGTGGGTACACGAGCACTACGGGTGAACGCATGAAGCGTGCCGCGAACCCACTGGCGACGGCGTTGGCCGCCGCCATCGCGATGGGTGTGAGCATCCATGCCGCGGCGCAGGAAGCGCCACAGGCGTTTGATGTGAACGAATACGTCGTGGATGGCAACACCACGCTGCAGTCGCTGGATATCGAAACCGCCGTGTACCCGTTCCTGGGTCCGGGCAAGTCGATGGCCGACGTCACCAGTGCGCGCGATGCCTTGCAGAAGGTGTACCAGGCGCACGGCTACCAGTCCGTCGTCGTCGATATCCCGCCCCAGCAGGTGAAGGAAGGCGTCATCCGTCTCCAGGTCACCGAGAACACGATTGGCCGTGTGCGTGTGGAAGGCGCGGTCTATCGCTCGCCGAAGGAAATTCGCGACGGTGTGCCAGCACTCGCGGAAGGCGACGTACCGAATTTCTCGGCGGCCCAGCAGCAGCTCACTGACGTGAACCGCCGTGCGGGTGCGCAGGTGGTGCCGGTGCTGACGCCGGGCAAGCTACCCAACACCATGGACGTGACGCTGAAGGTCAACGACAACAAGCCGGTCACCGCCAGCCTGGAAGTCAACAACGACCACAGCGTGAATACGCCCGAGCTGCGCACCGTCGCGAGCATCCGCGATGACAACCTGTTCCAGCAGGGCCATGCCGCGTCGCTCACCTATATTGTCGCGCCGCAAGATCGGAACAGTTCGGAAGTGTGGGCCGGGTCCTATCTCGTGCCGCTCGGCGGCGAGTGGAGCGTGCTCACCTCGGGCTACAAATCCAACAGCAACGCCAACGCCGTCGGTGGCACCACCGTGCTGGGCAAGGGCAATGCGTTCGGCTTTACCTTCGTGCGTAACCTGCCTGCGCATGGCGAGTTCTCGCAGTCGCTTTCGCTCGGTGTCACACGCAAGCATTTTGACCAGAACCTGACGCTGGGCGACGCGACCTCCAAGGCGCCGATCACCTATATCCCGGTAAGCGTGACCTACCAGGGGCAGCGCATGGGTGAGGCCTCGCTGAGCACGATGTCGCTGGGTGCCGTCGCTGGCTTCCGTGCGGGTGGCAGCAGCGCTGCCGAGTTCGACAACCAGCGCTACAAGGCGAGGCAGAACTTCTTCTACGTGAAGGCCGAAGGCGGGCATACGCGTAACTTCGCCGACGGCTGGAGCCTGGCTGGGCGTCTTGCCCTGCAGCTGTCCACCTCGTCGCTGGTCTCGAGCGAACAGTTCGCCGCAGGCGGTGAGAGCACCGTGCGTGGCTATCTCGAAGCCGAAGAAACGGCCGATCACGGCGTCATTGGCTCGCTGGAACTGCGCACGCCCTCGATCGCCACGCACATCGGCGGATGGGTGAATGACTGGCGCTTCCTCGCGTTCGCCGATGGCGCGCACCTGCAACTCATGAACGCGCTGCCGCAGCTCGTCGACCCAGCCAACCCGGATGCGGGCAGCCGCACGGTAAAGACCTACGACCTCTCCAGCGTAGGCGTCGGCACGCGCTTCCAGCTTTTCAACATCGCCACCGGCGCCTTCGAGATCGCGTACCCGTTCAACGACGGGCAGGCCACGAAGGCGCACGACACCCGCATCCATTTCTCTCTCAAGGCCGAGCTCTGACCGGGCACAAGGGCATCCACCCAGGGGTAACACCGTGAAACGACTTCTGATCCTCGCCTCCATGCTTCTCGGCCTCGCGCCCGCGGCACATGCCGCCGATGCGTCGTGGTGGAACCAGGATTTTGCCTTCCGCAAGGCCATCACCATCGACACCACGGCGAAGGGCGGCAACGTCAATACCGCCGTCGGCCGCGTGCCGATGCTCATCCGGCTGCACTCGGGCAACTTCACCTTCGATGGTGTCAACGAGAGCGGCGCCGATGTGCGCTTCGTCGCCGCCGATGACAAGACGCCGCTGAACTACCAGATCGAGACGTTCGATCCGGTGCTGGGCGTGGCGCTTGTCTGGGTCGACGTGCCGCAGGTCGCTGCGGATTCACAGCAGCAGGTGTGGATGTATTACGGCAACCCGAAGGCGCAGGGCGCTGACAAGGGTAGCGCCACGTTCGATGCCGACTACTCGGCCGTGTACCACTTCGAAGATGCCGCCGGCAGTGCGCCGCGCGATGCCACGGCTTACGCCAACAATGCGGCCGGTGCTGTTGGCACGGTCGACGGCATCATTGGCAAGGCGGCCCGTTTCGATGGCAAGCAGGGCATCAAGCTGCCGGGCGCCGTTTCGATGGCCCTGGCCCAGGGTGGCGCGTTCACCTTCAGCGCCTGGGTCAAGCCGGATGCGATCTCGGAAGGCCGCGTCACGCTGTATGCCCGCCACCAGGGCACCCAGGCGTTTGTCATCGGCCTGCAGAACGGCGCGCCGTTCGTGCAGGTGGGCGAGGGCGACGCGGCCCCGGCCAGCACGCCGGGCGAGCCGCTGAAGGCTGCGACGTGGGCGTACGTCACGGTCACCGCGGCCGACGGCAACGTGCAGCTGTACGTGGATGGCAAGCCGTACGCCACGCTGGCTGCCGCGCTTCCCGCCATGAACACGGAAGCCTCGCTCGGCAGCGATAGCGCCGATGCCACGCCGGCGAGCGTGGGCTTTGCCGGCCTCGTGGATGAGGTGCGGATCTCCCGCGTGGCTCGTCCGGCCGCCCTGATCGCCATGGACGCGCAGGCACAGGGTGCCGAGTCGAAGCTCGTGGCCTACGGCACGGATGAGAAGCAGGCCGGCGTCGGCTTCGGCTATTTCGGCATCATCGTGAAGTCGGTGACCGCCGATGCGTGGGTGGTGATCGGCATCCTGCTTGTGATGGCCGTGATCTCGTGGGTGGTGATGTGGCAGCGCGCCTCTTACGTGAATCGCGTGAGCCGTGCCAACGAAGATTTCCTCGACGCGTTCCGCAAGCAGGGCCGCAACATCCTCGCGCTGTCGCGTGACCCGACCGCTTCGCGTCTCGCCGATGCCTCGCTCTACCGCCTCTACAAGGTGGGTGCGGCGGAAGTCTGGGGCCGTCGTGATGCCGATGGCCACGACCACATCGCCCCGGAATCGATCGAAGCGATCCGGGCCACGATGGATTCGACCATGGTGCGCGAGAACCAGCGCCTGGCTAAGTCGATGGTGATGCTGACCATCGCGATCTCCGGTGGTCCGTTCCTCGGCCTGCTCGGTACCGTGGTCGGCGTCATGATCACCTTCGCGGCGATCGCCGCGGCGGGCGACGTGAACGTCAACGCCATCGCGCCGGGTATCGCGGCAGCGCTGCTCGCGACCGTCGCCGGCCTGTTCGTCGCGATCCCGGCGCTGTTTGGCTACAACTACCTGCTCATCCGCAACAAGAACGTCACCGCGAACATGCAGGTGTTCGTCGATGAGTTCGTCACCCGCCTGGCCGAACAGCAGCGCGTCGTGGCTCCGGCCGCGGTCGCCGCGTAAGGACCCGCCGCCATGCGCGCCCAGGACGACGACAAGCCGTACGACGACATCAACATCACGCCGATGCTCGACCTGGCGTATGTGCTGCTCGTCATCTTCATCATCATGACCACCGCCTCGGTGCAGGGCATCAAGGTCAACCTGCCCAAGGCATCGGCCGCCGTCAGCATGGCCAAGCCGCAGACCAAGGCCATCACCATCTCGGATACGGGCCAGGTGTTCCTCGATGCCTATCCCGTGACGCTCAGCGAACTGGAGCAGCGCCTGCGCTCGCTTAAGGCGCTGAACCCGGACTTCCCGGTGGTGGTGAAGGGCGATTCCACGGTGCAGTACCAGAAGGTCATGGACATCCTGGACCTGCTGCGCCGCGTGGACCTGCCGCAGGTGGGCCTCGTGACCGGCAAGGCGCCGAAGGATTGATGCGTGGACGCTTTTGAACCACGCCGCCGTCCACCCCGCCGCTGGCTCGGCCCGGCCGTCGCCGCGGCGGTGTTCCTCGGTTTCTGCGCGTTGGTCTGGCATTTCGCCGCCAGCACGGTGGGTGTGCGCCGCGAGGCGCCGCGTGTAGCGACGATTACGCCGCTGCCGCCGCCCCCGCCGCCGCCGAAGGAAAAGCCGCCCGAGCCGCCCAAGCCGGAGGAAAAAATCAAGCCGGTAGAGGATAAGCCGGTGGACCAGCCGCAGAAGCCGGTCGATGCCCCCAAGCCGAGTAACGACGTGGCGAAGCAGGTCACGATGAATACCGATGCGCAGGCCGGCAGCGACAACTTCAACATCGGTGCGGGCACCGGTGGCGGCATGGTCGGTGCCAATGGTGGCAACGGCACGGGTACCGGCAGTTACGACCAGTACCTGGGCTACGCCATCCAGCAGGCGATCCAGCGCAACGACAAGGTGAACCGTCTTTCGTTCGAGGTGCAGGCCAACGTGTGGCTCGATCCCGATGGCCGCCTGGTGCGCGCGGAACTCGTCGCGCCCAGCGGCAACAAGACCACTGACGATGCGCTGATCGAAGCGCTGCGCGCGATGCCCCGCATCGATGTCGCGCCGCCCTCGTCGCTGCATTTCCCCCTTCGCGTGTCCATCCGTGGGAAGCGCCCCGCATGAACACGTTCATTCCTTCCAAGCCCTTTGTTTCCCGGAGATGCCGCATGACCCACGGAAAGGCACGCAAGCGACCTGCGCGCGCCCTGCTGGCCGCCGCCATTGGCCTGGCCATCTGCGCCAGCGGTGCGCACGCCCAGTCCGCGCCGTCTGAAAACGCCACGATCAACCTGGTACGCCTGCTGGTGAAGCGCGGCGTGCTGACCCAGTCCGATGCCGATGGGCTGATCGCCCAGGCCAATGCCGATGCTGCCTCCGCGCAGAAGGCCGCGGGCACGGCCAATGCCGTGCCAGCCGTGCCGGGGCAGGTGCGGGTGACCTATGTGCCCGAAGTGGTGCGCAACCAGATCAAGGACGAGCTCCGCCAGGAAGTGGTGGCGCAGGCGAAGGACGAGCATTGGGCTGAGCCGGGCAAGCTGCCGGAGTGGCTGGACCGCATCGCTTGGGCGGGCGACCTTCGCGTACGTGATGAATTCCACTACTACGACAAGGGTAATGCGACGCAGCAGGTCGATTTCGCCGCGCTCAATCGCAACGGGCCGTACGACCTCAACGGCGTCGTGCCGCCGCCCCAGCTCAACACGCTGGAGAATCGCACCAATTCGCTGCGTATCCGCGCCCGTCTGGGCGTGAACCTCACGCTTGGCGACGGCGTCACCGCGGGGATCCGTATCGGTACCGGCGGTGACAATAACCCGGTATCCACCACGCAGAACCTGGGCGGTGGCCTCGCCAAGAAGAGCCTCTGGCTCGACCAGGCGTGGATTGCCTGGAGCCCGTCGGAGTGGGTGAAGGTCACGGGCGGCCGCATGCCTAACCCGTTCCTGAGCACGAACCTCGTCTACGCCGATGATCTGAACTTCGACGGTATCGCCAGCCACTTCGACGTGCCGGCGAGCGACGACATCAACACGTTTGCCACGGTCGGCATGTTCCCGATCGAATACCAGTCGGACGATTTCCCGGCCGAGGCTGGCGCAAAGAGCGCGAGCCGCGACAAGTGGATGACCGGCGCGCAGCTGGGTGCCTCGTGGAAGTTCGCCGACGACATCGAATGGAAGTTCGCGCTCGCGTACTACCGCTTCGATCACATGCAGGGCCAGCTGTCGGACCCGTGCCCGATCTACCTTGGCGTGACCTATTGCAGCACCGATGCCTCGCGGCCTGCGTACATGCAGAAGGGCAACTCGCTATTCCTGATCCGCGACATCATCCCGGATCCGAACTCGCCCAGCAGCTATGCGCAGCCGCAGTTCGTCGGCCTGGTGTACGACTACCACGTCGCCAACGCCATCACCCGTCTCGACATGAATGTGATGGATACGCCCCTGCGCATCGAGGGCGACTACATCCGCAACATGGCCTACCACCGCAAGGATGCCTTCCGTGCGGACGTCGGTGTGAATCGCCTGGTGAACAACTTCGGCGCGGGTGACTTCGCGGAGTCGGCATACAAGAGCGGCCCGGTGGGCTGGATGCTCCGCGCCACGCTGGGCAAACCGCAGCCGAATGCCTCCGGCGACTGGAACGTGACCGCTGGCTACAAGTACATCCAGCCGGACGCCACGCTCGATGGCCTGAACGATCCTGATTTCCACCTCGGCGGCACCAATGCCAAGGGCTTCATCCTCACCGGCAGCTACGGCATCTCGAAGTACTCGTGGCTGAGCCTGCGCTACTTCAATGCGAAGGAAGTGTTCGGGCCGCCGCTGTCGATCGACGTCTTCCAGCTTGATCTGAACGCCAAGTTCTAACGGAGGCGATATGAAACGCTTGCTCATCGTCATCGCGCTGGCCACCGCCGCACCTGCGGTGTTCGCGCAACAGGCCAGCCTGGAAAGCCGCATCCGCGCGCAGTTGGCCGAGACGCGCGGTCAGCTGCAGGACCTGCAGGCGCAACAGGCCAGCTGGGCGGCCGAGAAGGCCCAGCTGGAGAAGGAGCGCGACGCGGCAAAGGCGGACGCCGAAGCCGCGCGCGCGGAAGGCAAGAAGAGCGTGGCGGTATCGCCGGAAGCGAGCAAGGCGCTCGTTGCCGAGCGCCAGCGTCGCGAAGCGGCGGAAGCCTCAGCGCAGAAGGGCAAAGCGGATGCGGATTCAGCCGCTGTCGCGCTGCGTACGGCGGAAGCCGAGCGCACGCGGCTGTCGAAGGCACTGGATGCCGCGAAGAGCCAGGTCGATGTATGCACTGCTCGCAACGTGCAGATGTACCGCGTGGGCCAGGAAGTCATCACGGCCTATGAAAATCTCGACATGGGCGATGTGCTCTCGTCGCGCCAGCCATTCGCCGCGAAGGCGCGCGTGAAGCTGGAGACGGCGGCACAGGCCTTCGGCGACAAGCTTTATGACCAGCGCTTCGATCCGCGCGCCGGCCAGGCGTCGGCCACCCCATGATCAAGGACCCTTCAACCCCGCGGTGGGTCGCCACGGACGACACAGGAGCCCGCGATGGACAGGGACGTCCCCATGAAGAGGCGCGCGTGAGTAGCTCGCATGCCCTTGCCGAGATGCTGCGCCAGCTGTACGTGGCGCGCCAGGCCAAGGCGGCCGATATCCTGCTCGATCGCGTGCCTCGTGCAGCGCTGGAGCACATGCTCGGCGAATCCTCGGCCTTCCTCGGTGCGCGCGTGCGTTACGCCATCGAAGACGCGTTGCGCCACCGAAAGCGGCCTTCGGATGACCCGGCGCATACCACGCTGCGTGCCATCGGCACCGTGCTTAACGCATGGCTGCACGACGGGCGCCGCCTGGCTATCCGTTCCGTGCTCCGCGAATTTTCCCTGGACGAGCTGCATGAGCTCGCCCGACTCCCCGAACTCCACGATGAAGTGGCGTCGATGACCAGCGATTTCACGGGCGGCATCGCTCCGTAACCGACGCTCAAGACATGATGATTTACCCGAGGCCTTTGCCATGATCGTTCGCCAGCACCCTGCCACTCCCCGCCGCCCGGCACCGAAGCCGCGGCCGACCCTGCGCCGCCGCGCGATGTGCCAGTTCATCATGGTGGCGCTGTTTGGCGGTGGGGCCGCCCATGCGGCAACGCCGCCCGCGTTTAGCCCGGCATGGTTTGCAGCGAAGCAGCAACAGGCAGTATCCCCAGGGCAGGGTTCAGGCGGTAGCGGAAATACGGTCAGCTTCACGCCGGGCAACGCGCTGACGCAGCCCCGGGTCCAGCAATCGATCACCAATCTCAATAACGCGGCGGCCGCGCTCGCGGCACAGATGCAGCAGCAGAAGGACGCGCAGGCTGCCGCAGTGCAGATCGTATCGAATGTGCCGAACGGTCTTGGCGATGGCGCGCTCAAGCCATCGTCCGGCATCGCATCGGACCCGTCCCTATGGCAAAACGCAGCCGCTCCCACCGACACAGTGGCCGGTGGGAAGCACATCGTCGAGGTGAAGCAAACGGCGAAGAAAGCCATCCTCACCTGGGATAGCTTCAACGTGGGACGGGACACCACGCTGTATTTCAACCAGGCAGCCGGCAACCTCTCCGGCGGCGGAAATGACTGGATCGCGCTCAATCGCGTCAATGACCCGACTGCCAAACCAAGCCAGATCCTCGGCGCCTTGAAAGCCGAGGGTACGGTCTACGTGTTGAACCGCAATGGCGTCCTCTTCGGTCAGGGCGCACAGGTGAATACGCGCTCCTTGCTAGCGAGTTCGATGGCCCTGTTTTCGGATGACCTGAAGACCAGCAACACGATGTTCCTTAACTCGGGCATCTCCGATCCCGCCAATTCCAACAAGTCGATCCTGGTTGCCGACGCAAACGGTGGCAGCGGCGATGTGGTCGTGGAGAACGGGGCGTCGATCAACGCTGAGGCGAATGGCTTCGTTATCCTGGCGGCGCCCCGGGTGGTCAACCGCGGCGCTATCGTCGCTGACGACGGACAGGCTTTGCTGATCGCTGGCGACAACATCATCAGCAATAGCCTCGATGGCACCTTGTCGTTGGGCGCTGTACAGACCGGTCCGAGGACGACAGGCCAGGCTGTGGAGAACTCGGGGCTGATCCAGGCGCGGCGCGGTGCGATCACGCTCTACGGTCCCTCGGTCTACCAGAATGGCGTCGTGGTTGCGTCGACGAGTATCAGCCGCCCCGGCAGCATCACGCTAAGCGGCATGGATCATGGTTTCTACGGGCCCGTCGAGTTCGGCGCGGGCTCGGTGACGGCTGTGCTGCCGGAGAAGGATGGCACGACGACGACGTCTTCCGCCGATGCCGACAAGGTTTTTGTACCTGGGAGCGTGTTGGTCACGGGCAACCGCGTAACGATGGATGCAGGGTCTCTTCTCGAAGTACCCGGCGGCAATGTGAGCCTGCGGGCGATCGGTACGGGCGGCGCATCAGCTCTGGCAAATGATGGCAGGGTCTATATCGATAGGGGTGCGACCATCGATGTCTCGGGGCTGGCCAATGTCGAGCTCCCGATGGATGCCTTGCTGGTGAGTATCCCGCGCATCGGCCAGAACGAGCTCGCCGATTCGCCGCTCTTGCGCAACAGCTTCCTATACACACAGAAGGATGTGCTGCTGGACAGCACCGTATCGGGCACGCGTGCCGATGGGCTGGACTGGATCGGTAGCCCGATCATCAACGCGAAGGGCTATGTCGAGAACATGCCGCGTGATATCAGCCAGATGCTGACGCAGGGCGGTTCGATTACGCTGGATGGCGGCGAGGTGATTACCCGCACGGGCTCCCGCCTCGCGCTGGATGGTGGTTATCTTGCCTACCAGTCCGGATGGATCACCACGCCGAACCTGTTGGGTGCGGACGGGCTCATCCACAACATTGCCTCGGCTGACCCGGATGTCGCCTATGTCGGCTTTGCCGGCCAGTTCACCAGTACGCACGCGCGCTGGGGCGTGAGTCAGACGTATAACTCGCCCCTGCTTGGGGGCACGCGGCGTTATGAAGAAGGCTTCGTCAAGGGCGCCGACGCCGGGACCCTGACGATCCACGCGAAGAACGCACTTCAACTGGACGGCGAAATGTCGGCCCAGGCCACGCCGGGCACGAACCAGACCGGCGACGGCACGCAGCCGGACGATGGCACCTTTGCGCTCGACATGGCCGCAAACGCCGTGTTTTCCGGGCAGCAGCGCGGGCTCCGGATCCAGCAGACCTCGCAGACCCTGGAGTCGTTGGTCCCTTCCTTCGACAAGGACACGAAGTGGAGCGACGTCGATATCGCGGATGGTCTCGACGCCGGCTGGATGGTCGTTAGTGCGGATAGCCTGGGCAAGGCGGGTTTTGCCAATGTGAGCCTGGCTGCCTCTACGGGCTCCGATACCGAAGGCGCGATCGTTAGCGCGGTGGAAGAAACGGCAGGTACGCACCTTGTCGTAAAGCCGGGTGGCAGTGTTGCCCTTACCGGTTCGCGCATCGATATCTATGGTTCCATCGAAGCCCCGGCAGGGAATATCACCTTGACAACCGGCAGGCCCGTCGCTGCACCCGGCGCCGGCACGGGTGCGCCGGCGGAAGACGCCGGCATTACGCTCCATGACGGTAGCCTGTTGAGCGCGCGCGGGCAGTGGGTTAACGATACGGCGGCAGCTGCGGATGAGCTCACGGGTGATCGTTGGATCAATGGCGGCAATGTCACCCTTACGACCTGGCAGGAAGGCACGACGGCTGACCAGACCGGATCGATCACTCTGGATGCCGGCAGTACGGTCGACGTAAGCGGTGGCGGCTACGTCGATACCCATGGTGACGTGAAGCTCGACAACGGGCTGCCCGTCGGGCGCGGCGGCAACATCGCGCTACTGACCTACGAGAAGGACCCTGCTGACCAGAACCCCTTCTCGAGTACGCCACCCAGGGCGATCGACCACGCTTACGTTAGCCTGGGCGGAACGTTGCGCGCATGGGGCTTCTCGGGCGGTGGCGCCCTGACGTTGCGTGCGGCGCAGGTCCAGGTCGGCGGTGACGCGAATGCGATGGCGCAGCCGAATGGCCTGTGGCTTTCCCCGGGGTTCTTCGATGGCCAGGGCTTTGCTCGCTACAATCTGGATTCGGTGACGGACGCGACCATCGCGGATGGGACGCAAGTCGTGGTCCGGCAGGCCAACATGCTGCCGGACCTCGATGCGCTGCGATCGCTGGCGTCAGGCAGCGACCTCTATGCGACACCGGCCGTGAAGGGCATCGGCCTGCTCGACGCATGGGATCGCTGGTCCACCCGGAGCACGAGCGCTGATGGCGCATCTGGCCTGACGATGCAGGCAGGCGACTACCGCAACTGGGTTCGTAACAACGTGCCCATCACGCTGGATGGTGTCACCGGAAGTGCCGTCGTGGGCACGGGTGCGTCCGTAACGGTCGACGCGGGTGGATTGCTTGATATCGGTAGCTATGACGATGTCGTAATCGATGGCAGCCTTACCGCTCGTGGCGGCACGATTAACGTAGATAGCAACAAGCCGCTGACCTCGACCGGATACCAGGGCATAGGTCGGGCATGGCTCGGCGCCGGCGCTAGTCTCGATGCGCGAGGCGTGGCGCTCATCAATGAGCGTGCGCCGGCGGCGACGCAGGGCGATCAGCGAGTGACGCCGCGCACGGGCGATGTGCTTGGCGGTGGTACGGTGAGTGTGACAGCCGGGGGCGGCGGTGTCGTTGTCGCTGACGACGGTTCCCGCATCGACGTGTCGGGTGCGGCCGATACGTTCGATCTTCCCGTGGCCAGTGCCCGGTTAAATGGCACGACCACCGACGTGGCGCCGGTCGCTGTGTGGAGCGATGCCGGCAGCATCGTCTTCGGCGCTTCCGCAGGGATGTATCTTGGCGCGACGCTCCAGGCACACGGCGGCGCCGAGGATGCAGAAGGCGGCTCACTGGAGATCGTGGGTACGCAGGACGTCGGCACGGCGAAGCCCACGGCGATCGTCGTGAGCCAGTTGAATGGCGACAAGCCTGGTTTCGCCAGCATGTCGGATGACGCCGGCGGAACCGGTGCTGGCAATCTCTACTTCGCAGCGCACACGTTGGATGGTTCAGGCATCACCAGCCTGCAGCTTGGCCCGACGCCAGGCGCACAGATCGGGAACCAGTTCGCTACCGCGGTGGTGTTCGCAGGTGATGTGAACCTCAACCTCGGCAAGCAAGTGGTTATCAATGCTGATGCCCTGCGTGCGGAGCCGGCGGGTGGGACGGATGTCGGCGCAGTCAGCGGGTTTGCCACGGGTGCGGGGCACGTGACGATCGCGGCGCCGTATGTCCAGATCACCGGTACCCCGACGTCGCCCACGGCCATGGCAGGTGACGGGGTCCTTGATGTCCATGCCGGTTCCATCGACATGGGCGGCGTGGTTGATCTCCAGGGCTGGCAGCAGGCGAACTTCAACGCGCTGAACGACGTACGCTTCGCACTGCCCGCCATCCTCGCGTCGGACAGCAATAGCCACCCTGTGCCTGGCATGCTGTTCTCGACCGGCGACCTCACGTTCACCGCTGCCCAGGTGTATCCGGAAAGCGGCTACCACTTCGCGATCAACGCAAATGCTTCGGGTATCGCCGATGCCCAGGGGGCTACGCGTGAAACCACGGTGACGTTCCTGCCCTCGGGCGAGGCAGCCACGGCGCCCTTGTCAGCGGGTGGTGCGTTGCTTATCGCCGCAGACCACATCGAGCAGCGCGGCACGATCAAGGTGCCCTCGGGCACGCTGGTGCTTGGCACCACCGATCCCTCGAACGATGCCACCGCATTTGGTTTTGCCGCCGGGGCGTTGCCCCTGGCTAACACGAAGAGCGTGCACCTGGCGCCGGGTAGCGTCACGTCCGTATCGCTGGATGATCAGACGGTGCCTTACGGGACCACCGTGGACGGCATTGATTGGCGCTATAGCATCCAGCCTGGCGTGGATGCCGCGACCATGGATGCCCCGCCGTCCAAGCAGATCGAGCTGCATGGCGGCAGCGTGGCGCTCGACAGCGGCGCCACCATCGATCTCACGGGCGGCGGCCACCTGCAGGGGAGCGAGTTCGTGCCAGGCACGGGCGGCTCGCGCGACGTGCTCGCCACGGCTCCCAATGGCGCGACCGTTTACGCGATCCTACCGAGCCTCAATGGCCCTATCGCCGCGAGCGACATGGCGATGGATGCCGCGGGCGCGGTGCAGCCGGGTGTTGGCCGCCAGGTCTATCTGGCTGGCGTGCCCGGCCTCGCAGCCGGTTATTACACGCTGCTCCCGGCGCAGTACGCGACGCTGCCGGGCGCCATGCGCATCTACCAGATGACGACAGCGACCGAGGGGGTAGCTGGGCGCGCGGCCGCCTTGCCCGACGGCAGTTATGCCGTCGGTGGTTATTACGGCAACGCGCTCACCGGAACGCACGATGCACGTGTATCGACCTTCATGGTCCAGTCGGACGATGCGTGGCAGCAGTACTCGCAGTACCGCCTGACTGATGCCGATACGTTCTTCAATGCCGCTGCGGCAAAGAATGGTCAGGTGGCCCCGCCTCTTGCGGCGGATGCCGGCAGGCTCGCCATCAGTGCCGGTCAGCGTCTCGACCTGGGGGCGACGCTATCGGCGACGCCGGCGGTCGGCGGCCGCACTTCGCAGGTGGATATCGCCGGCGAAGCGATACAGGTGCTGGGTGCGAGCGAAACGGCGCGCGATGGCTATCTGGGTATTTCCGCCGATGGGCTCACGACGTTGGGCGCGGGCAGCTTGCTGTTGGGTGGTACGCGGCAAAGCGAGACCGACGGCGATCACGTCAACGTGACCGCGGAGAGTCTTCTGCTCTCGAACGACGCGGCGCATCCGCTCGCAGGCCAGGAGATTCTCCTTGTGGCGGGCGCGGGCGGCGATGGCATCACGCTGGAGGATGGCAGCGTGCTTGCAGCGCGCGGGCAGGGTAACCCTGTTGCGAGCCAGCCGCTTGTGTTTGGCCGCGATGCGGGCACGGATGCCGATGGTGCCGCGGTTCCCGCTATCGATGGTAGTGGCGCGCTTCTCCGTGTCTCGCAGCACGGGGCGGCGGCGATCACGCGTCATGGCCTTGGCGCGAATTCGACCGGAGGGCAGTTAACCATTGGTGCGGGCGCGCTGGTAGACGGCGGTAACGCATTGACTCTCGATGCCACGGGCCGCGTTCGCGTAGACGACATGGCGACGCTCTCAGGCAAGGCTGTCGACGCCACCGCGGGCCATATCAGTTTCGTGGCGCCCGGTGCGGCAAGCCCGGATGACGGCCTGGTGATCGGCGCGAGTACCCTTGCACAGTGGCAGGATGCGGACTCAGTCACGCTGCGCAGCCGCGGCGCCATTGACTTCACGGGGCCGCTGGATGTCTCGCTGCACAATAGCCTTGTGCTAAGCGCGGGTTCCATTGAAGGCGACGGGAACGATGTGTCAATCCAGGCTGGCACAGTCACGTTTGCCAACCTGCTGGGCGCGGCAGCGGGCCAGGCGCTGGCCGGCGGCGGTACGCTGCATGTCGACGCGCGTGAGATCGACTTTGGCGCCGGTACGGCCACCGTGCTTGGATTCTCGGGCTTCGATGGGCGCGCCTCGTCGGGCATGGCGGCTACGGCTAGTGGCGGCGTCGACTTCGGCGCCATGGCGGTCGACCTGACGGCGCCGGTCTTCGCGGTGAACGGCGGTGGGGCGAGCACGTTGCTGACGACGGGTGCGATGCGCCTCCACGGTGTGGACGGCACCGCATTGGCGGCCTCTGGCATGGGCGGCTCGCTTACCCTGCGCGCAGCCAATATCGACGACGGTATGAGCATCGCCGCTCCGGCGGGTAGTGTGAGTCTGGATGCCACGGCGGGTGGTGTCCATGTCGCGACTGGGACGACACTGGATGTCTCCGGTATTACCCAGCAATTCTTCGATACGGCGGCTTATGCCCCAGGTGGCAACCTGGCGCTCGACGCTACTGGCGATATCGCCATCGACCAGGGCTCGACGATCCGTTATGGCGGAGCGGCCAACGCGGGTGACGCGGGAACATTCCATGCCGTGGCCGGCGGTACCCTCGGCCTGGGCGGCCATTTCGATGGCCACGCCGCGAAGGGCTACCGCGGTGGCTATTTCACGGTCGGCACGGGCGGCGCCCTGGACCTTGATACGGTGGCCTCGATCGCGACGCTCAGCGGCGCGACCGGCCTCGTCGATGTCACGACAGGGCAGGGTGATCTCGCGCTCTCTACCGGAAACAGCCTGACGGCCACGCGCGTTTTCCTGACGGCGAACGGTGGCAAGGCGCGTGTCGACGGCACGATCGACGCCAGTGCAACATCGGGCAGCCACATCGAGATCTGGGGTGATCGAGGCGTCGACATCAACGGCACGCTGGATGCGCACGCTATTGTCGCAGGTCAGCAGGGCGGTGATGTCATCCTCGGCACCGGCGGTGACCCCACGGCCAACGACTTCAACCAGAAGTACGGCTACGAGAACGTCGACCGGGCGAACGCCGGGTACATTCACCTTGGCACGGGCGCGCGTATCAATGTGGCAGGTGGCTCGGCGGCGGCCGAAGGCGGCACGATCAGCCTTCGTGCGCCGTTGCTGGCTGACGGTGATGTACCGGTGACCGTCGACGCTCCCTCATCGTTGCAGGGCGCGCGTGATGTCACGATCGAGCCCTACGCCGTGTGGAGCACGAAGGACCAGACTTCCGGTGCCCAGCATTTCGATGGTTACATCGACCCCGCCGGTTGGTTCAACAGCGACGGCACGATGGTCGCGGGCACATGGACAGATGCGAACGGAAAGGTCCTGGACGCGCCGGTTGGGTCGGACCAGATCGCCGACTACCTGAGCAAAAACTATTTCACGCCTGATCAGGTCAATGCCGATCACGCCGGCTTCTACGGCTACGTGGGCGGGGATGTCGCCAACGGCCCTGGCGTGTTGATGGGCTTCGTGCAAGCGCCTGGCTTCACGTTCGGGGACCGCTTCAGCGGTATCACCAACGTGCACGTTCGTCCGGGTATCGAGCTGAGCAATCCCGCTGATGGCCTCAACGGCGGCGACATCAGTGTCGTTACCAACTGGAACCTCGGTGCGGGCGTCACGGGTAGCGATGGAAAGGTGCAGCTTGCCTACCGTTACAACGGAGAAGCACCGATCCTGACCGTGCGCGCGGCGGGTGATCTCAACCTGCAGGCGAGCATCTCCGATGGCTTCTATCAAACCAACGACGGTGCACAGCTTAATGACCCGCCGCCCGACGCGCCGACCGATCCGGTGGGGCCGTCGTACGACGACATGGTCGCGGCTTACCAGGCATCGCAGGCGTTCCTCGATACGAATGGCCTGTGGAACGGGACGATCAACCTGCGCGCAGGTGGCACGGCGACCATTAGCGCCGATCCGAATTACCAGCCGCTGCAGGCGCCACTGGAAGAGCAAACCGGGGCCTACTACGCGAATTACCAGGCTTACATCACCGCCTTTGGCAATTCGACCGCCACCACCGCGTGGGTGGGTCGCTTTAAAACCTCGAACACCACGAAGTTCCTGGCCTACAACCCGACAAGCGCTGGCGCGCCGGCGCCGGGCAGCTACGCGACGTATGCTGACTATTACGCCGCGTACAAGTCATGGCTGAGTACGAATTTCACGCGTACCCAGACCACGAATACGCCAGCGCCACCAATGCTTCCGGTGGATACGGACTACACCAACTGGTCCGCCGACTACGGTATCTACCTGGCCGATCACAAGGACTACTACACGTACGTCGCTGCGAACGTCGGTACGGCCTTCACCGGCACGCAGATGTACTACGCGCCGTTCGCACCCGAAGAGCAGGCGGCGCCGAACGCCGGGTACTCCAAGGCGCTCGCTGCTTACCAGGTGGCACAGGCGTATCTCAACGCCAATGGCTTGTGGAACGGCACGATCAACCTGCGTGCGGGCGGCACGGCCGTTATCAGCGCCGACCCGAACTACCAGCCCCTGCAGGCGCCCATCGAGGATCAGACCGGGGCGTACTACACGAACTACGAGGCGTACCTCACCGCGTTTGGCAACTCGGCGGCAACCACGGCATGGGTGGGACGTTTCAAGACATCCAATACCACCAAGTTCCTCGCCTATAGCCCTTCGAGTGCTGGCGCGCCGACGCCGGGCAACTACGATAGCTATTCGGATTACTACACGGCCTACAAGACCTGGCTGAGCACGAACTTCACACGCACGCAGACCACGAAGACGCCTGCGCCGCCGATGCTTCCGGTGGACCTGGACTACACCGACTGGTCCTCCGATTACGGCATCTACCTTGGCGACCACAAGGACTACTACACCTACGTCACCGCGAACGTCGGCACGGCCTTCACCGGTACGCAGATGTATTACGCCCCGTTCGCGCCGATCGTCGATCCCTCGGGCGGCCCGACCGTGCCGAACCAGCCGATCGGCAAAGCTGCACCGGATAACTCGCCCTCGAACATGCCATCCCTCGGTAACCCGGTGTCGTTTGCGTCCGCGACGCTGCTTGGCGGCCCGAGTACCTCGTACCGTTTCGTCGCCGGGGCCGATACCGATGTGGCGGATCCGCTCGCAACGAATGCAGCGGGTACGGGAAGCGTATTGCTTGGCGGCCACTTCGAGGTCACGGATACCGTGACCGATCCTTTGGTCGTCAACGGAAACAGCCCCTATAAGGGCAAGACCCTGGTCTTCCCGACGACCATTCGTACGGGCACGGGCGATATCGACATCACGGCCAGCGGCGATATTCGCTGGACCGACGAAAGCTCACCCGCCGCGGTATACACGGCTGGCGCGCCAGCAGATGGCACAAGCGCAGGTACCGACATCAGCGTCCTGCGCCCGTCTGAGCAGGCGGGGGGCCTCGCCAACACCCAGCCTGACATGCTGGTCAACGGCTTGGTCAATCCGGACCATGCGGGCGATATCAGCCTGCAAGCGGGTGGCGACATCCTTGGTATCCAATCGGTGGTAGACGCGGACGGAAGCCAGACCAAGGGGGCGAAGGGCGGGAGCGTCGCGCAGTACTGGTGGCAGTGGATGCAGGTTGGAAACGCAGCCGATGGTTCCCGATCGTCCATTGATTTTTCGAACTTCAAGCAGGGCGTGATGAGCGCCGGCGGCAATGTCACGGTCGATGCTGGGGGCGATATCTCCGAGCTTTCCGTCTCGCTGCCGACGACCTGGTACATCGATAACGGCAGTCACACCGCCACCACCGTGGGCGGAGGGGATCTTGCTGTCCACGCCGGTGGCAATATCGAGAGCGGCAGCTACTTCGTCGCGAAGGGGCTTGGCGATATTCGCGCCGACGGTGCCGTGACGGCATCGATCAGTGCCCCCACGACGGGTAGCGCGGGAGGCTCCACGCCAGCTTCCACGTTGTTCGCCTTGCAGGATGCGCAACTGTCGGTCCTGGCTCGCGGTGGGCTGGATATCGCCGGGGTGTACAACCCGTCGTACTACACGTCGAGCGTAGTGGCGGCGATGTCGCCGGCGGGCCACGTCGATAGCCAGGGTTTCTCGGGCGATTCGATGTTCAACGCGACTTCGGTGTCGGGTGGCATCGTGCTCGGCAGCCTGGCGACGCCAGGGGCGTTGTTCGGCGGTGGCGGCAGCGCGATTCCTGTGCTGCCGGCGACCGTGGGCCTCACGGCCCTTGGCGGCGATATCGATATCGAGACGAACGGCGAACTCTTCCCCTCGGCGACCGGGAACCTGTCGTTGCTCGCGGCGCAGGACGTCAACCTTGCCCGCCTGACGGTCGGCAATGCGGCGAACTACGGGTTTGGCCTGATCGACTCGTCGCCGGATGCCATGCCGTCGCCGGTCCAGCCTTTGAGTGGCGCCGCACAGTTGGGTGGCTTGCTGACCTGGCTTGGTACGAACGATGGTTCGCAGGCCGCTAATGCGGTCTTCCACTCGCCGACGCTTCTACACGCTGACGACACGGTGCCAGTGCGCATCTACGCGCTGGATGGTGACATCAACGATGGTGTCTTCGGGGCGGACGGGTACGTCCAGCGCCAGTTGATCGTCTATTCGCCGAAGCAGGCACAGGTGCTGGCAGGGAGAGACATCGTGAATCTCTCCCTTGAAGCACAAAACACGCGGCGTGCCGACGTGACGCAGGTGGCCGCGGGCCGCGATATCTATGACACGCCATACAAGACCTCCGTGGGTGGCGACTACAACCTGGCGCCGGTCCTCGTGCTGGGTGGGCCGGGTAGCTTCCTCGTGGAGGCGGGCCGCGATATCGGTCCGTTCGTCAGCCAGCTCGATCTTTCACAGCGGGCGTCCAACACGACACTCACGGGGATCGATGCCATCGGCAACGCGCACAATCCCTATCTGCCGCACGAGAGCGCCGACGTCCTCGTAAACTTCGGCATCGGTCCGGGCGTGGATACCCAGGCGTTCCTCGCGCAATACATGGATGGAGCCAACGGCTTACCCAGCCTGGTGCCGGACCTCGTGCGCTTCATGCAAGAACGCGTCGCCGGCCAATCCACCGCGACCGGCCATGCCACGGATGATGTCCTACCGCCGATGACCGGGGACGAAGCGCGTTCGCTGTTCGCCAATGAGCCGCAAAGCGTGCAGCGTCTGTTTGCGGAGAAGGAACTTTTCAAGCTGCTTGCGCAGGTTGGCACGGACTACAACAACGCCGCCAGCCCATACGCGGGCCAGTACGCCCGCGGATACGAGGCGCTGGCATCGATGTTCCCGGCTTCGCTCGGCTATACGTCGAACGGTTCCGGGCAGGGAGGCCTGAACGGTGCGGCTACCACGGTGGATACCGGTGACCTGGATATCCGTAGCTCCACCATCCAGACGCAGCAGGGTGGCGACGTGACCCTGGTCGGGCCAGGGGGGCAGGCGCTGATTGGCAGCACCTCCGCACCTGGCGTCATTACCGATGGCACGGGCGCGGTAAAGGCTGGCCCGAACACGATGGGTCTGCTTACGCTGGAGGCGGGTGGGATCAACGTCGTCACGGACCGTAGCCTGCTTCTCGCCCAGAGCCGCGTCTTCACCGAGCGTGGTGGTGATGTCACGATCTGGAGCTCGAACGGCGACATCAACGCGGGCCAGGGTGCGAAGACGACGAGTGAAGTGCCACCGCCGACCTTCCTGTGCGATCGCGATGCGTTCTGCTACATCGATGCGCGCGGCCAGGTGTCCGGTGCCGGTATCGCAACCCTGCAAACGGTGGATGGTGCCCAGGAGGGTAATGCTTATCTGATCGCGCCTCGCGGAACGGTCGATGCGGGTGATGCTGGCATTCGCGTGTCGGGTAATCTCGTGATCGCCGCGGCACGGGTGGCCAACGCAGACAACATCCAGGTCAAGGGCGATTCGATCGGTATTCCGGTGACGGCTGCGGTCAATGTCGGCGCACTCAATGCGGCAAGCGCCGCGGCTACCGCCGCATCGCAGGCGGCGGAGGATGTGGCGCGCAAGCAACAATCCGATGCGCGTGAAAAAATGCCATCGGAGATCTCCGTGCATGTGCTGCGTGACGGAGACAACACGTCGAGCGTGTCGCCCGCCGCGTACGATAACGGCTCACCCGTGCAGGTGCTCGGTCGTAACGACTCGCAAGGCAAGCTGACGGATGCCGAACGCAAGGCGCTTCGCAACATGTGAGGCGCTCGCATTGAACGAACGGCCCCGGTCGCCGGCATGTTTTCGCCAAAGAGCAACATCGGTTGTCATCTTTGGAAAAAATACGCAGCGATTCGGGGCTTTTTTTCTGTTTGCCCGTGACAGCTGATATGTCGGTTCGGAAACAACAGGATGCTTTGAGTTTCCGCAATTGCCGATTTCATAGAGCCATCATATTTGACGACATCGCAATGGCATGATCGGGTCATCGTAGATAGGGATGCTTGCAAGGCCTCCACTTGGGGGGCTTCTATGCAAGGGGAAACACCATGCGTTGCGATTTTTCGATGGGAAACACCCGCATGAAGTTCATCGCGGGCGCTGTGCTGATGTCGCTCGCTTCCGCTGCTGCCGCTCAGAGTGTCAACCTGACCGGTGGTGGTGCCACGCTGCCGCAGCTCGCTTACACCGCCGATAACACGGCTGCGCTGACCACGCCGCTGCCGGGCTCCATGATCGGTGCGTACAGCGACATCTCCGGCAACACCACGACCTACTGCCCGACCGGCAGCGGCACCGGCAAGAAGATCCTTGCTGGTAACGATCCGGCCAACAACGTTAACAACGCCTGCCTCGGCACCCCGGCCGGCTTTGGCGGCACGGGCCTGACCCAGCCGGCCTTCGTCGGCTCTGACTCGCCGCTGGCGTCGTCGGACATGACGGCTTACTTCGCTGGCCACACGGCCCTTGGCGCGCAGCCGGTGCAGTTCCCGAGCATCGCCGGTGCGATCGCCGTTTCGTTCAACAAGGCCGGCGTGAGCCAGCTGAACCTGACCGAGACCCAGGTTTGCCAGGTGTTCTCTGGCCAGATCAAGACCTGGCAGGCGCTGCGTGCGTCGGGTGCGAACACGGGCATCCCGAGCAGCACGACCGGCAATATCACCGTCGTCTATCGTTCGGACGGCAGCGGCACGTCGTTCAACTTCTCGAACCACCTCTCGGCGGTTTGCGGCGCCGCTGCCGGCGGCCTGAACGTCCCGGGCGCGGGCTCGTTCCAGACGAACCAGGACTTCTCGCAGGCCATTGCCAGCTACCTCCCGTCGGGTTACGCCGCGACCGCCACTGCCTCGGGTAACACCGGTGTGGTCACGAAGGTGGGCAGCGTCGACGGTGCGATCGGCTACGCCGAAGTCGCCAACGTCGTGGTCTCGTCGCCGGCGCTGTATGCCAGCATCGAGAACAAGAACGCCACGGGTACCTTCATCGACCCGTCGAGCTTCGGTCCGTCCAACGTCGCTGTGAGCCTCCAGTTCGACAAGGCCATCGGCGGCAACGACGCCAATGGTCGTCCGCAGCTCGTTGCTCTCAGCGGCCTGCCGAAGAGCCAGTGCATTGCCGTCGTCGATCCGTCGGCCTATGCCTCGCCGGCTGCCGGCTATCCGATCATGGCGGTGACCTACCTGCTCGGCAACGCCACGGGTAACGGTTCCCTCACGGCCGGCGTTCGCGGCGTGCTGGGTTCGCCGTACAGCACGGATGTGCGCAACGCCACCGGCACGGTCGGCTTTGCCGGTACCGGCTTCGCCTGGCTCGACTCCGGCGTGACCCAGTCGGCCGTCGATAGCTGCGTCAACTAAGACCCACTCGCTGTCCAGGAAGGATGGGGAAGGGAGAAGCCCTGGCTTCTCCCTTTTTTTTTTTCTGCGGTGCCCAGCGGCGGATGTTGCCGACTTCGTGCATCCGCATCACCCCAACGCGCCCATAAACGGCACTGCACACACCCGCATCACGACGCGGGTCGCAGATTGGCCTTTCATGAGGCTGTAGGGGGCGCGTGTGATCCAGGACCTGGCCGGCTGGTCGAAAATACTGGAGTTGATGCCCACGGCGATGTTCGTGCGGGATGCCGCGCACCGCTGGGTATTCGTGAACCGGATCGGCTGCGAGTACTTCGGCGTCAAGCCGGAGGACGTGGTCGGCAAGACCGATGCGGATCTGTTCCCGCCTGATCAGGCGGAGCGGTTCGTTCGCGGCGATGACGCGGTGCTGCGCGGCCATGAGGTCATTGAGTCGGAGGAGGTGGTCGATGACCGCCTTGGCCGGTCCCGCACGCTGTTGACCCGCAAGACCTGCATCGAACTGGATGGCGAGCCGCATGTGTTGGCCTCCGTGACCGATATCACCGAGCTGCGCGAATCCGAGGCCCATGTGCGCTGGCTGGCATGCCACGACGCCCTGACCGGGCTTTCCAATCGCACAGCCCTGTTCAGCCGGCTGGACGCGGCCGTCGGGCGTTCCGCCGAAGGCGGCCCGAGGGCAGCGCTGTATTACCTCGACCTGGATGGGTTCAAGAAGGTCAACGACACGTACGGGCACCTGGTGGGCGACGAACTCCTGGTGCAGTTCGGGCAGCGCCTGCGCCACGCGGTGGGGCCGAACGATGTGGTGGCCCGGATCGGCGGCGACGAGTTCGCCGTGCTGGTGGAAAACAGCGGCGACCTCGATCTGGATGGTGTCGCGGAGGCGATGCTCACCCTCGCTGCCACGCCGTTCGATGTGCTTGCCGCCAAGGCGTTCGTAGGCACATCGGTGGGCGTCGTGCCGATCGACGCGGATGCCGTGTCCTCGGGCGAGATGGCGCGCAAGGCGGATAGCGCGTTGTACGAGGCGAAGAAAGGCCGCAATCGCTATACCGTTTACACCGATGCGCTCGATGCCTCGCTGGCCCACCGGCGCGAGGTGGAGAAGGCGCTCGAAGAGGCGCTGCGCACGGGCGAAGGCCTCAGTTGCCACTACCAGCCGATGGTTCGTGCAACCGATGGCAAAGTGATCGGCCTGGAGGCACTGGCGCGCTGGCGCCATCCCAAGCTCGGCGTGGTACCGCCGGTGCAGTTCGTGGCGGTGGCCGAGGAGACAGGCCTGATCGGGCGCCTGGGCGAATGGGTGTTGCGCACCGCCTGCGCACGGATGAAGGGTGTCGATGACCTGTTCATCGCCGTGAACGTGAGCGCGGTGCAGCTGCGTGACGATCGTTTCGCCGATACGGTGATGGCGATCCTCGCCGAGACCCATCTGCTGCCGCGGCGGCTCGAGCTGGAGATTACCGAGACGGCGATCGTCCATGCCGATGGCGCGGCGACGCGATTGCTGCGACGGTTGCGGCGCGCCGGCGTACGCATTTCGCTGGATGACTTCGGCACCGGCTATTCCAGCCTGACCCTGCTGAAGGATCTGGATGTCGACAAGGTGAAGATCGACCGTTCCTTCGTGCAGATGGCGCCGCTGGCGGAAGACTCCGCGGCGATCGTGCGGGCGGTGTCCAACCTGGGCTCGGCGCTGGGCCTGTGCGTCGTGGCGGAAGGCGTCGAGACCGAGGCGCAGCGCCAGTTCCTGCGCGACGCGGGTTGCGATGAACTACAGGGCTACCTGTTCTCGGCGGCGGTGCCGGAAGACCGGATCGAGCGGGTGAGCGGGATGATCCCGCTCGCGATGTCTCACTCGGCCGGGTAGGCGCTGGCCGGCATCGGCCACGTGCGGCGGAGGTCCGGCATGCCCGGCATCGAGGTGGGCTGGGGCAAGGGCAGGGGCATCTGCGCCCCGGCGATACCGCCCGTGGCATCGCCGACGATGGCGATCACGCAGCTACCGCTTTCCTGCGAGGTGCCGAACGAGAGCCGGCCCCAGGGCATCTGCATCATCATGTAACGGTTGGGCAGCATCGACGGGGCCGTGGGCAGGTTGGTCTCCGAACTGGCCACGTGGAAGTGCTCGGCGATGTCCTGGCGGGTGAAGCAGGGGCGCTGCTCCAGCTGGATCGAGGTGAAGCGGGCCATCGGCACGTCGCCGCCTTCGTTGAAGCCGCGCACTTCCAGCGCCGAGACGCGGAAGCCATCGCGGGTGACGAAGGGCATGCTGCGGACGATCTGCGCCGGCGCATCCGGGGTGGAGTGCAGCCCACCCGGTACCTTGGCCGAAAGCTGGTCCACGGCGTTGGGCAGGGTACCCATCGTGCCGTCGATCAGTTCGACCAGCGTCTTGTCGCTGCGCGGCGGCACGGCAGCCGCCACGGGAACGGCCACCAGCGCGAGGAGCAGGGCAGCGGTGGCGGTAGGCAGGCGCATGCGGGCCATGGTCGAGGGTTCGGGGGCGCTAGTGTGCACGTTTTCGCAAATTCATGGAGACCCCATATCCTGTTTCACCCGGCACCCCGCACCCGCACGCGACACCCCGCACTCGCACCACACCCGGCATCCGCACGCTACACCCCGCGCCTGTAGGAGCCCACCCTGTGGGCGACATCTTTCGCGATAACGCACAGATCCTGTGGCTCTTCCGCGAACGGCGTCGCCCACAGGGTGGGCTCCTACGCGAACGGCGTCGCCCACAGGGTGGGCTCCTACCCTGGGGTTGTTCTACCCGCAGAACGCCCGGATATTCCTCAGAACGCCCAAGCCCCCACCCCGATGACAGACCTTCGCTTCGACAACGCCTTTACCCACGAGTTGCCGGCCGACCCGGATACCCATCTCGCCTCGCGCCAGGTGCAGGGCGCGGCATTCTCCTGGGTCGAGCCCTCTCCCGTGGCCGCGCCGCGCGTGGTGGCCGTATCAGGCGAGGTCGCGGCCATGCTCGGCATCGACCCGGCGCGGCCGGACTTTGCCGAGATCTTCGCAGGCAACGCCACGATCCCCGGCATGACGGGCTACGCCATGGCCTACGGCGGCCACCAGTTCGGCCAGTGGGCCGGGCAGCTCGGCGATGGCCGCGCCATCGGGCTGGGCGAGGTGCTGACGGCGCACGACGGCCGCCAGGAGCTCCAGCTGAAGGGGGCGGGGCGGACGCCGTACTCGCGCGGAGCGGATGGCCGCGCCGTGCTGCGCTCGTCCATTCGCGAGTTCCTGTGCAGCGAGGCCATGCATCACCTGGGCGTGCCAACGACCCGCGCACTCTCCATCGTCGCCACCGGCGATGCGGTGGTGCGCGATGTCATGTACGACGGGAATCCCGCGCCGGAGCCGGGCGCCATTGTCTGCCGTGTCGCGCCCAGCTTCCTGCGCTTTGGCAGTTACGAGTTGCCGGCATCGCGCGGCGATACCGCGCTGCTGCGCCAGCTCGTCGATTTCACGATCCGCACGCACTTTCCTGCGATCGCCGCACTGTCGGAGGGCGATCGTTACGCGGCGTTCTTCCATGAGGTGAGCACGCGTACCGCGCGCCTTATGGCGGAGTGGATGCGCGTAGGCTTCGTGCATGGGGTGATGAACACCGACAACATGTCGATCCTTGGCCTCACCATCGACTACGGTCCGTACGGCTGGACCGACGACTTCAACCTCGACTGGACGCCCAACACGACTGATCGCCGTAACCGCCGCTACCGCTTCGGGCACCAGCCGCAGATTGGCTACTGGAACCTGCAGGCGCTGGCCCAGGCGCTTTCGCCGCTGTTCGATGATGCCGCGCCGCTGCACGCGGGGTTGAATGCGTATGTGCAGACGTTCGAGGCCACCGACGCCGCGTATGGCGCGGCGAAGCTTGGCCTCCTGCATGCGCGCGACGGCGATGAAGAGCTCATCGCCGAACTGCGTGGCGTGCTCGTCGCGGGTGGCATGGATATGACGATCTTCTACCGCGATCTCGCGCTGCTGGACCTGGACTCGCCGCATGCGGGCGTACTGGGGGCGGCGTTCTATACGGATGAGCAGCGCGTTGGCGTGAGCGAGGCGCTGGATGCGTGGCTGAAACGCTACGCGCAGCGCGTGCGCGAGGATGAGGCGGCCGAGAGTGAGCGGCTGGCGCTCATGCATGCGAGCAATCCGCGTTATGTTTTGCGCAATTACCTCGCGCAGCAGGCGATCGACAAGGCGGAGCAGGGCGATAACAGCGGTGTCGAGGAGTTACTCGAAACGCTGCGGCACCCTTACGACGAGCAGCCTGGTCGCGACCACCTGGCCGGCCGCCGGCCGGACTGGGCGCGCGACAAGGTCGGCTGCTCGATGCTCTCGTGCAGTAGCTGAAGCCTGATAGTAGGAGCCCACCCTGTGGGCGACGCCTCTCGTACAACCGCCACAGGATTTGTGGCGCTTTCGCGAAAGACGTCGCTCACAGGGTGAGCTCCTACGTTTGGGCGCTTAGCCCCGCGCAAACGCCAGCAAATCTGCGTTGAACTTGTCCTGCTCGGTGGTCACCAGGCCATGCGGTGCACCGGGGTATTCCTTCAGCGTGCCGTTCTTCAGGCGCTTCACGCCCTGGTGGGCCGAAGCGTCGATCGGCACGATCTGGTCGTCCGTGCCGTGGATCAGCAGCACCGGCACGTCGATCTTGTCGAGGTCCGGGCCGTAGTCCACTTCGGAGAACTCGCGGATGCAATCGTACTGGCCCTTCAGGCCGCCCATCATGCCCTGCAGCCAGAACGATTCGCGGACGCCTTCGGAGACCTTGGCGCCGTCGCGGTTGTAGCCGTAGAACGGCATCGTGAGGTCGCGGTAGAACTGCGAGCGGTCGCTCCACACGCCATCGCGGATACCGTCGAAAACGCTCTTCGGCAGGCCCAGCGGGTTGGCCTCGGTCTTGATCATCTGCGGCGGCACAGCGCCGACCAGCACGGCACGCGCGACGCGCTTGGTGCCATGGCGGCCCATGTAGTGCGCCACTTCGCCGCCGCCGGTGGAATGGCCGACCAGGATGATGTCCTTCAGGTCCAGCGCCTCGATCAGGGCGTTCAGGTCATCGGCGTAGGTATCCATGTCGTTGCCGTCGAACGTCTGCGTCGAGCGGCCGTGGCTGCGACGGTCGTGCGCGATCGTGCGGAAGCCATTGTTCGACATGAACATCATCTGCGCGTCCCACGCGTCGGCGCTGAGCGGCCAGCCATGCGAAAACACGACCGGCTGGCCGTTGCCGAAGTCCTTGTAGAAGATCTCGGTGCCGTCTTTGACCTTGATATAGGGCATGGGGGTGCATCTCCAGGGGGAAAAGTCGAAAGCGCAGAGTCTGGCGGCTGGGGGCAGGGTGTTATTGGACAAAACTGCGGGTGGCGTACAAAAGCTAGAATGGGAGGTCCAAGACCCATGAGATGCCGCCCGTGTCCGCCGGAACCGCCTCCGACGCCGCGCTAGATGCGCTGTTCGTCCCCTTCGCCACCGGCGAGCTCACGCTGCCGGCGCAGGGCGGCGTGCTCATGCTCCGCGCCCGTGAAGGCGTGGCACTACGCGAACACATCCGCGCGGGCTGGGTGCTCCAGCAATCGTTCGCCCCCGCCGCCAACGCGCTGGCCCGCCACCGCTACACCGTCATCAACGACCCGCCGCTGGGTGCGCCGGCCACCTTCGAGGTCGTCCTGGTATTGCCCACCCGCCAGCGCGAAGAAACCCGTCTGCTCTTCGCTCAGGCGCTCAGCCTCGTCTCCCCCACCGGCATCGTCGTCGCCAGCGTTCCGAATGCAGAGGGTGCCAAAACCGCTGAAGCCGACCTCGCCCTGCTCGCAGGTGCGGTCGGCCAACTCTCCAAGCACAAGTGCCGTGTGTTCTGGACCCAGCCCGGCGCCGCGCCCGATACGGCGCTGCTCGACGAATGGCTCGCCCTCGACGCCCCGCAGCCCATCGCCGAGGGCCGCTTCACCAGCCGCCGCGGCCTGTTCGCGTGGGATCGCATCGATACGGCATCCGCGTTGCTCGCCAGCGTATTGCCCGGTGATCTCCGTGGCCGCGTCGCCGACCTCGGCGCCGGTTTCGGCTATCTCGCCTGCGAGGTGGTCGAGCGTTGCACGCATGTCACCTCGATCGACCTGTTCGAAGCCGAAGGGCGTGCGATCGAGCCCGCCAGGACGAATATCGCTGCCGTCGTCGCACGCAGTGGCCGCAGCATCGCCACCCACGTCGAATGGCACGACGTCACCCTGGGCGTCGATGGCCGCTACGACACTATCGTCTCCAACCCGCCTTTCCACCAGGGCCGCGCCGACCAGCCTGAACTCGGCCGCGCCTTCATTTTTACCGCTGCCCGCGCGCTGGCGCCCGGTGGCCGCTTCTGGATGGTCGCCAACCGCCATCTCGCCTATGAAGCCACGCTCACCGCCTGCTTTGGCCAGGTGCGCACCGTGGTCGATCGCGATGGCTTCAAGGTGATCGAAGCGAAGGAACCCCGCGTATGAAACTCGTAAGACTCCTTGCCAACCTGGGTTACGGCAGCCGTAAGCAGGTGGCCCAGCTCTTCCGCGAAGGCCTCGTCACCGATGCATCGGGCGAGGTGCTCTATGCCGATGACAAGGTGGAGCACGCCGATGTCCGCTTCGAAGGTGAACCGCTCGACCCGCCGCAAGGCCTCGTGCTGATGCTGAACAAGCCGACGGGCTACACCTGTTCGCGCAAGGATGTCGGCCGCCTCGTGTACGACCTGCTGCCACCGCGTTTTGGCGTGCGCAATCCTGTGCTGTCCACCGTGGGCCGCCTGGATCGCGACACATCGGGCGTGTTGTTGTTCACCGACGACGGCCAGTTGCTGCACAAGATCATCTCGCCGAAGAGCGCGCTGGCGAAGGTGTACGAAGCCACGCTCGCCGAAGACCTGCGTGGTGATGAGGCGGCGACGTTCGCCGCGGGCACGCTCATGCTCGAAGGTGAAACCGATCCGCTGGAGCCCGCGACGCTGGAGGTGCTTGGCCCCCGCCACGCGCGCCTCACGCTGACCGAAGGCCGCTACCACCAGGTTCGCCGCATGTTCGCCGCGGTAGGCAACCACGTCGAAACACTGGAGCGCGTGGCGATCGGCGGCCTGACCCTCGATGGCCTCGAGTCGGGCAAATGGCGCCTGCTAACCGAAGAAGACATCCGCACGATGTTCGCCGCGACCTGAAGGGTGTGGACGCGGTGTGCACGCCCGGTGCAGTATCCCGAACCACCTTTCATCCGTTTTGGGGAGTGCAAGATGAGAAAGATCTTAATCGTAGCCGCCGGTTTGCTCGTGTGTGCTGGCGCGCAGGCCGCCGACAAGAGCGTCACGGTGCCGATGACCATGGTGTCCACCGACGGCAGCGGCGCGTCCGTTGGCTCGGTCACCGTCAGCGAGAGCACGGGCGGCCTGGTCTTCACCCCGAACCTCAAGGGCCTGCCGCCGGGCGAGCACGGCTTCCATCTGCACGAGAAGCCCAGCTGCGCGCCGGGTGAGAAGGATGGCAAGAAGGGCGCCGCGCTCGCGGCGGGCGGTCATTTCGATCCGGAGCACACGGGCAAGCACGAAGGCCCGGATTCCGCGGCCGGCCACGAGGGTGACCTACCGAAGATCACCGTGGCCGCTGATGGCACCGATACCACCGCGGTCACCGCGCCGCGGCTGAAGAGCCTGGCGACGCTGAAGGGCCACGCGCTGATGATCCACGCCGGTGGCGACAACTATTCCGACGAGCCGAAGCCGCTGGGCGGCGGTGGCGATCGCATCGCCTGCGGTGTGGTGAAGTAACCCGCCGGTCGCTCTTGTAGGAGCGCGCTTGCGCGCGATGGGTGCTCGCGACAAGGTCCATCGCGAGCAAGTTCGCTCCTACAAATTCAGAACAGGTCGATGGAGCCCAGTGCGACCGGCTCGGCCAGTTCGCCGCGTGCCGTCAGCGCTTCGAAGCCCCGCACGCTGTTCCGGCCGTTCTGCTTCGCGTAGTACAGCGCCTTGTCGGCGCGGTCCAGCACGATTTCGGGGTAGTCGTGCTCGCTGATCCGCGCGTAGCCGATGCTGACCGTCACATGGCCTACCTGCGCGAACGCCCAGTTCGCGACATGCTCGCGGAACCGCTCCAGGGCCGCCGCCGCTGAAGTCTCATCCTCCGAAGCCAGCAGCATGACGAACTCTTCGCCGCCGAAGCGGAAGAGCACGTCGTTCTGGCGGAAGCAGGCGCGCATCTGCTGCGCGAGCACCAGGATCACCTCATCGCCATACACATGGCCCCAGGTGTCGTTGATGCGCTTGAAGTGGTCGATATCGAGGATGGCGAGATAGATCTGCGCCACGTCGTCGGTGGCGCTCCGGCGCTCTTCGGCGCGCACCGCGGCGCGTGCCCGCTGGCGCTGCAGCTTCAACAGGCGCTGCAGGCGCTGTTCGAAGCTACGCCGGTTGTAGAGGCCGGTGAGCTTGTCGCGCTCGCTCTCGTTGAGCAGGGCGATGTAGTTGGCGTAGATGCGGGCAAAGCCTTCCATCATCACGCGCACGTTATCGAGCGAATCGTCGGCTTCGAGCATGAGCGCGCCGATCGCCACGTGGTCGCGGATGATCGGCACCACCAACCGGCAGAGGCCGGCCTCGGTCACGTCGGAGATGACTTCCAGCGTTTCCATGGCGCAGACGATGGTGTCGACGGGGTCGCCATCACGCATGGGCTCCACGGCTTCGACGATGCACTGGCCGTCATCGTGGCGCATGCAGACGGTGAGCGATTCAACGGGGTGCTGCAGGCTATCGCCCGCCTTGCACAGGGTGACGCTCTTCACCGCCACGAGCTCGGCGATGGACAGCACGAGGCTATGGTCCAGCGCGTCGATATCGCGGTGGTGGGTGAACTCGGCCACGGAGGCGAGGAGCCTGGATTCCGGCATGCCGCCGGCGAGCGAGTGCCAGGCAGCGCTCACGGTGTGCCGCTGCCCGTGGCCAGCCGGCCACCATGGAACATCTGAAGTCGCACCGAACCCATCCTCCCCCGAGAAGGCCCCCTGTTTGAGCCTGGTGATCGCGACACGCCGGGAAGCTGCCCACTTCCACTTACCCTTGGGTAGCGGCCGGAATAGCCTATAACTTTAATGCAATTTCTCACGAATTGCTGAGAACTGTGACGCGCATCACATGTGACGGGGTTCACAAGGGCGCGATAGCCCCTGTAGGAGCGCGCTTGTGCGCGGTCCGGGTTTGCCGGAACCGTGCATCGCGCGCCAGTGCGCTCCTACAGGGGGCGAGGCCAGGTGAAGAGGATCCGGCGGTCGACCCCGGTACGGTGGCAGGAGCGGGTGGCGACGCCATCGGTCAGGGCGGCGCGGAAGAGCGGGGCCATGCCGCGCAGGGTAGCGGCGGCCACGCGGGCCTTCACCTGGTCGGCGGGGGTGCGGCGGAGCAGCTCGCTGGCCCAGGGTGGCAGCAGGAACGCGCCGGCGTGAAGGAAGATGTCGCGCGACAGGCCGGCGAGTGGCACGGGCAGGTCCAGGTCGGCGAGCACCTCCAGCACGACCCGGGTGCGTTCCGTATAGGCCAGGGTCGGCATGACGCTGCGTACGTAGTCATCGAGCGCGGCGACCGAGCCTGGCACGTCACGCGCGCCAAGGGCCTCCGCGATCCGTCGCGTTTCGTTGAAATACGCGTCGGCGACGGCATCGGTCAGCCCCATCGGGCCGTAGGCGCGGAAGCCTTCGAGGAAGCTGGCCATCTCACTCACGTGCACCCAGGTGAGCAGGTCCGGGTCATCGGCGGCGTAAGGCACGCCGGCTTCGTCGATGCCCGTGACCTTCGCATGGATATGCCGCACGCGTTCGATCATGGCCTGGGCATCGGCGGTCGGCGCGTAGGTGGTCCCGCCCACGAAGGTGGTGGTGCGGCGGAGCCGGCCCACCAGGTCCTCACGGAAATTGGAGTGGTCCCAGACGCCCGCGAGCGCGCGCGGATGCAGGGTTTGCAGGTAGAGCGCGCAGAGGCCGCCGGCGAGCATGCCGCAGAAATCGTTATGGATGCGCCAGGTGACGGAGTTCGGGCCGAACAGCCCGGGATCGCCCACGGGGTGTTCGTAATCGATGCCCCCCGAAGGGGGCTTCGGGAAGGCCGTCATGACCCAGCGTTTGATGGGGGCCGTGGCCGGGCGGAGCAGGGTGCGTAGCATGTGTCAGTCCCCGGACCACCAGCCGCGCCACTTAAAGAAAAGCACCGGCAACGCCATGCTGAGCAGCATGATGAGCAGGGCGATGGGGTAGGCGTAGGGCAGGTTGAGCTCGGGCATGTCCTTGAAGTTCATCCCCCAGATGCCCGCCAGGATCACGGGCGGGATCGTCGCCACCGAGGCGACCGTCAGCACCTTCATCACGTGGTTCTGGTCGGTACTGATGAAGCCCAGGGTGGCGTCGAGCAGGAACTGCAGCTTGTTGGTGAGCTGGTCGTCGAACTCATCCAGCGTGCGCAGGTCATGTTCCACCACGCGCAGGCGGACTTCGACCGCATCGCCCATCCAGTCGGGCTTCTTGGCCCGCACGAACGAGACGATGCGCTGCACGCCCAGCATCGAGGAGCGGTTGCGCGCCTGCATGCCTTCGAGCCGGCCCACTTCGAGCATGCAGCCGCGCAGCACGGGTGTGCCGAGCCGCTCGGGCGTGAAGACACGGTCGGAGAGCTTCTTCAGTTCGGCGGAGACATCTTCCATCCGCTGCGCGCCGAGGTTCACGATGGCTTCGATCAGCGTGGCCAGCACATCGGCGCTGGATTCCCAGTGCTGGTGCTGGCAACTCGCATTGGCCAGGTCGAACGCGGGCGATTCCGTGAAGCGCAGGGTCATCAGCACGTGGTTGGTCACCACGATGCCGACCGGCTGCGCGGCATGGCCGTTGTTCGTATCGGCGAAGTAGGGGATGGACAGGTACATCGCGTCGTCATCCGTGCGGATGCGACTGGAGAGCGCGAGGTTCACGATATCGGAGCGCTCGGGCACGCGCAGCCCGGTGATCTCGGCGGCGCAATGACGCTCGTCTTCGCTCGGTTCGAGCAGATCGATCCAGATGGGCGCCTTGGGGCGGCCCATGCCCGGGGTCCATACGGTCGGACGGTCGTGTTGGCCGTGTTCGTGGATGATCAGCACGTGCGTTTGGTATCCCAGGCAGCCGGAAACGCCGCCGGGCCACCCGGCGGCGCAGGCAGTTTACGCCTCCAGCGTAGCGTCCATGGTGATCTCGGCCTTCAGTACCTTGGAGACCGGGCAGCCTTCCTTCGCCTGCCGGGCAATCTCGGCGAATTTCGCCTGGTCGGTGCCGGGGATCTGCGCCTTCGTCGTCAGGTGCACCTTGGTGATCGAAAAGCCTTCGCCATCTTTTGCGAGGGTGACGTCGGCCTTGGTTTCGATGCGGTTGGCGGTGAGGCCGTTATTCCCCAGCATCAATGACAGCGCCATGGTGAAGCATGCGGCGTGCGCCGCCCCGAGCAATTCTTCGGGATTGCTGCCCGGCCCATCCTCGAAGCGCGAGGCGAAGCCATAGGGTGCATCCTTGAGTACCCCGGTCTGGCTCGAGATGAGCCCCTGGCCTTCCTTGATATTGCCGGTCCAGACTGCCTTGCCCCATTTCTGCATGATGCTTCTCCGGTGGGTGATGGATTGTGCTCGTGAAGGCGCGCATGCTTGGCCATCGACGACGCTAGCGCGCCGTCCATCGACAGAATGCGAAAGCGCGCCCGAGCTGGCTTGGAGAGAACGACGATGAGTGCGAACCCGAAACCGCTGGAAATCCACCACGACCGCGGTAACACGGTGTTCCTGGCGAACGTGGATGGCCACGAATGCGAGCTGGATTACCGGCTTGATGGGAAGACCATGACCATCACCCATACCGGTGTGCCCGAGGCTGTCGCCGGGCGCGGCATCGCCAACCTGCTGACCCGCCGGGCGGTCGAGGTGGCCGCCGACAATGGCTGGAAGGTGCACCCCGCGTGTTCCTACGCCGTCCGCTGGTTCGAGCGCAACACCGAGTACCGGAACCTGCTCGTGTAGGAGCACGGCCCGGGTGTGGTAGGTTTCACGGCTCCTACACGTCCTGAGCCAAACCGATGCGTACAACCTGGATCGCCGCCGCCGTCGCGCTTGCCTGTGCCACCGCCGCCCAGGCCGAACAGGCCCCCGCCCCGAAAGCCGACGATCCGCGCATCGCTGCCATCCTCGATGGACTCACCAAGGTGCGCATGGTGGGTTCCGTGGCGCTCTCGCCCGATGGCAAGCACCTGGCCTGGTCGGTGAAGACCGACGGCAAGCCGGTGGTGCAGGTGGCCGACGCCGATGGCCGCAATGCCCGCCGCATCACCGCCACCAAGGGCTGCAGTGAATCCAGCGTGGCCTGGGCACCCGATTCGAAGCACCTGGCCTTCCTTTCCGATTGCGGCGGCAAGGGCGCCGGTGTGGAAGAGGGTAAGCAGAACGACATCCAGGTGGTCGATATCGCCACCAAGGCGCCCGCGCAGCGCCTGACCCACCTCACCGGTTACGTCAGTGGCCTGGAATGGTCGGCCGATGGCAAGCAGCTCGGCTTCCTCTACGTGCCCAACGCGACCCGCCGCGCGAGCGCTACCGCCGCGGCCAAGCCGCAGCTCGGCGAGATCGGCGTCGAGGGCCTCGAGGTGCAGCAGGTGGCATCGGTCGCCGCTACCGGCGGCGCGATCCACGTGCTGACCCCGGCGGGCCTGCATGTTTACGAGTACGCGTTCTCCGACGACGCCACGCGCATCGCCTATGTCGCGGCGCCGCCGCCGGGCGATAACAACTGGTGGGTGGCCAAGCTCTACGTCCAGCCGGCCAGCGAAGGTGCCAAGGGCACCGTCATCGTCGACACCAATGCCTTGCAGGGTCCGTTGAAGGACCTGCAGGTCGCGGTGCCGCGCTTCTCCCCGGACGGGTCGCGGATCGCCTTCATCGGTGGCCTCATGAGCGACCAGGGTTCCACCGGCGGCGATATCTGGACCGTGCCGTCGACGGGCGGTACCCCGCAGGACATCACCCCGGGCACGCACACCACGCCGGTCTGGCTCTCGTGGGCGGCCAACGACCGCATGGTCGTCTCCGAGCAGGTGGCGGGCGCCAGCCGTGTTTCCAGCTACGCCGTGCCTGCCAGCGGCGACGCGACGCCGACCACGCTGTTCGACCTGCCTATGTCGTTGAGCGATGGCCGTCTGTCGATGTCGCTCTCGCTTACCCAGGACCACAGCCACGCCGCCTTTGTCGCCAGCTCGTTCGACAAGCCGGTGGAAGTGCTCGTGGCCGACCTGGCCGGCAAGGCCGCCCCGGTGGCGGTGACCTCGTTCAACGAAGGCCTCAAGCCCTCGTGGGGCAAGGCGGAATCGATCACCTGGAAAAATGAAGGCCATGATGTGCAGGGCTGGCTCCTGTACCCGGCCAATTACGACCCGGCCAAGCGCTACGGCATGATCGTGTCGATCCATGGCGGCCCGGCGGCTGCGGTGCTCCCGCGCTGGCCCGGCCCGGGCTACGGCGCGGCGCCGCTCTCGGCGCTCGGCTACTTCGTCTTCATGCCTAACCCGCGTGGCAGCTACGGCCAGGGCGAGGCATTCGTCCAGGCCAACCGCAAGGACTTCGGCTACGGCGACCTTCGGGATGCCCTTGCCGGCGTGGACACGATCGAAAAGACCCACCCGGTCGACGACAAGCGCCTTGGCCTCACCGGCTGGAGCTACGGCGGCTTCATGACCATGTTCGCCGTGACCCAGACCGACCGCTTCAAGGCGGCGGTGGCCGGTGCCGGCATCTCGAACTGGCAGAGTTACTACGGCCAGAACCTGATCGACCAGTGGATGAAGCCGTATTTCGGCGCCTCGGTGTATGACGATCCGGGCGTTTACGGCAAGAGCTCCGCCATTAACTACATCAAGAACGTGAAGACCCCGACCCTCGTGGTGGTGGGCGAGCGTGATGCCGAGACCCCGGCCCCGCAGTCGTTCGAGTTCTGGCACGCCCTGCGCGCCCAGGGCGTGCCCACCTCGCTGGTGGTCTACCCGGGCGAGGGCCACGGTTTTGCCCGCGATGCCAGCCGCCGTGACGTCCTGGCCCGCGCCCTGGCCTGGTTCGATACGTATCTCGCGGCACCCGCCAAGGGCGGCTGAGCCACCCCGGACGAACGGCACGGATTGCGTTTTTCCGCCGACAACGCATCATGCGTGTCGGACCCGCCGTCTCACTGAATGTGAAGACGGCGGTATGCGGTAGGGCGGGGCACTAAAGTTCAAGGTGTCATTGGCCGATAAACCCGGACGAGTCGTATCTCGACCGGGCTTTCCCCAAGACTCCCCCCCCGGCGAGGTCACAATGTTTGGTTGGTCCCACCGCCTGGCAAAGCCAGGCCGGAGCGAGGCGTGCTGACAACTAGCGTCGAAAACGGCATGCGCCATGCCGTCTCGAACTGCGCACGCTGGCCCTTTGCGGGGCCGGGCGGGACCAGCTGTTCCGGATTCAGCACCAGCGGCGCCGGTTTTGGCTGGCTGGTGTCGCTCGTGGTCGTTTTCGCGGTGGCCTCCGTGGTCATCGCCATGCTGATGACCCAGCGCCGCAAGCTGAACGCCCGGTTGAAGGATCCCCGTGAGGAAGCCCGCCGGGCCCTCGCGTTCCACGCCTACCACGACAACCTTACGGGCTTGCCCAACCGTGCCTTCCTCATGCGCGAGCTGGAAGAAGCCCTGGCGCAACCAGGCGGCGCGGTGCTGGCGGTCATGTTCATCGACCTCGACGGCTTCAAGTCGATCAACGACACCCTGGGCCACGAGGCAGGCGATACCTTCCTGCGTGCCGTGGCGACCTCGCTGCGCAGCAGCGTCCGGGAGCGCGACACGGTGTCGCGCTTCGGCGGCGACGAATTCGTGGTGGTGGTGAAATCCTACGGTGGCATGGAAAACCTGGTGCGCGTGTGCCGCAAGGTGCTCGACCTGGTCTCCCAGCCCGTGAATGTCGCCGGCCAGCTGGTCGCGGTGAGCCCCAGCATCGGGATCGCCATCGCACCGCAGGACGGCCATGAAGCCGAGGCGCTCATCCGTAATGCCGATGCCGCCATGTACGCGGTGAAGGAAACCGGCAAGGCGGATTTCCGTTTCTACGAAGAAGGGATGCTCGAGGCCGCGCGCGAGCGCCTGGCCCTCACCGTGGAGTTGCGCGAGGCACTGCAGCGCGGCGAACTCGATGTGGAGTACCAGCCCAAGCGCAACCTGCACGATGGCAGCCTGGCCGGGGTCGAAGCGCTGGCGCGCTGGCACCATCCCGTGCGCGGCGATGTGCCGCCCAGCGTGTTCGTGGCGGTCGCCGAGCGCTCGGGCCTTATCCATGCGCTGGGCGAGTACGTGTTGCGCGCCGTGCTGGCGCAGGTCCAGGCCTGGGACAAGGCGGCCCGCTTCGTGGATTACGTGGCGATCAACCTCTCGATGCACGAGCTGAGTCGCCCTGCGTTCGTTGAAACGCTGCACCGGGTCGTCCGCTCGTTCGGGGTGGACCCCACCCGTATCCGCTTCGAGCTCACCGAATCCACCGCCATGCGCGAGCCGGAAGAAACGATGCGCCAGCTGGTGAAGCTGCGTTCGCACGGGTTCGACCTGCTCATCGACGACTTCGGCGCGGGCTACTGGAACCTCAGCCATCTGCGCGAGTTGCCGGTGGGCACGATCAAGATCGACCAGAGCTTCGTGCGCGGCAGCGATTCGAACCTGGCCGATCGCGAGATCACCGAGGCCATCGTGGGCCTCGCCAAGAAACTCAACATGCGGACCATCGCCGAGGGCGTGGAAACCGAAGCGCAGGCCGATTGGCTGCGCGGGCTGGGCTGCGATATCGGCCAGGGCTATTTCTTCGCGCGCCCCATGACGGCCGATGCGTTCAGCCGTTACCTCGACCCTTCGATGGCTTATGCAGGCTGATCGCTCGAACCGGCCCTTCCGCTTCCTGCTGTTGCGCGCCCTCGTCGTTGTCTTTGTCACCTCTATGTTGTGCATGGGCAGCGCCACGGCGCAGGTAGCCCAGCATGTGGCCGTCGATCCCTGGGCCGCTTACGAGACAGCGTGGTTCGATACCGTGGGCGTCGCCGATGGCCTGCCGCATTCCACGACCACGGCCATCGTCCAGGACAAGGCCGGCGTGATCTGGATCGGCACGTTCGGCGGCCTCGCCCGGTACGACGGCTACCGCATGCAGGTGTTCGGCCAGGAACCGGATTCGTACGGCGGCGCCGTGTTGCCCGATGCCTATGTCCGCGCGCTGATGCCGCTGGATGATGGTGGCCTGCTCGTTGGCACCAATGCCGGTGGCCTGCTGCGCTTCGACCCGAAGACCGTGCGCTTCCACCTTTACCCGGTGGGGAAGGGCGGCACGGCCAATGGCAAGGTGTTTGCCATCGCCCGGTCGAGCGACCCGGACATCTTCTGGATCGCCACCGAAGGCGGCCTGGACCGGCTGAAGCTGTCGACGGGCGAGATCACCCATGTCACGGGCCAGCCCGGCGACGACCGTTCGATGGTGCCGCGCACGTTCATGGTGGCGGAAGATCACGCAGGCAATCTCTGGGTCGGCCTGGACAACGGCGTGTTCATCCGCAAGCCCGGCGGTCATTTCGAGCGTGTCGTGTCGAGCGATCCCGAGATCGATGCGATCCTGCACGATCAGGTCTGGGCGCTGTACCAGGACAGCAAGAACCGCATGTGGGTCGGCACCGGGCAGTCCGGCGCGGTGTACATCACCCCGGATGGGCACGGCCACCTCGTGCCCGGTTATTCGGGCAAGACCGGCCTGGCCCGCCGCCGCACCATCCGTGCGTTCCGCGAGACCCCGGAGCACGTGTTGTGGGCGGCCACCGATGGCGCGGGCGTCGTCACCTACGACTTCAACACCGGGCAGCTGCGCGCGCTCTCGCACGATGCGGCCATGGCTTCGTCGCTCCCCGGCGACATCACGCGCGATATCTTCCAGGACCGCACGGGCAACATCTGGGTCGCCACCGAACTCGGCGCCGCGCACTATGACCCGAACGGCCGCAAGGTCTTCTCGGTGCTGCCTTCGCCGTTGCAGTCGCACACCTTGTCGAACGCCAACGTCCACTCGGTGTTCGTCGATCCGCGCGGTCGGATCTGGCTCGGCCTGGGCATGGGCCGCGTGGACGTGCTCGATCTGGGTAGCGGCGGCATGCGCCACCTGCAGCTCGGCGGCGAGCAGGCCGAGCGCGATGTGCAGGCCTTCGTCGTGGCGCCGGATGGTTCGATCTGGGCGGGTGCACAGGGCGTCTCGCGGATCGACCCGAATACCTTCGCCTTGCAGAGCTCGATGATCCCGAGCCTGGATGGCCGGCTCATCCTTTCCATGCAGCGCGATGGCAACGACCTGCTCATCGGTACCTACGATGGGCTGTTCCGTTACGACACGGTCTCCGGCGCGTTGCGCCAGATGCGGCACGACGACAAGGATCCGCATAGCCTGGTCGGCGACCAGGTTCGCCACATCGTGCGCATGGCGCATTCGTGGTGGTTCGCCACCATCAGCGGCATCAGCGTCTCGTACGACGGCGAGCCGGGTTTCGTGAACATCCGCCATGAGCCGGCGGACCCGAAAAGCCTGCCGCAGGATTACACCGGTTCGATGGCGTTTGATTCGCATCACCGGCTGTGGCTGGGCACGTTCGGTGGCATCGCCTACCTCGATGATTTCAAGGAGCGCGGGCCGTTCCGCTTTGGCCTGATCGGCGCGCGCGAGGGGCTGGTCAATACCAAGATCAATGCGCTGCTGGTCGATCATGACGACCGCGTCTGGGCGTCGATGGCAAATGGCGTGGCCATGGTCGATGCGGCCAGCCACCGGGTGTTCGACCTGGGCATTCGCGATGGCCTGCGCATCCCGAGCTATATCCACCGAGCCGCGGCCGAGGCGCCGGGTGGTGAGCTGATGTTCGGCGGCCTCGGCGGCCTGACGGTTGTGCGTCCGTACTGGGTGGCGCCGCAGGTGGCGACACCGCAGCTGGCAGTGACCCATATCGCCATGAACGATAAGTCCGTGCCGCTGGCGCAGCTACCGGAAGAGGGTGGCCGGATAAAGCTCGATGGTGACGGCCGGAACCTGCGCGTTGACTTCGCGCTGCTGGATTTCCGCGCGCCGCAGGAGACCCATTACGCGTACCGCATGGACGACACGGATAACGCGTGGAACGAAGTGGCCCGCGGCATCCCGCCGAGCGCCATTTACACGAACCTCGCCAGCGGCACGTACACACTTCGCCTGCGCGCGACCATGCGCGGACTGGATGCGCGCACGATCGAGACCTCGGTGCGTGTCGAGGTGGTGCCGCGCTGGTACGAGAGCCCATGGACCTTGCTGCTTGGCGTAGCGGTGGCCGTGGCGATGTTCTTCGGTCTCGTGTATCTGCGGACGCTGTACCTGCGCCGCCGTGCCGAGCTGCTACAGGCGCAGGTCGAGGCACGTACGCGTGACCTGAAGGCGGCGAATGAGCGCCTCGACCATCTGGCGGGAACCGATGAGCTGACGGGTTCGTTGAACCGCCGCCGCTTCCTGGAGCAGGCGGAGCGCGTGCGCCAGGGCGCGGCGACGGATGGCATTCCGTTCAGCATGGTGTTGCTCGATATCGATGACTTCAAGACCGTGAACGATACGTTCGGCCATCTGGCAGGCGATACGGTGATCCGCGAGACGATGCGAGTGATTTCGTCGATGTGCCGTGCGGATGACCTGGCGGGTCGCTTTGGCGGCGAGGAGTTCATCCTGTGCTTGCCGGGTGCGCTGGCGGAGCACGCGCTGGATATCACGGAGCGAGTGCGCCATGCGCTGGCGTCGCAGGTGATCGTGCATGGCGATTACCGTATCCGCATTACGGTAAGCGCGGGCGTAGCGATGTGGCGCGCGCCGGAATCCCTGAATTCGCTGCTTGGCCGCGCTGACGAGGCGCTATACGAGGCGAAGAACGACGGGCGTAACCGCAGTCGTATCGCCAGCCTTTGAGTCGGTTCATTCGCTGAAGCGAATGCATGTGTTGAGCGGCTGGCGCCGCCTCGCGCTCGGACGTCTCAGGAAAGAGGCCTTGGGGCCCACCCTCGCTGCTCAGACAGGTCCTCCGCGTTCGTAAAGGAGTGCCGCTCCGCGGCAGATGTATTAATTAGGCCTACGGCCGCTCTCTTGTGCGGAACTCGCCTCGAGGGTGGGCCCCAAGGCCTCCCGGACACACTGAGGTGGTGTGGGCGGAGAGCCGTCGACATGGCTGTGGCGGCAGGCCCTGTCGTTCGAGGTGCAAACCACCGACAGGCCAGCGGCGTCTCTGTAGGAGCCCACCCTGTGGGCGACGCCGTTCGCGGAAAGCCCCGGATCTTGCGGCGTCTGACCCTTGATCATCGTGCCGTGCGAGAGGGTCTGAGCGTTGAGGCGAAAGATGTCGCCCACAGGGTGGGCTCCTACAGCAGCCGTGACGGCCGCGGTGGCTTTCCCCTCACGCAACCTCAGTATGTCCGAGCGCGAAAGCGATGGCGTAAGCCGAGCGACGCGAAGCCGAAGGCGAGCCGTATCGAACCGGCGTAACCGCAGCCGTGTCGCTAGCCTATGGAGCTCGTGAAGGTTACGGTCCCCTGCGGTGGTACCAGATCTCGATGTCGTCGATCGCTACGGAAATGCCATCGCTCCCTTCGTTTGTGAAGATTTGCATGCTAGTGAAATAGCCAAAGGTGTTGTCGGGGACAATCGTTACGAGCGAATTCTCGTGGTCGATATCAACTTTGGTCGGGCCAGGCGAGCCCGTGATTTGTAAAGAGCCTGGGGGCAGGTTCGTCACGCACCTGAATCGGAGTTTCTCCCAAAAACTATTGAAGTCATCCTTTACCGAAAAACTAACTTGAAGGGGGAAGCTAGCTTGATTCGATTTGGCTTCGAAATACTTGCCATCAAGCGGTGGTCTGCCGCCTTCTGCGATCACGGAAGGTCCGAAGTGATCGCCGGCCCTCACAGTGACGTGGTCTGCGTCGGCGAGACCGCTCGCTCCGAGCCTGCATTCCTCAAAGGCTTCGACCTGATCTGGTTCACGATCATCCTTGAGGCCTTTTTGCTTCGCGTTAGACATTGCATTCTCCTTTGCTTAAGAGGACCCCTGTGTCCCTGAGTGATGCCAGCGTCGTGCTGGGGCGTTAGTGTGGGTTCTCGGTTGCGTCGCTGCCTCCACCGAGGTCGCGGATGACGCGCACTTCGGTTGCGTACCAGGGTCCGTCTTCGCCAGGGTGCACGTTGAATTCGACGCGCTGGCCGGGTTGGAGGTGTGGTGCGCTGGCAGGTATGTGCCGTGTTTCGCGGCTCTCTGCCTGTACCTCGATATCGAAGAGCGCACGGAGCCAGGACGGTATCCGTAGCAGGTTGCGAAGACGCATGGCTGGTTCCTCCGTGAGGGAGCGCGATGTGTCGTTAGCGTCTGTTTCGGGTGTGTGCCGGGTTGATTGGTGTGCAAGGGATGCCGTCACATGGGCTTTACGTTGTCGGCTTGCGGACCTTTCTTTCCCTGAGTCACCTCGTATTCGACTTTCTGGCCTTCTTGCAGCGATTTGAAGCCGTTGCCCTGTATTGAGCGAAAGTGCACGAACACATCTGGGCCACCCGCATCCTGCGTGATGAAACCAAAGCCCTTCGCATCGTTGAACCACTTAACGGTACCCGTTGCCATAACACGCTCCTGAGCTTGCCCTGTGCCACCACGTTACGCCCGGCCCGCGTCGCGCAGCACATGCCCGACATAGCAATCGCTACGCAATTGCAGTAGCCGCCGCGCTAAGTCACCGAATATCCGACATTTCTGTAGGAGCCCACCCTGTGGGCGACGCCGTTCGCGGCAGAGTCCGGATCTTGCGGCGTTTGGCCCTTGATCGATCGTGCCGTGCGACAGGGCCTGAGCGTTGAGGCGAAAGATGTCGCCCACAGGGTGGGCTCCTACGGGCGTTTGGCAGGTGTGGGGCGCCGCGAGGTCGGCCGTGTTGCTGGCGGAGGCTTTCCCACCGATTTGCCTCAGTGTGTCCGAGAGGCCTTGGCGCCCACCCTCGAGGCGAGTTGTCGGAGACGAGGCGGGCGGACGGGAACAGCCGCCGCAGGCGGGAGCGGCCATGGATGGCCGCTCGTTTGAAACCGAGCCAGGGAAGGCGAGTTTCAAACCCCCGTCCGCACGCCGGTTCGCGCCCGTAGGGCAATAAGTACATGGCCCCGGAGGGGCATCCTTTTCGAACGTTGGAGACTTGTCTGAGCAGCGAGGGTGGGCGCCAAGGGCTCTTTCCGGAAACGTCAGAGCACTAAGGCGATGGCGAAGCCGAGCGCCCCCGAGCGATGCCGAAGGCGAGCCGTATCGAACCTCAGTCCCGGAAGTTCTCGAACTGCAGCGGAAGTTCGAAATCCGCCTTACGGAGCAGGGCGATAGCATCCTGAAGATCGTCACGCTTCTTACCCGTGACACGGATCTTCTCCCCGTTGATCTGAGCCTCGACCTTCAGCTTCGCCTCCTTGATCTTCGCGATAATCTTCTTCGCGACAGGCTGCTCAATACCCTGCTTCACGGTCACCTTCTGGCGCGCCTCAGCCAGGTTCGTCTCCACCTTGCCCACATCCAGCGCACGCACATCAATCTGGCGCGCAGCCAGGCGCGTACGCAGGATCTGATGGATCTGCTCGATCTGGAACTCGTTATCAGCCTTCTGCGTAATCACACTGTCCTCCAGCTCGAACTTCGCCTTCGTGCCCTTCAGGTCAAACCGGGTCGAAACCTCACGGTTCGCCTGGTCCACGGCATTGCTCAGTTCGTGCTTATCGACTTCCGAAACGATATCGAAGGAAGGCATGGGGTAGTCCTCGCATAGGGTTACAGCCGACAAGTCTACGCGACGGCGGTACCATATGCGTTTGCACGGCCAGGCAGACCCCCATGGAATACGACGCCATCGTCATTGGCGCAGGCGCCGCCGGCCTCATGGCCGCCATCGTCGCCGGCCAGCGGGGCCGCCGGGTGCTGGTGCTCGACCACGCCAACAAGGCGGGCAAGAAGATCCTGATGAGCGGCGGCGGCCGCTGCAATTTCACCCACACCCACACCACCCCGGCCAACTTCCTCAGCCGAAACCCCCATTTCTGCAAGTCGGCCCTCGCCCGGTACACCCCGTGGCACTTCATCGACCTCGTCGACAAGCACCGGATCAAGTACCACGAGAAAAGCCCCGGCCAGCTGTTCTGCGACGAATCCTCCAAGCTCATCGTGCGGATGCTGCTCGATGAATGCGCGGCGGCGGGTGTGAGGATCGAGCTCAACACCCCGGTCACCCGGATCCGGGCAGGCGAGGGCGGCTTTGGCTGCGACACCCCGCTAGGCCGGTTCAGCGCCCCGTCCCTGGTCATCGCCACGGGCGGCCTGTCGATTCCCAGCCTGGGCGCCAGTGGCTTTGGCTATGAGGTGGCGAAGCAGTTTGGCCATACCGTGCTCCCCGTGCGCGCCGGGCTGGTGCCGCTCACCCTCAGCGGCAAGCACCAGGAGCGTTACGACGGATTGGCCGGTGTGGCCCTGCCCATCGAAGCCCGCGCCAACGGCACCAGCTTCCGCGACGCCATGCTGTTCACCCACCGCGGCATCAGCGGGCCCTCCATCCTGCAGATCTCGTCGTACTGGGAGCCGGGCGTGGATCTTCGCCTCGACCTGCTGCCGGGCCAGGATGCCTATGAGGCGCTGCGCGCCGGTCGCGAAGAGCGCCCCGCAGCCGAATTCCGCACCGTGCTCTCCAGCTTGCTGCCGCGCCGCCTGGCCGAACGCCTGTGCGAGGTCTGGCTGCCGAGCAAGCCCATGCGCCAGTACCGTGACGCCGAATTGAAGGACATCGCGGCACAGTTGCAGGACTGGCCGCTGGTCGCCAGCGGCACCGAGGGCTATCGCACCGCCGAGGTCACCCTGGGCGGCGTGGATACCGACGAAGTGTCGTCGGCCACCCTCATGTCCAAGCGCCAGCCCGGACTGTTCTTCGTCGGCGAAGTGCTCGACGTGACCGGCCACCTGGGTGGCTACAACTTCCAATGGGCCTGGGCCTCGGGACACGCCGCGGGCCAGGCCGTCTGACCGGAGTAGGTGTTATGCGTATCGGATTTATCGGGCTGGGCAGCATGGGCGCGGGCATGGCCGCGAACCTGGTCAAGGGTGGCCACGAGGTCACCGTGTGGAACCGCACGGCGTCGGTCGCGGAGCCGCTCAAGGCGCTGGGCGCGAAGGTCGCCGCGACGGCTGCCGAGGCCGCGCAAGGCGCGGAGGTGGTCCACAACATGCTGGCCAATGACGCGGCCGTGCGCGAGGTGATCCTGGGTGAGGTGCTGCCCGCGCTGGCGCAGGGTGCCGTCCATGTGAACCACGCGACGATCTCCGTGGCCCTGGCGCAGGAACTGTCGGATACGCATGACGCACGCGGCGTGGGCTTCGTCTCCGCGCCGGTGTTCGGCCGCCCCGAGGTGGCCGCTGCCGGCAACCTCAACATGGTGGCCTCTGGCCAGCCCGCGTACCTGGCAAAAGTGCAGCCGTTGCTGGAGTTGCTCGCAGCGAAGGTCTGGCCCATGGGGGATGACCCCATCCGTGCGGCGGTGGTGAAGATCAGCGGCAACTTCCTCATTGGCGCCGCCATCGAGAGCATGGCCGAGGCGAGCGCCCTGACCCGTGCCCACGGCGTGGCGGCGAAGGATTTCCTCGAGGTGATGCAGAACACCTTGTTTTCGGCCCCGATCTACAAGATTTACGGCGGCATGATTGCCGAGGACCGCTACGAGCCGGCCGGCTTCAAGCTCAGCCTGGGCTTCAAGGATGTGGGGCTCGCCCGCGCCGCCGCCGAGACGAAGCGGGTGCCGATGCCGGTGGCCAGTGTCCTCCACGATGCCTTGCTGGAATCGCTCAATCGCGGCGATGGCGATATCGACTGGGCGGGGCTGGCCCGCGTGGCCGCGGCGCGGGCCAACCTGAAGGATTGAAGCGTTAGGCCGTTTTTACGCACGTCTTCACAATCGCTTGGCCGCCGGGTTGGCGACAATCGGGAAGCACGCTGTTGTGCGGCTTCCCAGGCGAGAACAATGACCGCAAGCTGGAAAACGGTGTACGAAGGCCAGCACGAGGGCCGGGCGGTGACGGTACGCGAATCGCAGGATGGCACCTTCAAGGTGCTGACGAAGCAGACCGTCCACGATGAAGGCATCGCTTACCAGGACGGCCACCGCTTCGTCCATGTCTCGCCCGCCAGTGTGGGTGAGCAGGTGGAGAGCGAGGTGAATTCCCGTGATTCGCTCGAAGAGGCGCTGAAGGAGCTGCATTTCTCCTCGGCGACTGTCTCGGCGATCGTCGAGGGCATGCACTGAGCCCGCCCATGCGTTGACGGCCCCCGCCGTCTATCTGCCATGATGGGGGCTCGTTCCCCCATTCAGGCGTGCTCCGTCCATGGCAGAAACGACCCCGACCTTCGAGCGCACGGTGCCTCGCATCCTGATGTGCGCTCCCACGTATTTCGAGGTCAGCTACGTCATCAATCCCTGGATGACGGGCCATGTGCACGACACCACGTCAGAGCGCTCCCAGCGCCAGTGGGATGCGTTGCGGGAGACCGTCCAGCGGCACGCCGACGTGGTGATCCAGCCGCCGGCGGAGGGTCAGCCGGACATGGTCTTTGCCGCCAATGCCGGCCTGGTCTTCGGCAACAGCTTCGTACCCAGTCGCTTCCGTTATGACGAGCGCAAGGGCGAGGAGGCGCACAACCGCGCGTTCTTCACCCACCACGGTTTCGACATCGTCGAGCTGCCCGACGGGGTGTTCTTCGAAGGCGCAGGCGATGCGCTGTTCGACCGCGGCACCAGCCGCCGCCTCTGGATGGGCCATGGGCACCGCTCGGATCTGGAGGCTGCGCCGGCGCTGACCCGGCTGCTCGATATCGAGGTGTTGCCGCTCAAGCTCGCGGATCCGCGGTTCTATCACCTGGATACCTGCTTCTGCCCGCTGGTGAATGGCTACACCCTCTATTTCCCGGCGGCCTTCGATGCCGCCTCGCTGGCGCTGATCGAGCGCCATGTGCCGCCCGCGGAGCGCATTACCGTGGATGAGCACGATGCCGTGGCGTTTGCCTGCAATGCGGTGAATCTCGGCCGGGTCGTCATCCTCAACCGCGCCAGTCCCGGGTTGCGCTCACGGCTGGAGGCCGCCGGCTTCATGGTCATCGAGGTGGCCCTCGATGAGTACATGAAATCCGGCGGCGCGGCGAAGTGCCTTACCTTGCGCCTTGACGAAGCGATGGGCGCCTGAGCCCTCAGGCGTCGCGCCAGTCCACCACGCCATCAATGATGGTGTTGGTGCGGCCGCCGACCCAGACGTGCTCGCCGTCGATACGGATGATGATCCGGGCGTCGTGTCCGACCTCGCGGCCCTGGCTCACGATGTAGCCCTTGCTGAGTGTGCCGGTGGTGTCATGCGTGGCCACATAGGCGGCGATGAGGCCGTTCGCGGCGCCCGAGGCGGGGTCTTCGACGATGCCGACGCCAGCGGGGAAGGCACGCACGGCCAGGCCCTCGGCGGTGCGGGCGAACACGCACAGGCCCAGTGTGTCGGTGGCGAGGGCGAGGGCGCGGATCGCTGCGTGATCCGGGCGCCAGCCGCGCAGGGTGGCTTCATCCGCGAACTCCGCGACCCACCAGCGCCGGCCGCCTTCGACGCAGGCCGGCTTGAGGGCGCCGAGCGTGACGCCATAGAGCACGCTCGAAAGGCATTCGCCGCCCTTGGAGCCATCACCCACGACGCGAGCCTTCGGCGATTGCACGAAAAGTTCGCGATCGGGGCCGGTGCCTTCCACCAGGATCGGCAGTACGCCAGCGCCGCATTCCTGCCAGACCACGCCAGCGGCATCCGGGGTGATGAGCCCGGCATCGAGCGCCGCGTGGGCGCTGCCGATGGTCGGGTGGCCGGCAAACGGTATCTCCTTGCTCGGCGTGAAGATTCGCGCGCGGTAGTTCGCGCCTTCAGCGCGTGCCGGGAGCAGGAAGGTGGTTTCCACCAGATTGGTCCAGTGGGCGAAGCGCTGCATGCGTTCGTCCGACCAGCCCTCGGCGTCGATCACCACGCCAAGGGGGTTGCCGCCGCCGTGACGGGCGGCAAAAACGTCGAGCTGCTTATATCGGATGGGGGACATCGTCGGTCAGGAGCAGGGGGAGGTCGTGAATCATAGCCCTCCTTCGATGCCCGGCGGGGTTCACAATGCCGCACATTGCAGCCAAGATGCGCGCTGGCTCGCCGTTTCCAGGACGTAATCCCCGCGCATGACCACCACGATCCTCATTATCCTCGTGACCTGCGTGGTCTCGTTCCTCGCCCTGCAGAACCGAAAGCTCATGGATGACCTGGTGCTTTGGCCGCCAGCCATCAACCGCAGCCGTGAGTATTACCGGCTGATCAGCTATGGCCTGGTCCACGCCGATTTTGGCCACCTGCTCTTCAACATGCTCACGCTGTATTTCTTCGGCCGTGCGATCGAGGAGTTCTATACCTCGATCATGGGGCCGCTCGGCTTCGTCACGTTCTATATCGGCGGGCTGCTTTTTTCGATTTTGCCGACTTATGTCAAAAACCGGAAAAACGCGGGCTACACGAGCCTGGGTGCATCGGGCGCGGTCTCGGGCGTGCTGTTCGCCTTCGCCCTGTTTGCCCCGTGGCGGCGCATCCTGGTCATCATTGTCCCGATGCCGGTGATCCTCTACGCCATTCTTTTCGTGGTGTATTCGATCTACATGGATCGTCGTGGCGGCGATAACGTGAACCACGGCGCGCATCTGTGGGGCGCGGCCTACGGGGTCATTTTCACTATCGCCTTGCGCCCCGAAATTCTCCCGTACTTCCTCAGTGCGGTGACGCAGCCCGGACTTTCCTGATTCGGAACTGAACTTTTTCGACAAATTGATGTGACTTCCGCCAATACCTGTTACATCATCCACCTACCGGATCACTGACGATCATTCGATCATCCGGCATGCACGCGGGTTTCCCCGCTGGGGGGCGGTTCGCGTCGGCTACTACCGCAGGAGGAGTTAGCGCATGGCAACCACCCGTAAGTCTGCCGCGAAGAAATCCACGGCGAAGAAATCGGCGTCGAAGAAGTCGGCTGTGAAAAAGGCTGCCGTGAAGAAGGCGGTCGTCGCGAAGAAGGCGGCCCCGAAGAAGGCCGCGGCAAAGAAGGCTGCACCGAAGAAGGCTGCGCGCAAGGCCGCTCCGGCGGCCAAGAAGGCCGTGAAGAAGGCTGCGGCGAAGAAGGCGGCGCCGAAGAAGGCTGCTCGCAAGACGGTCGCCCGCAAGGCCGCCGTGAAGAAGTCGCCGGCGAAGAAGGCTGCCGCGCGCAAGGTCGCACGACCGGTAGCAAAGAAGGCCGCCGCCAAAAAGGCCGCGCCGAAGACGGCCGGCCGCAAGGCCGCCGCCAAGAAGGTTGTCGTGAAGGGTTCGCCGAAAACCGCGGCCGCCAAGACCGCGGCGAAGAAGGTAGCCGTTCGTCCGTCGCCGAAGACCGCTGCAGCGAAGACGGCGGCAAAGAAGGTCACGGTGAAGGCCTCGCCGAAGACGGCCGCCGCGAAGACTGCGGCAAGCAAGGCGCCGGCGAAGAAGGTCGCCACCCGTCCGGTGGCCGTGCCGAAGCCGGTAGCCGCGAAGCCGGCAGCAAAGCCCGCGTCGAAGCCGGTCGCACGTACAGCCCCGCGTCCGCGCCCCGCGCCGAAGCCGGCGGCGCCGGCCGATGAGCCGGTGCAGCACATCAGCCAGGAAGAAGCGGTGGCGCATATCCAGGCGCTGCTTGAAGCCAAGAAAGAACGTGATCGCCAGCCGCCGTCGTGGCCCGTCGGTGATCGCAGCGGTAATCCTGGGACGCAGGCGGGTAACGAGACGGCCGCTCCGAAGGTGCCGTCGCCGGAAGCCAGCTACGCCAACAATGCGCATGAGCGTGGTGATCAGCAGAAGAACAAAGGCTGATCCCATCGCCTGAATGGAGGGAAAGGGTCGCTTTCGCGGCCCTTTCTTTTTTAGCGCGCGTTCAAAGATGGCGGAGCAGTGTGGTGCTCACCTACACGAGGCCCACCATGCGCCGACTTTCGCTGTCATTGCTGGCTTTACCTGCCTGCCTTGCGCTTGGCGGGTGCTACTACGACCCGGGCTACGGCTACGTGCGTAATGGCACGGGCGGCGATGCCTATATCGGTACGGAAACGTCGACAACGGTCGTTTCCGGTGGCGGTTATTACGGCGGCCCTGCCTACGGTTACTACGACTACGGTCCGGGTTACTACGGACCAGGTTGCTGTTATGGCGGCACCACGGTGATCTATCGCGATGCGTATGGGCATCGCTATTACGGTGATCGTTATGGCCACGGGCGGCCGCCGCCGGGAGGCTGGAATAACCGGCCGCCGCCGCGCGGGGGCGATTGGCACGGTGGCCGTCCGCCGCCGGGTGGCGGGGGTGAATGGCATGGACGACCGCCACCGCCGGGTGGTGGTGACGGACACGGCAGGCCACCACCGCCGGGCGGCTGGGGTTCGCGTGGTGGCGATCATCGCCCGCCACCGGATCGGCCGATTCCGTCATCAGGCGGTTCGCGCTCGCCGTCCGACAACCGTGGCAACGGACGCGGCGGATACCACAACCGTAACGACTAGTGGTTGGTAAGCCCTACACAACGTCTTGGCTTTGCCTGACACGTTGCGTCGGGCCATTCCCTGGCATAGCCGACCTACGCTGACGGACCTCTTTCGTCGCTGCAGGTCGCCGTGTCGTTTCGCGCGCCCCCCATCACGTTATGCACGTTCGCCGTGGCCGCCCTGGTGGGCTGCGCGGTTGTGCAGGCATTCCCCGTGCTGCCCTCGTTACCGGTGCTCGGTGCCTCGGCATGCGGGGCGCTCGTCGTGTTCGCCATGCGTCGGTGGCCGTGGCTGAGGTTGCCAGCCATTGCCGTGCTGTTCGCATGCTGGGCATCGTTGCATGCGCTACATCGCATGGCGGCCCGTTTGCCGTCGGTATGGGAGGGCACCGATATGGTGCTCACCGGCCGCGTGGCTGACCTTCCCAGGCGTCGGGGCGCGGATGTTTCCTTCCTGTTCCAGCCGTTGCCGCGGGCGGGTGAGCCACGCCTGCGTGGGCCGGTGCGGCTCACGTGGTACCGCGCCCATGAGACCCCAGCCCCTTGCGAGACGTGGCGATTCAGCGCGCGTCTACGCCGCCCGCGCGGTGTCGTGAATCCGGGTGGCAACGATGCCGAGCGCGTCGCGCTCATGAAGAACATCGTGGCCACCGGCTACGTCCGCGCATCCGCCGAGAGCACGCGCGTCGCAAGCGGGCATTGCGTGGATGGCTGGCGCGATGCGATCGGCCAGCGCATGGACGGCATGCTCGGCGAGCGAGGGGCGCGGGTACTCAAGGCGCTGGCCATCGGTGATACGCGCGGGCTCGATGCGGCGGATTGGGATGTCGCCCGCGCGACGGGCACATCGCATCTGATCGCTATCTCCGGTTTTCACGTGGGCGTGGCGGCGGGTGGTGGCGTGCTGGTAGCGCGGGGCCTGTACCTGCTGCTGCCCTGGCTGGCGACGCGCTTGCCCCGGCGCATCGCGCAGGCGGTGCTCGCATGGGGCGTTGCGTGTGCTTACGGCATGCTCGCCGGCATGGGCTTGCCCACGGTGCGCACACTGCTCATGGTCGCCGTCCTGGTCATCGCGGCCGCCACGCGGCGGCGCGCGGGTGGTCTCTCGCTCCTGGCCCTGGCGCTTATGGCCGTGTTGGTGGTCGATCCGCTGGCTGTGCTGTCGGCGGGATTCTGGTTGTCCTTCGCGGGCGTCGCGTTCCTGATGGCCTGTACGGCGCCTGCCGCTGGCGGGTGGCGCGGATGGCTAGCGGCATTGCTGCGCACGCAGGCGGTGATGAGCCTGGCGCTGCTGCCGATGTCGCTGTGGCTGTTTGGTAGCGCGTCGCTCGTTTCGTTTGCAGCCAATCTCGTCGCCGCGCCGCTGGTGAGTTTCATGGTCATTCCGCTGACCCTCGTGGGTTGTGTCTGCCTGCCGGTGGCCGAGCTGGCCTCGCTGCCGTTGCGGGCGGCGTTATGGATCGTTGAGCGCCTGTGGGACATGCTCGCACCGATGGCGGCGTGGCCCGCCGCGCAACTGGCCCTGCCCGACGCAGGGCCGTTGCCCACGTTGTTCGCCACAGCGGGCGCCGCATGGGTTTTCGCGCCGCGCGGCGTGCCGTTGCGTGGCTTCGCCTTGCTCTGCTTCCTGCCGCTGCTATGTCCGCCACGTGTGGCGCCGGCGCACGGGGCGTTCCGCGCGTGGGTGCTCGACGTAGGGCAGGGGCTTGCCGTTGTCCTGCGTACGCGGACACACACACTGGTCTATGACACAGGGCCCGGGTTTGGCGCAGGCCACGATGCCGGGGCCGGCATCGTCCTGCCGTCGGTGACGGCGTTGGGCATCGCGCCGGTGGATGTGCTGGTGGTCAGCCATGGCGATAACGACCACGCAGGCGGTGCACGGGCCGTGCAGCGTCGCTATCCCTCGGCGCGCGTGTGGGCGGGCGAGCCTGGCCGCCTGCCGCTGCCATCCGCGGCTTGTGCCGGTGCACCACCGTGGTCCTGGGACGGTGTCCGCTTTCGGTTCATTCCGGTGCCACCTCCTGTGTCGGGCAAGATCAAGGCGAACGATCGCTCTTGCGTGCTCGCCGTGGAGGGGCAGGGCGGCCGCCTGCTGCTTACCGGTGATATCGGTGCGGCGGCGGAAGCGAGGATGGCCGCGGGTGATCTCGTGTCGCCGTTGCCTACGGTGACGACCCTGGCGCATCACGGCAGCCGGCATTCGTCGTCGGCCGCGTGGCTGCGCAAGGTGCGGCCAGCGTTCACTGTCGCGGGCGCCGGCTGGCGCAACCGGTTTGGCCACCCGCATCCGCTGGTCATCGATCGGCATGCTGCCATCGGCGCCCAGGTGTACGACACGGCGCGCAGTGGTGCGGTCCGCATCGATGTGCCGTCGCATGGGCCGCCTCAGGTAAGCCGCGAGTGGCGGCGTCCGCACGGGCGCTACTGGCGGGAGTAGCAAGGCCCTCCGCCTCCGGCCATGTGTTGCACTGCGGTTTGACAAGATCGATTTAGAACGATTTAAATCCACGATTCATACCAAATAGGGGAACAGCGCGTGACCGAACCGAAGCTGGGATGGAGCAGGGCGGCGCTTGCGCTCGCGATCGCATCGATGGTGGTGCCGGCCGGTGTGCTGGCCGCGACGCCGGGCTTCCACAGCTCGTTCGAAGCAGGTGATCCCGCGCTCGCCGCGGCGCCGTTTGGCGGCCTGGACGTCCGTATCGCCGGTGGCCCGCCGAAGGAGGCGGTACTCACGGCCAAGCCCGATGTTGGCTTCACCGGTATGCACTCACTGCATTACGCCGGCACGTCCACGGGCGCGCCCCTCACCGCAAAGCTGTTCGACACGGCCGTGGCCGTCGGCGACGACACCACGCTTTCGTGGCTCGTGTTCCCGCGATCCAACGGGAACGACCTGAGCAACCCCTCCAATTACGTCAGCGTCGATGTCGTCTTTGACGATGGCTCGAAGCTCTCCGCCACGGGTGCCGTGGACCAGCACCGTATCCCGGCCACGGCAAAGGGCCAGGGCCTCGGCCGCGTGCTCTATCCGGACCAGTGGAACTACGTCAGCGTCGACCTGGGCAAGGTGGCCAAGGGCCGCAAGGTCAAGTCGATCGAGCTGTCGGCCGATGCCCCGGCGGGCAAGGCGTTCGAGGGCTGGATCGACGATGTGCGCATCGCCGCGCAGCCGGCGTTCGAGAGCAGCCACCCCACGGATTACGTGGATACGCGCCGTGGTTCCAACGCCAACGCCAACTTCTCGCGCGGCAATAACTTCCCGGCCGCTGCCATGCCGCACGGCTTCAATTTCTGGACGCCGGTGACCAAGGCCGGTTCGAACTGGCTCTACCAGTACCAGGACAGCAACGGCGACGATAACCGCCCGCGCATCGAGGCCTTCCAGGTCTCGCATGAGCCGAGCCCCTGGATGGGCGAGCGACAGACCTTCCAGGTGATGCCGGCCCAGGTGGAAAGCGGCGCCCCGGCGCTGAAGCGCGAAACCCGCGCGCTCTCGTTCACCCATGCCGAGGAGACGGCGCACCCGGATTACTACGGTGTGCATTTCGATAACGGTATCCGTACCGAGATCACGCCGACGGATCACGCGGCGATGTTCCGGTTCACCTTCACCGGCAAGCGCGCCCAGCTGGTGTTCGACAACCTCAACGACAAGGCCTCGGTCACCCTCGACCCGGCCGGCCGCAGTATCCATGGCTGGTCCGATGTGAAGAGCGGCCTGTCCACGGGCGCGACCCGCCTGTTCTTCTACGCCGAGTTCGATAAGCCCGTGGCCGAGAGCGGCCGCCTCACCGGCGAGAAGCGCGATGCCGCTTCCGCGTGGTTCGGCTTCGACACAGCGAAGAAGGGCGGCAAGCAGGTGACGATGCGTATCGCCACCTCGCTCATCAGCGTCGACCAGGCCAAGGCCAACCTCGGCCAGGAAATCGCGGCGACTGACACCTTCGACAGCGTGCGCGAGCGTGCCCGCAAGGCCTGGGACGACCGCCTCGGCCGTTTCCAGGTGGAAGGCGCAAGCCGCGACGAGCGCACCATCCTCTATTCGAACCTCTACCGCCTGTTCCTTTACCCGAACCAGGCGTACGAGAACACCGGGACGAAGGACGCACCGAAGTGGCAGTACGCCAGCCCGTTCTCCGCGGCCGCCGGTGAGAACACCGATACGCACACGGGCGCGCGCATCGTCGATGGCAAGCCGTATGTGAACAACGGCCTGTGGGATACCTACCGCACGGCGTGGCCGGCCTACACGCTGTTCACCCCGACCGAAGCCGGCGAGATGATCGATGGCTTCGTCCAGCAGTACCGCGATGGCGGCTGGATCGCCCGCTGGACCTCGCCGGGTTATGCCGACCTCATGGTGGGCACGAGCTCGGATGTCGCCTTCGCCGATGCCTGGCTGAAGGGGGTGCATAACTTCGACGTCGCCAACTTCTACCTGTCGGCGATCCGCAATGCCTCCACCGTCAGCACCGACGTCAAGGGCGCGGGCCGCAAGGGCATCGAACGCTCGATCTTCAATGGCTATACCGACGACAAGGTGCACGAAGGCCTGTCGTGGTCGACCGCGGGCTACATCAACGACTTTGGTATCGCCAACCTCGCCGATGCACTGGCGAAGGACAGAGCGCATGGCGGTGGCTACAAGAGCTACGCCGATGACGCCCAGTGGTACCGCGGCCGCGCGGTGGGCTACACCAACCTGTTCAATCCGGAAGCCGGCTTCTTCATCGCCCGCGATCCGACGGGCAAGTGGCGCTGGACCGCGAAGGAGTTCAACCCCACCCGTTGGGGCGGCGACTACACCGAGACGAATGCCTGGAACATGGCGTTCGACGCCCCGCAGGATGGCGCCGGCCTGGCCGGGCTCTACGGCGGCCGCGAGCAGCTGGGTGCCAAGCTGGATGCGTTCTTCAATGCGCCGGGCAACTTCGACGTGGGCGACTACGGCGATGTGATCCACGAAATGCTCGAGGCGCGCGACGTGCGCATGGGCCAGTACGGCCACTCGAACCAGCCCTCGCACCACATCATCTGGATGTACGACGAAGCGGGCCAGCCGTGGAAGACCCAGGACAAGCTGCGCGATGCCATGTCGCGCCTCTATGTCGGCAGCGAGATCGGCCAGGGTTACCCGGGCGATGAAGACAACGGCGAGATGTCGGCGTGGTGGATCTTCGGTGCTGCGGGCTTCTATCCGCTGCGCATGGGTACGCCAGAATACGTGATCGGCGCGCCGTACTTCCCGCACATGAGCATCAAGCTCGAGAACGGCGCCACGCTCGATATCCGCGCGCCGGGCGTGAGCGATACCAACCGCTTCGTGCAGTCGCTGAAGGTCAACGGCCAGCCGTGGACCAAGCTCACGCTGCCGCACGAACTGCTGGCCAAGGGCGCGACGCTGGAGTTCACCATGGGCCCGGCGCCGTCGAACTGGGGCACGGGTGCGGAGAACCTGCCGGGCTCGATCACGCCGGAAGGCGCGAAGCCGGCGCCCTTCCACGATGTGCTGCAGGCGGCCGATCTCACGCTCGATGGGAAGAAGGGCACGGGCGCCTCGCTCGCCGCCGCGGTGGATAATGACTCCTCGACCGAACTGGCCCTGCCGACCGGCAAGGCGGTGATCGTCGATCGCCTGGCCAAGCCGGCCACGGTGGCGATGTACACCATCAGCTCGGGCGCCTCGGCCGCCGTGCCGGGGGCGTGGAAGCTGGAAGGTTCGGCGGATGGCAAGCACTGGCAGGTCCTCGACCAGCGCCAGGGCGAAACCTTCCCGTGGCACCGCCAGACCCGCGCGTTCGCCATCGCCACCCCGGGCAGCTATGCGCACTACCGCCTGACCCTCGACGGCAACGGCCCCGCCGCCGTGGCCGAACTGGAGCTGCTGGCCAGGTAATCGGCCGCACCCACCGTAGGAGCCCACCCTGTGGGCGACATCTTTCGCGAAAACGCCACGGGACCCGTGGCCGGATTGCGAACGGCGTCGCCCACAGGGTGGGCTCCTACGGTCTTGCGGACGGGGCTGTCCGCAAACCCCTACGTTCAGTCATTGTGAAGGCTGACTCAGTCCCCCAGCCGGGCCCTGCTATCATGCGGGCCTGACTGATAAGTACCCTTGGGGTTCACGTGCTCGAGATCCTTCTTGCCGGCGGTTGGGCGCTCCTGCCCATCCTCATCTGCTCGTTCGTCGCCCTCGCCATCGTGCTCGAGCGTTTCTGGGCCTTGCGCCGCGCGGCCGTGCTGCCGCCGGGCCTGGGTGCCGAAGTGCGCGAGTGGGCCCGCTCCTCGCAGCTGGATGCCTCGCATCTCGCCGCGCTCGAGAAGGGCTCGCCGCTGGGTGAGCTGTTCGCCGGTGCCCTTGCCGTGCGCGACCGCCCGCGTGACATCATCAAGGAGCGCATCGAGGACACCGGCCGCCATGTGGTCCACCGCATGGAGCGCTACCTCAATACGCTCGGCACCATCGCCCTGATCGGCCCGCTGCTCGGCCTGCTCGGCACGGTCATCGGCCTCATCCGCATGTTCATGAACGTCATGGCGGGTGGCATCGGCGATCCGACCAAGATGGCCGGCGGTATCGGTGAAGCCCTGATCTGCACCGCGTTCGGCCTGGTGGTGTCCATCCCGGCCTACGTGCTGCACCGTTACTTCCGCTCCAAGGTCGGCGGCTACGTCGTCCAGATGGAAAAGGAAGCCACCGCGCTGCTCGACGACCTCTCGGCCCGTGCCCCGGCACCGCGCCGCCGCGCCACCGATGCGCAAGCCCCGGCGCAGGTCGGCTGATCCATGCGTATTGGTGCACGCCGCGAGGACGATTTCGAGATCAACGTGATCTCGCTCATCGACGTCCTGCTTACCCTGCTCATGTTCTTCGTGCTCAGCACCACGTTCGTGGAGCATTCGCGCCTGAAGGTGAACCTGCCGAAGTCCGACGCCGAGGCGCGCGATTCCACGGATAACGCGCTCACCGTCGTCGTCGATCGCGATGGCCATTATTCCGTCGGCAGCGACGAAGTGATGGGCGAGGGTATCGAGCCGCTCAAGGCCGCCATCGAGCGTTCCGGCGGCGACAACCACGATCGCCTCGTGGTGATCCGTGCCGATGCCATGACCCCGCACCAGAACGTCGTGCGCGCCATGGATGCGCTGGGCCAGGTCGGTTACACGCGCCTGTCGATCGCCACCACCCCCACCGAGACGGCGGGCGCCCAGTGAGCGCCCAGCCCAAGAAAGTCTCGGTCTGGGATGCCCGGACCTGGGCGACCTATAAGCGCTTGCTGGGTTACACGAAGCGGTTCCGCTCGGCGGGTTACATCGCCATCATCGGCATGATCGTCGACCCGATCTGCCTGTCGGTGTTCACCGGCCTGCTGAAGCCGATGATCGACAACCTGTTTGTCGAGAAGAACCCCGAAACGATCTTCTGGATGCCGATCTGGATCATCTGCATCTTCCTCGTGCGCGGCGTGGCGTCGTACGTCACCGACTACGGCATTGCGTACGTCGGTCGCAACGTGGTCCAGGCCATGCGCATCGACGTGTTCGCGGCGTACCTGCGCCTGCCGTCGGCGTTCTTCGCCCGTGAGCCGTCCGGGCAACAGATTTCGCGCGTCACGTATACGAGCGAGCAGGTCGCGGCGGCTTCGGCGGATTCGCTGAAGGTCGCGATCACCGAGGGCTTCACCGTCATCGGCATGCTCGGCGTCATGCTGTTCTACAGCCCGTACCTGACGCTGGCGCTGCTGGTGCTGGTGCCGTGCGTGGTCGCGCTGGTCACGGTGATCAGCCGCCGCTACCGCAAGATCAGCAAGCGTATCCAGGGCAACATGGGCACGGTGACCAGCGCGGTGGAAGAAGCCGTCGCGGCCAACCGCGAGGTGCGCATCTATGGCGGGCAGGGCCGCGAGGCCGAACGCTTCGCCGAGATCGCCGAACGCCAGCGTCGACTCAACCTGAAGGTGTCTGCCACCAGCGCGGCCTCGGGCGCCACCATCCAGACGGTTGGCGCGATCGCGCTCTCCGTACTGGTGTTCCTGGCCACGCGCCCGGATGTGCTCTACACGATCTCGCCCGGTATCTTCACCTCGGTGCTCACCGCCATGGGCGCGATGATGCCCTCGCTGAAGCGCCTGGCTGGTATCCAGGCCAGCCTGCAGAAGGGCGTCACGGCGGCCGAGGATCTCTTCGAGATCATGGACCAGCCCGCCGAGACCGACACCGGCACCGAGGTGCTGGAGCGCACGAAGGGCGATATCCGCTTCGAAGACATCCACCTGGTGTACGAACGCAACCAGCACGTCGCGCTACGCGGGGTCGACCTCGCGTGTGCACCGGGCACGGTCACCGCATTGGTTGGCCGCTCGGGTAGCGGCAAGTCCAGCCTCGTGAGCCTGCTGCCCCGGTTCTATGAACCGACGAAGGGCCGGATCCTCATCGATGGCCGTGATTACACGCAGTACACGCTGCCGTCGCTGCGCAAGCAGATCGCGTGGGTCGGGCAGCACGTGGTGCTGTTTGACGACACCGTAGCGGCGAACATCGCCTATGGCGAAATGGCCGAAGCGTCGGAAGCCGACATCATCGCGGCGGCGCAGGCAGCGAACGCCATGGAATTCATCGAGCGCCTGCCCGACGGGTTGCAGACCCGCATCGGCCAGGGCGGCAACTCGCTGTCCGGTGGCCAGCGCCAGCGCATCGCCATTGCGCGCGCCATCCTCAAGAACGCGCCGATCCTGGTGCTCGATGAAGCCACGAGCGCACTGGATACGGAGTCGGAGCGCCTGATCCAGGACGCGCTCACGCGCCTCATGCGCGACCGCACGACACTGGTCATCGCCCACCGCCTGTCGACCATCGAACACGCCGACCAGATCGCCGTGATGGAGCAGGGCCGGGTGATCGAGCTCGGTACGCATCGTGAACTGCTCGACAAGGGCGGCCAGTACGCGGCCCTGCATCGCATGCAGTTCCACGAGCAGGCCGCGGCGGGCTAAGCGTGGCGCTGGGGGCGTCGTTACAGCGGCGGTGGTATGGCGTGGGGCGTCCCCCCTTGTGGACGCGCCCGCTGGAAGCCCTGTATGCCCGTGTGGTGCGCAAGCGTGCCGAGTCGTTCCGCAGCGATCCGTCCCAGGTAGTGCGGCTGTCGGTGCCGGTCGTTGTCGTCGGCAACATCACCATTGGCGGCACGGGTAAGACGCCGCTGATCGTGGCGCTGGCGCAGGCGATGACCGAGCGTGGTTTCCGCCCCGGCGTCGTGAGCCGTGGCTATGGCGGCAGCGAGCGTGGACCTTATCTGCTGACGGAAGACGACGCGCCTTCGAAGGTTGGCGATGAGCCGTCGCTGATCCGGCAGAGCGGGGTGCCTGTCGCGATCGGCCGCGAGCGTCCTGAAGCGGCGCAACTGTTGATCGATGCCGGTTGCGACCTGGTCCTGGCTGACGACGGCCTGCAGCATCACCGCCTCGGCCGTGATGTCGAAATCTGCGTGATCGACGGCGAGCGTCGTCTCGGTAACGGCCATCTTTTGCCGGCCGGGCCGTTGCGCGAACCGGCCTCGCGCCTGGGCAGCGTGGACGTCATCGTCGTGAACGGCGGCTCGCCGCAGGCGAATGAAGTGCTGATGCGTCTGGAAGGCGGTGTGGCGGTGAACATGGACGACCCGGCGCTTACGGCTCCGCTGTCAGATTTCGCAGGGCGTCCTGCGCATGCCGTGGCGGGTATCGGCAATCCTGCGCGTTTCTTCGCGAGCCTGGCGGCGCATGGCATCGCGGTCGATGGGCATCCTTTTGCGGACCATCACGCGTTCACCCGCGATGACTTCACCTTCGCCGACGGTTGTCCGGTGTTGATGACGGACAAGGATGCGGTGAAGTGCCGCGAGTTCGCGCGCGCGAACTGGTGGCGCGTGCCGGTGCGTGCGGTGATGCCGGAGTCGTTCTGGGATGCGGTGGCGGCCAAGGTCCGCCGTGTCCGGGACGGACGCTGAAAGTGTCCGCGGACACGTGCCCGGCACGCGCATGCCGCGCCAAGCCCCTGTGGCATGATCCCTGCTTCGATGCAGGCTAGTGCCACGGTGGGGACCGCGGCGGGAACCAGGGGAGAGACGGATGCTCGGCGGTTATTACTTGCGGCTCGCGTTGACGAGCATGCGGCACAAGCCTGTGCTCGTGGCCATGATGATGCTGGCGCTCGCCTTTGGCGTGGCGATGAGCATGTCGGCGTATACGATCCTGCATACGATGGCGCGGGATCCGATTCCCGAGAAGTCGGCGCGGCTTTATGCGGTGCAGATCGACAACGGCGGTCCGCGTAGCCGCAAGCCGGGCGATGACGAACCGCCGGTGCAGGTGAGCTGGCGTGATGCGTCGGCGCTGCTGGCGATGCATCGCGCCACGCATGAGGCGGCGATGTTGCAGGTGGGCTTCAGCATGAAGGGGCCGGCCGATGCCGCAAAACCTGAGCACGTCGCCGGTCGCGCGACCTCCGCGCCCTTCTTCAGTATGTTCGATGTGCCACTGCGCTATGGCCGTGGCTGGACCGATGCGGAAGAGGCGGACCGTGCGCGAGTCGCCGTGATTTCCGCCGGTCTCAATGACCGGGTATTCAATGGCGAGAACAGCGTGGGTCGCACGCTCGTGCTGAATGGCGACGCCTGGCGTGTCATCGGCGTGGCGGGCCCCTGGGATCCGCGGCCGCGCTTCTTCGATGTCGAGGGCGGGCAGGCTTTTGATGAGGGCGAGGACATTTATGTTCCGCTGAAGACCGCCGTGAGCCTGGAGATGTCCACGGCGGGCTATGAATACTGCGATGCGGGCCCGCGAGGCCAGACCTATGCAGATCTCCTCGCCTCCGAATGCGTGTGGCTGCAGTACTGGGCGGAACTGCCCACGGCGGCTGCGGCGACGTCGTATGCCGATGGCCTGACCGCGTATGCCGAGGGCCAGCGCCGTGCGGGCCGATTCGGCTGGCCGGCGAACGTGCGCCTGCGCAACGTGCCCGATTGGTTGGTGGCGCGGAAGATCGTAAGCGATGACGCCCGGCTTTCAGTGATCGTGGCCTTTGCGTTCCTCGGCATCTGCATGGTCTGCGCTCTGGCGCTCATGCTCGCCCGCTCGCTGGACCGCTCGGGTGAGTACAGCTTGCGTCGCGCCCTGGGCGCCACCCGGCGCACGGTGTTCTTCCAGGCCGCCACCGAAGCGGGCCTCATCGGTACCGGCGCCGGCGTGTTGGGACTGGTGTTCACTCTGGGCTCGCTCGCCGCCATGCGAAGCCTGTTTCCAGGCGACCTCGCGCGTGTCGCGTGGATCGACGGGCCGTTGCTCGCAGGCACGATCCTGCTGGCGGCGGCCTCCGCGGTCGTCGCCGGCGTTTATCCCGCCTGGCTCGCGATGCGCACCACCCCTGGCCTGCAGCTGAAGGGAGGCCTGTGATGTTCAACGATATCGCTCCGATTTTCGCCGCGCTGAAGCGTGGCCGCCTGGGCGCCGGTTTGCTGGTGCTGCAGATCGCGTTGACGCTCGCCGTGGTGGGTAACATCGTCTACATCATCGGCGTGCGTACCGCGCACCTCACGCGCTCCACCGGTATCGACGAGCGCGACATGTTCGCGATCGGGTATCGCCTCGATGCGCCCGACGGCGGGCGTGGCCAGCGCGAGACCGATCTGGCGGCCTTGCGGGCCTCCCCCGCGATCGCTGACGCCGTCAGCAGCAATAGCTACCCGTTGCGCGGCAGCGCCTGGACCGAAGGCGTCAGCCTGCATGCCGGTTCCACGGATATCCAGTCGCAGCAGGGCAACGTCGACGTATATGCGTTTGACGAGCGCGGCGTCAGCGGGTTGGGGCTGCGCATCGTCGAAGGTCGTGACTTCCAGCGTGATGACGTGGCCGATGGCAACTTCAATCGCGCGCCGTTGCCACCGGTGGTGCTCATCACCCGATCGCTTGCCGAACGGCTTTTCCCCGGCCGCTCTGCACTGGGGCAGGTCGTTTACCTCACTCCAGAGCCTGACCATCCGCTGCGCGTGATCGGCGTGCTGGATCGCCTCCAGACGGGCAATGCAGCGAGTACGGCAGACATGTCGGCAGCGGAAGATTCAGTGGTGCTCCCGATGGTGGATCACGGCCCACACGGGTTGTATCTCGTGCGTGGCCGGCCAGGCCAGATCGGTGCGGCCATGGCTGCCGCCAGCGAGGTGCTGCGCAAGGCGAACGCGGGGCGCCTCTTTGGCAAGCCCCGTCCCCTGAGCGAAGTGCGTGCCAGCGCATACGAGCGCGACCGCGCGATGGCGATCAGCCTGACGGCGATCTGCGCCATCCTGGTCTTCGTCACCGCGCTCGGTATCGTCGGCCTCACGGGCTTCTGGGTTGAACGGCGTAAACGCCAGATCGGCATCCGTCGTGCGCTGGGCGCGACGCGTATCGCGGTGATCCGTTATTTCCTCATCGAGAACGCGATGCTTTGCGGGGCCGGCGTGGTGTTCGGCGCCATCGCCGCCTGGGCCTTCAACGTGTGGCTCGGCGACCGCTACGGCGTGCCCGCCATGCCTGGTTGGCTAATCGCCACCAGTGCGGTGGTGATCCTGGCACTAGGCCAGGTGTCCGCGTCGTTCCCCTCAACACGGGCAGCGCGCGTCGATCCCGCCAAGGCGATCAGGGCCTGCTGAGGCAAGGATGACCCCTATGGCGACCGGGTGTGATAAACGTTCGTGGACGGAGAGCATCGCGAGCAAGCTCGCTCCTACAACTGCACATCGTCGCAGGGTATAGCGCGTTTGTAGGAGCGCGCTTGCGCGCGATGTACTTGCCTCACCAGGAAAGCAATGGACCAGGTCAAAGTGTTCTTCGCGCTGGAACAAGATGAAGACGGCTGGCCGGGCGTCGGCGCGGAGTCGGTATGGGCGTTCCCGACGGATGACCCCGATGAGTGCATCATCGACAACGTCCCGTTCTACACGTTCGACGCGACGGTCGAGGATACCGTTCGGGTGACGCGGGACGCGGATGGCGTCCGCTGGTTTGCCCAGGTAGTCCGTGAAGCAGAGCGTTCGCTGCTGCGCGTTATCGTGATGGATGCGCGCCATGGGGCAGCCACCCGGGCGGCACTAGAGGCGCTTGGCTGTGCCACGGAGGGCGCCAACGAGAAATTCTTCGCGCTCGACGTGCCGTTCTCAATTGATCTGGGTTCGATCCACGCCTGGCTGGATGAGCGGCTTGCCCAGGGCTTGCTTGAATACGAAGACGCTATCCTGCGGCATCCGGCGGTCTGAGCGCGCTCAGACCGCAAACACGAACAACAACCCCGCCATGATCTGAAGCCCGATCGGCAGCACGCACTGCCATGCGTAGCGGTACTGCCTGTTCTCCCGAGTCTCGCCGAAACGAACACAGGCCAGGTAAGCGATCAGGGCGATATAACCCACGCCACCCATCACCGCGCCGATGCCCATGGCGATGACGATCAGTCCGAGCGCGGCCCCGAAGTCGAGCTGGGCGTGGGGCGCGTAGAGTGCGAGAAGCATGATCTCGGCAGCCAAAACCCAAAGGCAGGTCAGGGCGATCCGGCCCAGTACGCGTTCGCGGGTGGTGTTCAAAGCATCTCCAGTTCATGGCCCACTTGAGCGGCCATAAAAAAGGCCGGGACAAGCCCGGCCTTTCCAAGCAAAGCAGAGTGCGGATATTACTGCACGCGCTGCACGTTGCCCTGGTCGTCGATCACCACGATATCGCCGGTGCGGATGGCCGAGGCATCCTTCACCGTGACGTTGGCGTAACCGCCGGTGCCCATCTTGACGCGCAGGGTGTAGCTCTCGCCGCCGCCGCCCTTGCCGATGGCATTACCGGCGAAGCCGCCGCCCACGGCGCCGCCGACGGTGGCCAGGGCCTTGCCCTTGCCCTTGCCGACCTGATTGCCGAGCACGCCGCCGGCGATGGCGCCGATGACCGCACCGGCCGTGCCATGGTCGCGGCCCTGGGTGATGTTGGTTTCAATGCTCTGCACCACGCCGCACTGCTCGCAGCGCACGTAGATGCCATCGCTGCGGGTAAGCGTGGCCGCTGCGGCCGGCGTGGCGACTGCCGTGGCGAGCAGGGCAGCCATGGGGATGCCGAGGATGGTCTTGATATTCATGGGTCTCTCCTTTCGTTCGCGAGGTCGGGCAGGGATAAGGACCGCGCGTGCGCACAGTCTCAAACATTCAGTCTGAATGGATGTAGATCGGCATCCGCTTTTCACCACACAACGTGGATACTACGCCGATGACTACCGCTATCGTCTGGTTCCGGCGCGACCTTCGTCTTGCAGATAATCCCGCCCTCGTCGCGGCCGCCGAGGCGCACGACAAGGTCATCCCCCTGTATATCCATGCCCCGGACGAGGAGGGGGAGTGGGCGCCGGGGGCGGCCAGCCGGTGGTGGTTGCATCATTCGCTGGAGGCGTTGGATCGGGGGCTTGGGCGGCATAAGGGGGGCTTGCAGGTGGCGGTCGCGCGCAAGCGCGCTCCTACGGGAGCGTCGTTGGATGTCTTGCGCGAGGTTATTGCCGAGACGGGCGCGAGTGCCGTCTATTTCAACCTGCTTTATGACCCGTTGATCCGGAAGCGGGACGCGAAGCTGCGCAAGGCGCTGGAGGCGGATGGCGTGGACGTGGCCTCGTTCAATGCCAACCTCTGGTGCGACCCCTGGGAGATCGCCACCCAGCAGGACGAGCCGTACCGGGTGTTTACCCCGTTCTGGCGGAACCTGCGCACACGGATCGACGAGCATGGCCCGCTGGACGAGCCTTCGTTGCACCTGGCCAAGCTCAAGCAATCAGCCTCCCTGGCTGACCTGGAATTGCTGCCCGAGCTGGACTGGGCTAAAGGGTTCCACGAATGGATCCCGGGCGAAGCCGGTGCGCTCGAGATGCTCAGCCTGTTCGCCGACGACGCCGTGGGCCATTACACCGAGGGCCGCGACCTGCCGGCACGGCATGGCACCTCGCGGCTTTCGCCGCACCTGCATTTTGGCGAGATTTCCCCACGCCAGGTGGCCCAGCAGCTCCGCGACCATTTCGCCGGGAAGAAGAACGCCCCCGATATCGAGCCGTACCTCCGCCAGCTCGGTTGGCGCGAATTCGGCCACCATTTGCTCTGGCATTTCCCGGATACGCCGAAGAAGAACTTCAACAAGAAGTTCGACGCCTTCAAATGGGAGAAGAAGGACGCCTACGCCCTGCGCCGCTGGAAGCAGGGCAAGACCGGCATCCCCATCGTGGACGCGGGCATGCGCGAACTATGGGCCACGGGCTGGATGCACAACCGCGTGCGCATGCTGGTCGCCAGCCTGCTCACCAAGAACCTCCGCCAGCACTGGCTGCTGGGGGAAAAGTGGTTCTGGGACACCCTGGTCGATGCCGACCTGGCGAACAACGCCATGGGCTGGCAGTGGGTAGCGGGCAGTGGCGCCGACGCCGCGCCATATTTCCGCATCTTCAACCCGGTGACCCAGTCGGAGAAGTTCGACGTCGATGGCGCGTACATCCGCCGCTGGGTACCCGAGCTGCGCGACGCCCCCGGAAAGCTGGTGCACGCGCCTTGGGAGGATCCGGCGTACCTGAAGCGCAGCGGGTATCCCAAGCCCATCGTCGACCTGAAAGCCAGCCGGGAAGATGCGCTGATGGCGTATCAGAAATCAAAAGCCTGACGGCTTTTCTTTCAGCAACAGTGCGAGGATCGGGGGCGTGACCATCGCGGTCAGCAGCGACATCGCCACGATCACAGCGTAGATGGTTTCATCGAACACCCCGGCGGCCAGGCCGAGGCTGGCGATGACCACGCCGACTTCGCCGCGCGGGACCATGCCGAAGCCCACGATGGTGGCGCCGCGCTTGCCGAGCTTCAGGGCGCCGAGGAAGCCGCCGGCCAGCTTCGACACGATGGCGATCAGGGTGACCACCAGCAAGGCCAGCAGCGCATCGCCCGAGGCCAGCGCGCCGAGGTTCACCTTCGCACCCGTCACCACGAAGAAGAATGGGGTGAGGAAGGCCAGCAACGGGGCGGTCTGTTCTTCCAGCTGATGCCGCTGGCGGGTTTCCGAGGCGATCATGCCGGCGAGGAACGCGCCGATGATCGCGGCCAGGTGGAAGCGCATCGAGAGATAGGCCAGGCCCAGACACAGGGCGAGCACGATGGTCAGTACGGACATGGGGTTCGAGGGCTTTTCCAGCCAGCCCGAACCACGCCGCATGACCCGCGTGCCACCCCAGCCGATGACCGCCACGAAGCCCACGGCGCCGAGCAGGGTGCCAACCAGGCTGCCCACGTCGACGTTGCCACCGCCCTGGAGCGAGGAGACGACGCCGAGCAGCAGCATGGCAAGAATGTCGTCGATCACAGCGGCGCCCAGGATGATCCGAGCCTCCTGGCGCTGCAGCACGCCCAGCTCCTGCAACACGCGCGCGGTGATGCCCGCCGAGGTCGCGACGAACGCCGCGGCCACGAACATCGAACGGATCCAGTCGAAGCCCGACCCATGCGCCCACAGCGCACCGAGCCCGAACGGGATGAAGACACCCAACACGCCGACCAGGAACGCGCTGGCGCCGACCTTCTTCAGATCGTCGAGCCGCGTTTCCAGGCCTACTGAGAAAAGGAGCAAGATCACGCCGATTTCGGCGAGCACATCGAGGGGTGTCCCGGTCGCGATATCGGGTAGGGAGACCCAGCCCAGGGCGCTCGGGCCGATCGCGCAGCCGGCGGCGATTTCGCCCACGACAGCCGGTAATTTCAGGCGTTGCGCGATCTCGCCACCGATCTGGGCGGCGACGAAAATCAGGAAGAGGGTGAGCAGGATGCCCGCGGAGTCGTGCATGGAGATCGGCCTTGATCAAACGCCGCCGGTAAGCGCGGCCTCCCGAGCGTAGCCGCTATGGGGTCGCGGTGGCGACCCTGGGTTCACGCGTCTCGCGCAGGCGGCTGAACACCCAGCTGGCCGCCAGGGTGATCAGGCCCATCACGATGACCGACCAGCGGAACGCCCACACGTAGGGGTGCCGGTCGGAGGAGCCGAGGAAACCGGCCATCAACAGGGTGGCCAGGGCGATGCCAAAGCTCATTGACAGGTACTGCGCGGTCGAGGCCATGGACGAGGCCATCGAGGCCTGCTTCACGTCCACGTCGACATAGGCCAGCGTGTTCATCGAGGTGTACTGCACCGACATCACCATGCCGTACACATAGACGAAGGCGGCGATGATCCAGGTGGGTGTATCGGTATCGAGTAACGCAAACGCGCACAGTACGATGCTGACCAGGATGGTGTTACCCAGTAGCAGGCGGCGGTAGCCGAAGTGGGCGAGCAGGCGGTGGATGAACGGCTTTACCGTGATCGAGCCGAGCGCCTGCGGGACCATCATCAGGCCGGCCACGAGGGGTGACCAGCCACAGCCGATCTGCAGGAACAGCACCAGCAGCAGGTACATGCCCGACACGCCGAGGCGCGTGAACAGGTTGCCCGCCAGCGAGACCCATACGCTGCGGATCTTCAGCAGCGAAAGATCGCTGACCGGAAAGGCCGTGCGCCGGCTGTGCCGCAGATAAAGCACGGCCAGCGCCACAGCGCCGGTCGCGGAGGCCACGACCCACAACGGGTTGCCGTGGCCGCCCAGGGTTTCCGCCACCAGCAGGGCCATGGCCGAAGCCCCCGCGAAGAGCAGGAATCCGAGCGTATCGAAGCGGTTGGCGCGGTCCAGCCGGTATTCGGGCATCTCGCGTCGGTTCAGCCACACGCCCACGAGGCTCACTGGCACGTTGATCAGGAAGATGAGGCGCCAGTGGGTGTACTCGACGATAGCTCCGCCCAGCAGGGGCCCGAATACCGAGCCGAGCAGGCCGAACGTGGCGACGGTGCTCATGGAGCTGACGAACTCGCGCCGGTCGATACTGCGCACCAGCACATAGCGGCCCACGGGCATGAGTGCGGCACCGCCCAGGCCCTGCACGATGCGCGCGGCGACCAGCTGGGGCAGGGACTGCGCGATACCGCAGAGCAACGAGCCCAGCGCGAAGACCAGGATGGCACCGCCATAGACCTTGCGCGTGCCAAAGCGGTCGCACAGCCAGGGGCTCATGGGAATGAAGATGGCCAGGGTGAGCACGTAGCTGGTGAGCGCCGTGCGCATGCTGAGCGGGGTGACATCCAGGGCGTTCGCGATCGACGGCACGGCCGTGTTCACGATGGTGGAATCCAGCGCCTGCATGAAAAAGCCGGCGGCCACGAGCCAGATGAGGCCGCGGTAACGGGCCTGGCTGGAGGGTGCCGCGGGGGCGAGGGCCGGGGTATCGGTGGGTAAGGCGTGGACGTCGGGGATCGTGGGGTTATCGATGACGTCGTCGGCGGGCATGGCCAAGCCATTATAGCGGAATGGGGATATCCTTTACGGTCGCGTTCGGCAACGCGTTCATCATCACGGATCCTGCACATGTCCCAAGCCATCGCCCCCATCGAAGCCGCCGCGCGTGCCAGCGAGCTTCGCCGCCTCATCGAGGATGCGAACTACAAGTACCACGTGCTCGATGATCCCGACCTTGCCGACGCCGAATACGACAAGCTCATGCGCGAGCTTGAAGCGCTGGAAAGCCAGTACGCCGACCTCGCCACCGATGACTCGCCGACCCGCCGCGTCGGCGCTCGCGCCCACGGTGGCTTCGCCGAAGTGACGCACGCTGTGCCCATGCTGTCGCTGGGCAATGCGTTCGAAACCGAAGGCGATACGGACCGCGAGAAGTATCGCGAAGTCGCTGATTTCGAGCGCCGCATCGAGCAGACGCTCGGCCGTGCCAAGCCGGTGTTCTCCGTGGAACCCAAGCTTGATGGCCTCGCCATCAGCCTCCGCTACGAGAACGGCGTGTTCGTGCAGGGCGCGACGCGTGGTGATGGCGCGGTGGGTGAGGATGTCACGGCCAACCTGCGTACGGTGAAGGCGATTCCGCTGCGCCTGCGTGGGGAAGGCTGGCCGCGTGTGCTCGAAGTGCGCGGTGAAGTGATCATGCCGCGCGCGGGGTTCGAGGCCTTCAACGAGCGCGCGCGTGCGACCGGCGAAAAGCCCCTGGCCAATCCGCGTAACGGCGCGGCGGGTTCGCTGCGTCAGCTGGATCCCGCCATCACGGCGAAGCGCCCGCTGGCATTCTTCGCTTACGCCGTGGGCCGCGTGGAAGGCGGTGAGCTGCCACAAACGCATTCGGCCACCCTGCAGCAGTTGCGTGCATGGGGTTTCCCGGTGTCGCCGGAAGTATCGACGGCATCCGGTTTCGACGGCCTGATCGCTTATTTCCGCAAGATCGGTGAGAAGCGCGACAGCCTGCCGTACGACATCGATGGCGTGGTCTACAAGCTCGATGACTACGCCGGTCAGGAAGAGATGGGTTTTGTTTCCCGTGCGCCTCGCTGGGCCATCGCGCACAAATACCCGGCGCAGGAACAGATGACGACGGTGGAGGCGATCGAGATCCAGATCGGCCGCACCGGCGCCGCCACGCCTGTCGCACGCCTCACGCCGGTCTCGGTCGGTGGTGTCACCGTCACCAACGCCACGCTGCATAACGCCGACCAGGTCGCGCGCCTCGACGTGCGCGTCGGCGATACGGTGATCGTGCGCCGCGCGGGCGATGTCATTCCCGAAGTGGCGCGTGTGGTCGAAGACCGCCGTCCCGAGGGCACGGTAGCCTGGCAGATGCCGACGCATTGCCCGGTGTGCAACTCCGAAATCATCCGGGAAGAGGGTGCCGCGGCGTATCGCTGCTCGGGCGGCCTGATCTGCGCCGCGCAGCGCAAGGAAGCCCTCATCCACTTCGCATCGCGCCGTGCCATGGATATCGACGGCCTTGGCGATCGCTTCGTCGATGCGTTGGTCGAATTCGACATGGTGAAGACGCCGGCCGATCTGTATGGCCTGACCGTGGAGAGCTTCATCGACATGAAGCGCCGCGCCGACGAGCGCGATGGCTCCACGCCAGAGACGGTGAAGCAGGGCAAGGTCGCCACGAAGTGGGCCGAGAACCTGGTCGAATCGATCGAAGCCAGCAAGCAGTCCACGCTGCCGCGGTTCCTGTTCGGCCTGGGCATCATGCACATCGGCGAAAGCACAGCGAAGACGCTGGCCTTGTGGCTCGGCTCGCTGGCAATGGTCCGGCGCACGCCGGCGCCGGTGCTGCGCGTGTTGCCCGATATCGGTGACGAAGTCGCGACCTCCATTGCCGCCTTCTTCGGGCAGGAAGGTAACGAGAAGGTCGTCGACGCGTTGCTGGATGCAGGCATCACCTTTGCGGACGAGGGGGCGCCGTCGCCGAAGCTGCGCGATCGCCTGGGCCTCGATGTGCTGCTCGATTCGGCCCGCGTGGCGAAACTCGGCCCCAAGAGCACCGCCTTGCTCAGCAAGCAGTACGGTTCGCTGGAAGCGCTGGTGAAGGCCAGCGAGCACCAGTGGATCGTGGCGGGCGTACCGCAGGCCGCCGCGTCCAATCTCACGGCCTACCTCGCCAATGAAAAGAACGCGGCCGAACTGGCGCGCACTGATTGGGCGATGCGGACGCTGCTGGAGGCGCTCCCGGCGAAGTCTGCGGCGGCGCTGCCGCTGGAAGGGCACACCTACGTGATCACCGGCACCATGGAGACGCTGAAACGCGACGATGCCACCGAGCGTCTTGAGTCGCTCGGCGCCAAGGTGGCGGGTTCGGTATCGAAGAAGACCACGGGCGTTTTCGCTGGCGAGGCGGCGGGCTCCAAACTCGACAAAGCCAACGAACTCGGCATCCCGGTGCATACCGAGGCCGACCTCATCGCGCTGCTGGAGACACACGGAGTCGCGCCGTGAGCGTCGACCTGAAACACCTGCGCCTGCGCGCAGCGACGTACGCCCGTATCCGGGCGTTCTTCGCCGAACGCGGCGTGCTCGAAGTGGAGACGCCGATCCTCTCGGCCGCAGGCAACACCGACCCGAACATCCAGAGCTTCCACACCCGCTTCAGCGGCCACGTCGACGCGGGCCCTGCACAGCGCTGGCTGCGCACCTCGCCCGAGTTTCCGCTAAAGCGCCTGCTCGCCGCCGGTCTTGGCGATTGCTATGAGCTGGGCCGGGTGTTTCGCGACGGCGAGGCGGGCGGCCGCCACAATCCCGAGTTCACGATGCTCGAGTGGTATCGGGTGGGTTGGGGCGACGCGAAGCTCGCCCGTGAGGTGATCGATCTGCTCGAGAAGCTGCTTCTCGAAGCCGGGCGTACGTTCGATATCGTTGAGACGACTTATCGCGGCTTGTTCCGCGATGCGCTGGGTATCGATGCACTGACCGATCCGGTCGAGGTGCTGCAAAGCGCGGCGGCCGACATCCACGTTAACGGTGAGGGCCTGACGCGCGACGACTGGCTCGACCTGCTGATGACCCACCGCATCCAGCCGACCTTCACCCGCGACCGTGTCACCGTGGTGTCGGATTTCCCGGCCTCGCAGTGCGCGCTGGCCCGTATCCGCCACGACGATCCGCCGGTGGCCGAGCGCTTCGAGGTGTACGTCGGCAAGTACGAAGTGGCCAACGGCTACCACGAACTCAACGACCCGGCCGAACAGCGCGCCCGCTTCGAGCGGGATAACACCGTGCGCGGCGAGCGCGGGCAGCATGACGTGCCGCTCGATGAAAACCTGCTCGCCGTGCTGGGCGGGATGCCGGATTGCGCAGGCGTGGCGCTGGGTGTTGAGCGCCTGCTGATGGTGCTGGCCGATACCGACCGGATCGCCGACGTGCTCGCTTATCCGTTCAACGAGGCGTGAGCGAAGGCATGCTGAAGTCTATTCACCACGTTGCGATCATCTGCTCGGACTACGCGCGGTCGAAGGCGTTTTACACCGAGGTGTTGGGGCTGAAGGTCATCCACGAGGCGTATCGTGAAGCGCGCGATTCGTGGAAGCTCGATCTCGAGGTGAGCCCAGGCGTGCAGATCGAGCTGTTTTCGTTTCCGTCGCCACCGCCGCGCGTTTCGCGCCCTGAGGCTCAGGGTCTGCGTCACATCGCGTTCGCTGTCGACGATATCGATGCAGCGGTGACGCGCATCACCTCACACGGCGTCGCGTGCGAGCCGATCCGCGTAGACGAATACACCGGCAAGCGCTTCACCTTCTTCGCCGACCCTGACGACCAGCCGATCGAGCTCTACGAGAGCTAACCGGTTCATTCGCTGTCGCGAATGCGTGTGACCAGCGGCTTACACCGCCTCGCGCTCGGGCGCCTCCGGAAAGAGGCCTTGGGGCCCACTCTCGCGGCCCAGACAGGTCCCCCGCCCCGACGCCGTTGTAGGAGCCCACCCTGTGGGCGACATCTTTCGCCTCGACGCCCAGGCCCTGGCTCGCATTACGACCGATCGAGGCGAGACGCCGCAAGATCTGTAGGGTGGCGCGAACGGCGTCGCCCACAGGGTGGGCTCCTACAGGGGGTGTTAGAACTCTAGTTCCTGGGCGGCGCAGAGGTAGTCGACCATCGGGGCCAGGCGCTTGAAGTTATCGATGACGAACGGCAGCAGTTCCGTCGAGCATGCCATGGCTTCGTCGAAATCCTGGCCCGCGGCGAAGTTCTTCCGTTTCAGATCCTCGATCAGTTCATGGTTCGGATCGAAACCGCGCGGCGGGCGGGTCAGGCTCTCGCCCCACCATGAGTAACGCTCTTCAAAGGCCTTCGTATGCGTGGCCTTCTTCCACGAACCCGGGTTATCCGCCAGGAACTCGCGCAGCTTCTTCAACACCGGCGGCTCCGGATGCCACATGCCACCACCGACGAAACACTCGCCCGGCTGGATGTGCAGGTAGAAGCCCGGCGCCTGGATTTCATGCCGGCGCTCATGGAAGAAGCGCGAGCCCTGCCAGTTCTTGTACGGCTGCTTGTCGTTCGCGAAGCGCGTATCGCGGTGGATGCGGTACAGCGAGCCACCGACCTTGCGCGGATCGGCGCGGAAGTGCGGGCTGATCTTTGCCAGCGGTGCCTGGATATCGGTAATCAGCGCAGTGAACGGCTCGCGCACGTGGCGCTCGTAGTCGTCCTTGTGTGCCTGGAACCATTCGCGGCTGTTGTTGCGGGCCAGCGCCTTGAAGAACTTGAACGTGGCAGGGGTGAAGTAGGCGGTATGCGGCATAAGGGGCTCAGAGCAGGGTTTCGCCCCATGCCTCCAGCTCATCGAGCAGGGGCAGGGGCGCGCCGGGCAGCAGGCGCAGGGTGGCGAGTTCGGTGGTGTAGTCGGCGAGGGTCAGCGTGGTGAGCGGGCCCTGGCGGGTGAGGCGGTCCACGCGGAACGCTTCCCAGCGCTCGTGTTCATCGATGGTCAGGGAGTCGGGCCAGTTGCGCGCGCGGTAGCGGAACAACAGCTCGGCGTAGCGCGGATCGCGGAAGTTGAATCGGCCGCTGCCCAGCTGTTCCGGCGGGGTGGCGCGCACTTCGGCCAGCAAACGGCGGTCGGCATCCGGCAGGAACCCGCCGTACAAGGCAAGCTCGGGATCCCCGGCCGGCGGCAGCTCGGCGGCCTGGCCGTAAACCTGGCGCAGCTTCTCGGCGAGCCCGGGGGCTTCGCGCAGGCGCAGAAGGTTCGCCTCGACCACGGCCATATCCAGCCCGAGCCGTCCGTGATCCACGCCCTTCAGCACGGACAGCGGGGCCAGCGCCGGGGCGTGGTTCGCGCGGATGGTGCGCAACGCGATCCGCTCCACGCCTTCCGGGAGGTCGGCGCGTGAGGTGAACACGCGATCGGCGATGTCGCCGGCTTCGAGGCTCAGCAGGTCGGTGGGGTCCACCGTGAGGTCGTACACGATGACCTCGCCCGCGCGAGACGGGTGCGCGGCCAACGGCACGACCACGGTCAGGCACTGCCGGCTGGCCGGGTAGCGCGACGAGACATGCACCACCGGCGTCATGGCCGCCACGTCGAGCAGTTCGAAGACGCGTTGCTTGCGGCGCAGGCCGAAGTACCAGTCCCACAGCTTCGGCTGGTGCGTGCGGATCAGCCGGGCCAGCCCGATCAGCGCCTCCACGTCGGAGAGGGCGTCGTGTGCGCGGTCCTGCTTCAGGTGGTTGGCGGTGGCCAGGTGCTCCAGCTTGAAGCTGGGCGTGCCGTCCTCGCGCAAGGGCCACTCGATGCCCTCGGGCCGTAGCGCCTGGCACAAGCGCACCAGATCGATCAGGTCCCAGCGCGAATTACCGTTTTCGTATTCGCGCCCATAGGGCTCGTAGAAATTGCGATACAGCAGGTGCCGGGTGAACTCGTCGTCGAAGCGCAGTGAGTTGTAGCCCACGCCACAGGTACCCGGCATCGCCAGCTGCTCATGCACGACGGCGGCAAACTCCGCTTCGCTCAGCCCCTCGCGCTCGGTGAGCTGCGGCGCGATACCGGTGATGAGGCAGGCGGCCGGTTGCGGGGGCATATCCCGCGGCGGCTTGCAGTACACCATGACCGGCTCGCCGACGATCTCGAGATTGGCGTCGGTGCGGATGCCGGCGAACTGGCTGGGGCGGTCCCGCCGCGGGTCGGCGCCGAAGGTTTCGTAGTCGTGCCAGAAGAAGGTCGGTTCGGCCATCTGGCCATGATCGCATGCGAGGGATGGGCGAGGTAGACTGGCCAATACACAAAGGAACCCCCATGACGGCAGCGCACGAAGACAACCTCATCTGGATCGACCTGGAAATGACCGGGCTGGACACGGACAACGACTCCATCCTGGAGATCGCCACCGTCGTCACGGACAAGGATCTCAACGTGCTTGCCGAGGGTCCGGTCTTCGCGATCAGCCACGCCGATGCCCGCCTCCAGCAGATGGACGCGTGGAACCGCAACCAGCATGGCCGCTCCGGCCTGTGGGGCCGGGCCGTCGAGTCCGATGTCAGCGCCGAACAGGCGGAGGAGGCGACCATCGCCTTCCTGCAGCGCTGGGTGCCGGCCGGCAAGTCGCCCATGTGTGGCAACTCGATCTGCCAGGATCGCCGCTTCCTGCATCGCGAGATGCCGAAGCTCGAGCGCTTCTTCCATTACCGCAACCTCGACGTCTCCACCTTGAAGGAGCTGTCGCGCCGCTGGTCCCCGGAAATCGCGAAGGGTTTCTCGAAGGATTCCGCGCACACCGCGCTGTCCGATATCCGCGATTCGATCGAGGAGCTGCGTTACTACCGCGGCTTCATGGGCCCCATCGGCGGCAAGCCGCAGGGCTAAGGCCATGGTCGCCAATCTCTTCGCCACCTCGCTCGATTGCAACGGCCGCGCGCTGGTGCTCGACCGCCCCCGCGTCGCGGGCATCGTCAATGTCACGCCGGATTCTTTCTCCGATGGCGGCAAGCACGACACGCTGGAAGCGGCCTACGCACACGCCATGCGCCTGGCGGAAGAGGGTGCCGACCTGTTCGATATCGGCGGTGAATCCACGCGCCCTGGCGCCGACGATGTGTCCGCCGAGGAAGAAATCCGCCGCGTCGTCCCGCTGATCGAGCGCCTCGCCGCGGCGACCACGCTACCCATTTCCATCGACACCTCGAAGCCCGAGGTGATGCGCGCCGCCGTCGGCGCGGGTGCGGGTCTCATTAATGATGTATTCGCGCTGCGCCGTGAAGGCGCGCTCGATGCCGCGGCCGACCTGCGCGTGCCGGTGTGCCTCATGCATATGCAGGGCGAGCCGCGCGGCATGCAGGATGATCCGCAGTACGACGACGTCGTCGGCGAAGTGCATCGCTTCCTCACTGATCGCCTGTTTGCCTGCGAGCTGGCTGGCATCGATCGCAAGCGCGTCCTGGTCGACCCGGGTTTCGGCTTCGGCAAGAACCTGGAACACAACCTGGCGCTGCTCCGTGCCACCGCGCGGTTCGCCGAACTGGGCGCGGGCGTGTTCATCGGGCTCTCGCGCAAGAGCATGATCGGCCAGCTCACCGGCCACGCCGAGCCGGCCGCCCGCGCGGCGGGTTCCGTCGCCGCGGCGCTGATCGCCGCCCAGCGCGGGGCGGTCATCGTCCGTGTCCACGACGTCGCCCCCACGGTCGATGCGCTGAAGGTCTGGGACGCCGTGAAGGCCGGCGACACCGCGCCCCGCGTAGACAAGCCCGCCATGCCCCGCTGGCCCGACGACGAATAAACCCGCCATGCCCCGCTGGCCCGGCGACGATTGACGCCCGTAGGAGCCCACCCTGTGGGCGACGCCTTTCGCCGCATGGCCACAGGCCCTGTGGCGGTCCCGCGAAAGATGTCGCCCACAGGGTGGGCTCCTACATCGTTCGGCGAGGGTTTCCGCGGGCCCCGGCGGGGGTATGATCCCCGTCCCAGGAAGGAGTTAGCCCCATGAGCGAACGTAAATACTTCGGAACCGACGGTATCCGCGGCCAGGTTGGGTCCTACCCGATCAGTGCCGACTTCATCCTCCGCCTGGGCCGCGCCGCCGGTGCCGTGCTGGCGCGCCGCCGCGCCGCCGACAAGCGCCCGTCGGGCACCGGTCCCGACCGCCGCGACCACTCGCGCAAGGTCGTAGTCGTTATCGGCAAGGACACCCGCGTTTCCGGGTACATGTTCGAAGCCGCCCTCGAAGCCGGCCTGGTCGCCTCGGGCGCCGACGTGCGCATGCTGGGTCCCATGCCTACCCCGGGCGTGGCCTACCTTACCCGTTCCCTGCGCGCCGATGCCGGCATCGTCATCAGCGCCTCGCACAACCCGCACCAGGACAACGGCATCAAGTTCTTCTCCGGCCAGGGCGAGAAGCTCGATGACGAGCTGGAAGCCGAGATCGAGGCGGAACTCGACGCTGATTTCGCCACCGTGCCGTCCGAGTCGCTGGGCAAGGCCAAGCGCGTCGACGATGCGGTGACCCGCTACGCCGAGTTCTGCAAATCCACGGTTTCCGACGAGTTCTCGCTCAACGGCATGCGCATCGTGCTCGATTGCGCCAATGGCGCCACCTACCAGGTCGCGCCGAAGGTATTCAGCGACCTCGGCGCGGAGGTCACGACGATCGGCGCCGAGCCCGATGGCCTGAATATCAACCGCGGTGTCGGTTCGACCTCGCCCGAGAAGCTGGCAGAGGCGGTGGTGGCACAGCATGCCGATCTTGGCATCGCCTTCGATGGCGACGGTGACCGCGTCCGCATCGTCGATAAGGACGGCACCGTCACCGATGGCGACGACATGCTCTATGTCATGGCCCGCCACTGGAAGCGGAAGGCTGCGCTACCGGGCCCGGTGGTCGGTACGCTCATGAGCAACTACGGCCTGCAGCGCGCCCTGAAGCAGATGGATATCCCGTTCATCCGCGCCAACGTGGGCGACCGCTACGTGCTGCAGCAATTGAAGGAGCATGGCGGCGTGCTCGGCGGCGAGACCTCAGGCCATGTCCTGTGCCTTGACCGTTTCACCACCGGCGACGGCATTGTCGCCGCGCTGGCCCTGCTCGAGGCGCTGACCGAAACGGGCGAAACCTTCGCCGAGGCCCGCGCCGGGCTGGTCAAATTGCCGCAGACGATGGTCAACGTCCGCGTCGAAGGCGCCAAGGCTGCACTGGGTTCTGACACGGTGAAGCAGGCCCTGGCCGAGGTGGAAGCGGCGCTGGAGGGCAGGGGCCGCGTGGTCCTGCGTGCTTCGGGCACCGAACCCCTGGTTCGCGTGACGATCGAAGCCGCTGACGCCGCCGAAGTCGAACGGCTGGCGGGACAGCTGGCAGACGCCGTAAAATCAGCAGCCCAGGCAGTCGCCTGAGCCCAAATCACGCCTCCGGCCGGCGCGGTCACCCCGCGCCGGCTTTTTCATGCCCGAAAGCAGGTCACACCGATGAAGAAGGTCCCCACCCTCGATATCCGCCGTTATGAGACGGACCGCGACGCGTTCGTTGCCGAACTCGGCGCCGCCTACCGCGAATTCGGTTTCTGCTGCATCAGCGGCCACGGCATCCCCAAGGAAGAGATCGACGCCGCCTACGAGGCCTTCCAGGCCTTCTTCGCCCTGCCGGACGACGTGAAGCGCAAGTACCACATCCCCGGCGGTGGCGGTGCGCGCGGCTACACCCCGTTCAAGGTCGAGACCGCCAAGGATTCGAAGTTCGCCGATCTCAAGGAGTTCTGGCACGTCGGCCGCGAGATCCCGCGTGATTCGAAGTACGCCGACGTGATGCCGCCCAACGTGTGGCCGGCCGAAGTGCCGACCTTCCACAAGACCGGCTACGGCCTGTACGAGGCGCTGGATAACCTGGGTTCGCGCGTGCTGCGCGCCCTGGCGCTGCACATCAACCTGCCGGAGCACTTCTTCGACGACAAGGTGAACAGCGGCAACTCGATCTTGCGCCCGATCCACTACCCGCCGATCACCCAGACCGACGTGCCGAACGTGCGCGCCGGCGCCCATGAAGACATCAACTTCATCACCTTGCTGGTCGGTGCCAGCACGGCGGGCCTCGAGGTGTTCAGCGAAGGCGAATGGCTGCCGATCACCAGCGAAGGCGATGCCATCGTCGTGAACATCGGCGATATGCTGCAGCGCCTGACCAACCACGTGTACCCGTCCACGACGCACCGCGTGACCAACCCGGCCGGCGACGCCGCCCGCAAGCCGCGCTACTCGGTGCCGTTCTTCCTGCACCCGAATCCGGATGTGGTCCTGGACGTGCTGCCCTCGTGCATCACCCCGGACAACCCCAAGCGTTACCCGGAGCCGATCACGGCGCATGAGTATCTGCAGGAACGCCTGCGCGAGATCAAGCTGATCTGACATCCCCTTAGCGGGTTTTTCACCGGGAGGGCCGCACAGTCGGCCTTCCCGGCAGTCGTTCCCCCGGAGATTCCCGCCATGCCTTCCCGCCCGCGTCCGCAGGCCAAGCGTTCGTCACCCCGAAAAAAAGCGTCGGGCCGCTCCGCTGCCCAGCGCGCCCGCCGCGCCCGCACCATGAAAGCCCGCGGCCGGGCGTAATCGCAAGCGGCCGTCTCATCGCACCGTGAATCGCGCGCAAGCGCGCTCCTACAGGGCCGCGTGGTCGTATCGCTCGTTCGCATTGCTCTTGTAGGAGCGCGCTTGCGCGCGATTCAAGGCACGACAATATCCGAGGGGGCGGCTGGCTCGCCCTTATGCAGGAACGGATGCGCAAACACCGCGCCCAGGATCACCGCGACACCCAGATAAAACGCCCAGCCCAACTCACGCTGCTCACCGAGCAACGGAATGGCCAGCACGATCGCGTACACAGGCTCAAGGTTCGTCACCATCTGCGTGGCGAACGCCGAGAGGTGGCGCAACGCCGACAAGGCCAGCGCGAATGGCAGCAGGGTGCAACCGAAGGCGAGCACCACCATCAGCACGGCATCGTGCGCATCCGGCACGACGAACGCGGCCCCCGGCATGAGTGGCGCCACCAGCGTAAGAAACAGCGTGCCCGCGCCCAGTTCCACGCAGGTCACGGTCAACGAATCCGCATGCTCGATGTAACGCTTGTTCAGCGCCCCAAAGAAGGCCACGAACAACGCCGAGAGTACGCCGATCGCCAGGCCAAGCCGCATATCCCCCGGCAACCCACCCGCGACCAGCGCCACGCCGGGCACCACGGCCGCGCCGAGGAGCAGCTCGCGCGCCTCAAACGGGCGCTTCGCGATCCAGGGCTCGACCACCGACAGGAAGGCCGGGCACATCGCGATGCACGTCGCAGCCACCGAGGCGTTCGCCAGCTTGATCGCGCCGTAGAAGGTCAGCCAGTGCAGCGCCACGACCACGCCGATCCCGGCGTAGATCAGTAGCAGTCGCGGTGGCATGGCCCGCAAGCCCCGCCACACGCGCGGTACGCAGAGCAGCGCCGCGGAGACAAGCAGCATGCGCCACCAGACCAGGGGCAGGGCGGGCAGGGTGATCAACTTGCCGAGGATGGCGGTGAAGCCCCACAGCAGGACACAGAAATGGATCTGATAGAGGGCTTTGCGGGTCGGCGACATGCGCGCACTTTACCCGAGCCGGGCCTTTGCGTCGGCTTCCACCGGGCGAGCCGGCTCGCCTCCGGCCCCGCGGCACCGCTGCCAACGCTAGAACGCGGCCGTAGGAGCCCACCCTGTGGGCGACATCTTTCGCCACGACGCACAGGACCGTTGGCGGTATGGCACTACCCATCGCGCGGCTGCGCGCGATGCTCTAGCCGGGCGTTAAAGACCCCGGGCGTTGTCGCGAACGGCGTCGCCCACAGGGTGGGCTCCTACGACAGCCTGCTCGACCTCATGAACCTTCAGTGCCTCAGAGCGCCGACGCGAAGGCTAAGGCGAGCCCTCTCGCTTACTTCGCGTTGGTCTTCCCGGGCGGCGGGGCTTTTGGCGGGGCGCTCTTCAGATCATCAAGCAGGGGCTGGCAGGTCACGGCGTTGGCCTTGCCGCTCTCCGGCACCATCAGCGGTGCAAGCGCGGCCACTGGTGCAGCGAAGAACAACGCCACCGCGCCACCGCCACGCAGGATCAGCGGGCCCGCATGCACGCCCGGCGACGGGTTGGCGAACGTGCCATGCACGTACAGCGGCGAACGCAGCGAGAAGATACGGAAGCCCTTCGTATGCGGCACGATATCCAGGTTGAGCTTCTCGTCCTTGAAGTTGATGTCGCCATTGACGTTGATCAGCGCCTTCTCGGTATCCAGCGCAAACACCTTCGATTCCATGACGCCGTTGGTCGAAACAAGGTCCGCCGCCATACAGTTGATCTTCACCACATCGTCGCCGAAGAACCTACCGACGACGTAGCTGCCGACATTGAGGCCCGCCAGCTCGAGCAGCGACGAACTCACCGCACCATCATTGATCAATAGCTTCAGCTCGCCGTTGGAACTGCCAAGCAGCGCGGCAGGTGAATTACCGACCGCCGTAAACGACGCATCACCATTCATCTCGCCGAAGCTCGTCTGCATCGGCGCGAACGTGGGGAAGAGTTCCTTCAGCTTGAGGTGGCGTGCACCGAGGTTGAGCCGGCCCTTCAGCGGCTCAGCCGAACCGTCCAGGCGGATGTTGCTGCCGACGGTGCCGCCGGCCACGCCAAACTTCAGCGGATCCAGCGTGAGCACCGCATCCTTCATGACCAGGTGCGTTTCCACGTTGCTGATCGGCAGGCGTTCGCCGTGCACGATCTTCGCGCCGACGAAATGCACGTCGGCATCCATCGCATTCCAGCGATCGGTCTTGAACGGTTCCACCGGCAGGACCTTTCCGTCGGGTTGCTTCTTCACGTCGCCGCGCTCGGCCTTCTCCGCATCGGAGCCGCCGCCCACCAGGGGGGCTAGGTCGCTGAAGAGCAGCTGGTTCGACTTCAGGTTACCGGTGAGGCTGGGCCGCGCGCCGCCCGTGTTGAAGGTGAGGGTGCCACCCAAGTCGCTACCACCCACCTTGCCGGTGAAGTTCTCATACACGAAGGTGCTGGCGTTCTTCTTCAGGTTCGCCTTGAGGTGGCCCTCGGTCGCGAACGGCGGCGTATCCGGGAGCGTCACGCCCGTCAGGTCGTACAGGTGCGACATGGTGGTGCCCGAGAACCACAGGCGGATATCCAGGGCGCCCAGGTTGATCGGGTCGGTCAGGGTGCCGACAAAAGCGATGTGGGTGTCACCGAAGCGGGCATCGGCCTGGACGGGGAAGGGCTGGTTGGCGTCACGCAGGGCAAGCACGCCGCCCGTGCGGGCCTTGGCCGCGACGGTGGACTTCTTATAGGTACCCTTGGCATCCCATGCGAAGTAGTAGACCTGCTTCGTCTTGGTCGCATCCTGGCGGTCGTTCTCGTCGGCCTTGCTCTTCGCCATCTGCTTTGTCGTGGCGCCCGTGGTCTTGCTGGCCTGCGCGCGGGAATCCTTCTCCTGCTGCGCCATGATCTCGTCGAACGGGATGCCCTTGCCGAGCGGGGTGACGTCGATGCCCATGTTGATCTGCATCTGCGCGTCGTTGAAATCGATGTGGCCCTTGTCGAACGCGATGGCATTGAGTTCCAGCTGCCATTCCGAGGGCCCGCTGCTCTCGGGCAGCTTGAAGGTCCAGGTGTTCGTGCCGTCCTTCTGCCGCTCCAATGCGATCGCCGGCTGGCCGAGGCGGATCTCGGGCACCACGATGCGGTGGGCGATGAGCGGGAAGGGCGCCAGGCGGAAGTCGATCGAATCCAGATGCGCGAAGCGGTTGTTCTTCGCCCAGCTCGGATTAGTCACCACGATGTCGCGGGCCGTGAAATGCGGCCAGGGGATCAAGCTCACCAGTCCGCCCTGGCCGGGCTCGCGCGCCCAGTGCGCACTGATGTCGCCCTGGATCGCGAAGGGACGGCCGATCGCCTCCGTGACCTTTTCATTGATGGTCGGCTTCAGCCGGTTCCAGTCGAAGAACGCGATGAAGAGGATCACGGCGACGATCAGCAGCACAAGGATGCCGAGTACCCACGCCAGGATTTTCCTGCCTCGCCGCATTGTCCCTCTCCGTATTAGTGCATCTGCGCCCTTGGTAACGCGATAAGCGCCAAGGTTATGTGTTCGCGGCACCCCACGATTAAGCAACGTATGTGCCGTGTGAGGACGGCGCATGCAAAAGCTTGCCTTATTGGCGCATAGCAATGCCTCTTTCGTGCACCGGTGTCGTGCTACCGCTGCCTAAGCTGCCCCCCAAACCACCATGGACATGGCAGGGGTGAATCCAATGAGCCAGCGCGCAGCGCACGTACGTCGTCTTCCACGCCACAAGGGGATCTACCTCGCACTGGCCGCCCTACTCGCCGCACCGATCCTGCCTGGCACCGCAATAGCTACCTGCACACTGGTATCACCCGCCGTCACTTGCTCGGGCGTATCCGCCACCAACTACGACTTCAGCTCGACCAATAACGTCGTGGTCACGATTGATAGTACCGCGCAGGTTACGGCGCCCCTGCTATCGGGTGGGCCGTTGCTGACGCTCGGCGGTAACGGCGTTACCGTGTCGAACTCAGGCACGATCGACCCGTCGTTGCTGGGCGCGCTGGCCTTCTCGTCGGGCGGCATCGTCGCGGGCAACGCGTCGTCGAACACGGTAAGCATCACCAACCAGAACATCGGCATCATCAAGGGCCAGTTCAATCTCGGTAACCTGCTCGGCGGGGTGACGGGCCAGGCCATCAAGGTCCAGAACGGTGCCACCGGCACCACCACCATCGTGAACAACGGCACCATCGACATGACGGCGCTGGGGCTGGGCGCGCTGACCCTTTCGGACACCACCGCCATTCTTTCGTACGGTGGCGCGCAGACCAACTTCACCAATACCGGCTCGATCCGTGGCCGTATCGGCTTTGCCGCGTCGGCGACCGCCAATCACGGTAACACCTTCATCAACGCGGGCAGCATCAGCGGCAGCGTGTACATGGGTGATACGGCCACCGGTAATACGTTCACGGCGGTGTCGGGCTCCAGCGTCCTGAACGAGGGCACGGGCGTCAATCTCGGTATCGCCAGCATCAGCGTGAACCTGGCGGGTGCGGGTACGGTCGATGGTGGCCTAGGCGCCAACAATTATCTTGTGCTGCAGAACCTGGCGACAGGGCCCGGCTCGGGTACGACGGGTGCCATCACGAATATCGACGGCGCGCAGTACCTCCACTTCCAGCACCTGACCGTCAACAGCGGTACCTGGAACCTGTTCAATGCCGTCGCCAGTACGGATACGACCATCAACGACGGCCTGGTCAATTTCGCCGGGGCGAACAACTTCGGTGGCTCGCTGATCGCGAATGGCGGCACCATCGCTGCGGCATCGGGTGGTCTCGCGCTCACCGCTGGTGTCACGCTGAACACGGGCAAGTCGTTGACGCTCGGCGGCGGCAATGCCTTTGCGCTCAACGGAGTCGTCAGCGGCGCGGGTAGCCTCAATGTCAGCAACACAGCGGTAGTCACGCTTGGTGGCGCCAACCTGTTCACAGGTGGGGTGAACCTCAACGCGGGCGGCCTGCTGCTCACGAACGCCGGTGGCCTGGGTACTGGCACGCTGACGGTCGGCGGGACGGCATCGCTGGATACCTCCGCGGCGAACTTCAACCTCATCAACAACATCATCGTTAACCCCAGTGCCACGCTGAACCTGCTCGGTAGCCAGGCGCTGGCCCTGAATGGCACGCTGTCCGGCGCGGGTAACCTGACCAAGGGCGGTGCAGGCACGCTGACCCTCGGAGGCGCCTACGCGTTGACCGGCGCGTTCAACGTCACCGGTGGTGGGGTTGCGCTGGGGGCGGGTGGCTCACTGGCCGCGAGCACAGCGCTGAACCTCAGCGCGGGCACCACCGTGGATCTTTCGGCGGCCACCAACCAGACGATCGGTTCCCTGGCGGGTGGCGGTGGCTCAGTGACCCTCGGTTCCAAGACGCTCACCCTGGGCGGCCTCAACTCGAGCACGACCTACTCGGGCACGCTGTCGGGGTCCGGTGGCCTGGTCAAGGTGGGGTCGGGCATCCTCACGCTTAATGGCAACAACTCGACCCTCACCGGCGGCGTCGCGCTCAACGCGGGCGGCCTCGTGTTGGGTAACGCCAACGCGCTCGGTACCGGTGCGTTGTCCGTCGGTGGTGCGGTCAGCCTCGATACCAACACGGCCCTGACCCTCAGCAACAACGTCGTCCTCGGCGCGGGCAGCAGCCTGAATCTGCTCGGCGGCCAGCCGTTGGTCTTCGGCACCGGCGTCATCAGTGGCACCGGCAGCCTGGTGAAGAGTGGCGCATCGCTGCTCACCCTCAATGGCGCGAATACGTACAGCGGCGGCACGACGACGCTGGGCGGCGGCCTCGTGGTCGGCACCAACGCGGCCCTGGGTACGGGCGCGCTGAACGTCAATGCGAATACCACCATCGATGCGTCGGTGGGCGGGATCGCGCTGGCCAACGCCGTCAACCTTGCAGGTGGTGCTTCGCTCAATGTGCTCGGCGGACAACCCCTGACCTTCAATGGCGTGATCGCGGGTACGGGTGGCTTGCAGAAGAACGGCGCATCCACGCTCACCCTTGGCGGGGCCAACACCTTCACCGGTGGCCTCACGATCAACGCAGGCACCGTCGCGCTCGGCGTGGGCGGCCGCCTGGCGGCCTCGGGGCTCGTTAACCTCACCACGGCGGGCGCGGGTTTTGATATCTCCGCCGCAGGCAACCAGGTGATCGGCGGCCTTGCCGGTGTCACCGGCACGACCGTGGCGCTCGGCGCGAACACGCTGACGTTCGGCAGTGACGGCGTGAGCCGCACGATGGACGGCGTCATCTCCGGCTCAGGCGGCCTGGTGAAGACGGGCGCCGGTGTGCAGACGCTCGGCGGCGCGAACACCTTCACGGGTGGTGTCACGCTTGGCGCTGGTGGGCTCATCCTTGGAAATGCCGGGGCGCTCGGTACCGGCTCGCTCACCGTGAGTGGTGCAAGTACGCTCGACACCTCTGGTGCCTACACGATCACCAATAACGTCAACCTGGGCGCTGGCCTGACACTGCCTGGTTCATTCAACACGACCCTTGGTGGCGTCATTTCGGGTGCGGGCAGCCTTACGAAGAATGGCGCGGGCACCACGTTGACGCTGGGTGGCGCGAACACCTTCACCGGTGGCGTGAACCTCAACGCAGGCACACTGCAGTTGAACAATCCGGGTGCCCTGGGCACGGGTGCGCTGAATGTCGGCGGTAGCGCCACGCTGGGTTCGACCGGCGCACTCAACCTCACCAATGCCGTGAACCTCGGTACGGGCGCGGTCCTTACGCTGCCCGGCAACACTGCCACGACGCTCGGCGGCGTGGTCGCGGGCACGGGCGCGCTCACGAAGACGGGCACGGGCCTGCTCACGCTCAATGGCGTGAACACGTTCAGCGGTGGCTTGAACGTCAGCGGCGGCGGCCTCGTGATCAACAACAGCAATGCGCTGGGTACCGGTGCGCTGAATGTCAGCGGCGCTTCGACGCTCGACAGCACGGCAGCCGTCAACCTCGCGAACAACGTGAATCTCGGCGCGGGGCTCAACCTGCTCGGTAGCACGAACGTGGCATTGGGTGGCGTCGTGTCGGGTACGGGCGGCCTCACCAAGAACGGCGGGTCGGTGCTCACGCTCGGTGGCGCAAATACCTTCAGTGGTGGCGTGAACCTCAATGCCGGTGGCCTGGTCCTCGGCAACGGTGGTGCGTTGGGTACCGGCTCACTCAATGTCGGTGCCAGCGCCACGCTCGACAGTGCTGCGGCGGTGAACACGACCAATAACGTGGCCCTTGCCGCGGGTGCCAATCTCAACGTGCTCGGCAGCAACGCGCTCACGCTTGGCGGTGTCGTCTCGGGCACGGGTGGCCTTACCAAGAGCGGCAACGCCACGCTGACGCTGGGCGCCGCCAATACCTACTCCGGCGGCACGACGATCGCAGGCGGAACGCTCGCCCTCGGCGCGGGCGCGAGCCTCGCCAACACGAGCGACGTGAACCTCGCCAATGCGGGCGCCTCGTTCGATATTTCGGGCAGTGGCGGGAACCAGACCATCGGCTCGCTCAGCGGTGTTGCCGGTACCACGGTAAGCCTTGGTAGCCAGGTCCTGACGTTCGGTAATGCGACCAACCAGACGTATAGCGGCATCTTCACCGGCACCGGCGGCATCGTGAAGGTCGGTTCCGGCGTAGAGACACTCAACGGTGCCAGCACCTTCAGTGGCGGCACCTCGCTCAACGCGGGCGGGCTGATCGTCGGCAACAACAGCGCACTGGGTACGGGCACGCTCACGGTGGCGGGCGCTACCACACTGGATAGCAATGGCCCCGTCACCCTGGCCAATAACATCGCGCTGAACTCCGGGCTCACGGTGCTTGGCTCCAATGCGCTCACCTTGAACGGCGTGCTGAGTGGTACGGGTGGACTGATCAAGAACGGTTCGTCCGTGCTCACCTTGAACGGTGCGAATACGTATACCGGTGGCACCACCGTCAACGCAGGTACGCTGGCACTCGGTGCGAATGCCAGCCTCGCGTCCAGCGGCATCCTCAACCTCGTCACCGGCACCACGCTCGATCTCTCGGCCGGTAACGGTACGCAGAGCTTCGGCACGCTGGTGGGCGGCGGCACCATCAACCTCGGCGCGAACACCGTCACCCTCGGTGGCCCGACCGACGGCACGTTCAGCGGAGCGATCGCGGGAACGGGCGGCCTGATCAAGCAGGGCGCGGGCAAGGAAACGCTCACGGGCGCCAATACCTTCACGGGCGGCACGCTGATCAACGCGGGCACGCTGGCACTCGGTACCGGCGGCAGCCTCGCCGCCACTGGCGGGGTGAACCTCACGGCGGCGGGCACGGGCTTCGACATCAGCGGCGGTGGCAACCAGACCATCGGCGTGCTGAACGGTGTCACGGGCAGCACCGTGACCCTCGGCGCCAATACGCTCACCCTCGGCGGTGTCGCCAATGGCACCTACAACGGTGTGATCGGCGGCAGCGGCGGGCTGGTGAAGAACGGCCTAGGCATCCAGACGCTGGGTGGCGCGAATACGTTTAGCGGTGGTGTCACGCTCAACGCCGGTGGCCTGGTGCTCGGCAACAACAACGCGCTGGGTGGGGGCACGCTGACGGTCGGCGGCTCGGCGTCGCTCGATTCGAATGCGCCCGTGACGGTGGGTAATGCCATCGCCGTGGCATCCGGCGCGGCGCTCGACCTCGCGGGCAGCAATGCCATGACGCTCGGTGGCACGATCTCCGGCGCCGGCGCGCTGGTGAAGGATGGTGCCGCGACGGTCACGCTCACCGGCACGAACACCTACACCGGCGGCACCACGATCAATGCGGGCACGCTGGCGCTTGGCGCCGGTGGCAAGCTCGCCGCCACGGGCGATGTGAACCTCACGACGGCCGGTGCGGCGTTCGATATTTCCGCCAGCGGCGCGAACCAGACGATCGGTTCGTTGAGCGGCGTGGCCGGAACGACGGTAGGCCTGGGTGGACAGACGCTGACCTTCGGCAACGCGACGGACCACACGTACAACGGCGCCATCACCGGCACCGCGGGCATCGTCAAGGTCGGTGCGGGTGTGGAGACGCTCGGCGGCGCAAGCACCTTCAGTGGTGGTACCGTGCTGAATGCCGGCGGCCTGGTCGTGGGCAACAACAGCGCCCTCGGTACGGGCGCGCTTACCGTCGGCGGTGCGGCCACGCTCGATAGCAACGGCCCCGTGGCGCTCGCGAATAACGTGGTGCTCAACGCCGGCCTGACCGTGCTCGGCAACAACGCGCTTACCCTCGGTGGCGTGATCAGCGGCAACGGCAGCCTGACCAAGAACGGGTCGGCCACGCTGACCTTGACGGGTGCCAATTCGTATACCGGTGGCACCAACATCAACGCCGGTACGCTGGCGCTTGGCGCCGGTGCGAGCCTGGCATCGAGCGGCACGGTGAACCTGGCAAGCAACGCCACGCTGGATGTTTCCGGTGGCACCGGCACGCAGACGGTCGGCACGCTGACGGGTAGCGGCAACGTCGCGCTCGGTGCGAACAGCCTCGCGCTGGGCGGTGGGGCCAACGGCACCTTCGGGGGTTCCATCGGTGGCACCGGCGGCCTGGTGAAGCAGGGCGCCGGTACGCAGACGCTTACGGGCGCCAGCACCTTCACCGGCGGCACGACGATCAACGCCGGCACGCTCGCCCTTGGCGCGGGCGGCAGCCTGGCCGCCACGGGTGCGGTGAACCTCGCCACGCCGGGTACCGTGTTTGACGTGAGTGCCACCAGTGCGCCTGCCATCGGCGCACTCAATGGCGCGGCGGGCAGCGCGGTCTCGCTGGGTTCCAACACGCTTACCCTGGGTAATGGCAACGGGAACGGCACGTTCGGCGGAACGATCGGCGGCACCGGCGGGCTGGTGAAGAACGGCACCGGCACCGAAGTGCTGAGTGGCACCAACACCTATACCGGCGGCACGACGATCAACGCGGGCACGCTGGCCCTCGGCGCAGGCGGAAGCCTCGCGTCCGGCACCGATGTGAACCTCACCACCGCAGGCGCGGGCTTCGATATCTCGGGCAGCGGTGCGAACCAGACGGTGGGTTCGCTGTCCGGCGTCGCAGGGACCAACCTCAACCTCGGCAGCGAGACACTCATCTTTGGTAACGCAGCCAACCACGCCTTCGACGGTGTGATCGCGGGCGCGGGCGGCCTGGTGAAGAATGGCGCGGGCATCGAAGAGCTGGGCGGCGCCAACACCTTCACGGGCGGCATCACGCTCAACAACGGCGGCCTGCTCGTCGGCAACAACAGCGCGCTGGGCACGGGTACGCTGACCGTCGCCGGTGCCGGTTCGCTGGATAGCACCAGTCCGGTGACGCTCGGCAACAACATTGTGCTCAACGCCGGCCTGACCGTGCCGGGCACGAATAACCTGACCCTCAATGGCAACCTCTCCGGTGCCGGCAGCCTCGTGAAGAACGGTACCTCGCTGCTCACGTTGAATGGCGCGAATACCTATACGGGCGGTACGCAGATCAACGCCGGCACGCTCGCCCTGGGGGCCAACGCCAGCCTGTATGCCAATGGCGTCGTCTACCTCGCCGATGGTGCGCTGTTCGATCTTTCAGCCGGCAACGGCACGCAGACTTTCGGCACGCTCGTCGGTGCCGGCATGGTCAATGTCGGTGGCAACAACCTCAACGTCGGCGGAGCGGCGGACGGCACCTTTAGCGGCTCCATCGCGGGTACGGGCAGCCTGACCAAGCTCGGCACCGGCACGGAGACGCTCACCGGTACCAACACTTACACGGGTGGCACCTTCATCAACGCGGGCACGCTCGCGATCGGCGCGGGCGGCAGCCTCTCGCCGCAGGGTGCCGTGACGATCGCCGCGCCGGGCGCCGCTTTCGATATCACGGCGGCGGGCAACCAGGCGGTGGGTTCGCTCAACGGCGTGGCCGGCAGCATCGTTTCGCTGGGCGGGAATACGCTCACCATCAACGGCAATGCGAACGGCACCGTCGCGAGCACCATCACCGGGTCGGGTGGCCTGGTGAAGGATGGCGCGAGCACGCTGACACTGAACGGTGCGAACACGTTCTCCGGCGGCGTCACGCTCAACCAGGGCACGCTGGCCGTCGGGAACAGCGGCGCGCTCGGCACCGGTGCGCTGACCGTGGCGGGCGCAGGCACGCTGGATGCGTCCACGCAGACAACGATTGATAACGACATCCTGCTCAATGCCGGCCTGACTTTCGCCGGAAGCAACGCGCTGACGCTGGGTGGCGTGATGTCGGGCGCCGGTAGCCTCACCAAGAACGGCGCGGCCACGCTCACGCTGACCAATGCGAACACCTATACCGGTGGCACCACCGTCAATGGCGGCACGCTGGCGATCGGTGCGGGCGGCAGCCTCGCTTCCACTGGCGCGGTGAACGTCAATGCGGGGGGCACGTTCGATATCTCTTCCGGCGGCAGCCAGTCGATCGGGTCGCTGGGCGGCACGGCGGGCAGCAACGTGACCCTGGGCGGTAACTCGCTCACGCTCGGCGGTGCGAGCAACAGCACGTACGACGGCGTGATCACGGGCAGTGGTGGCCTCATCAAGGATGGCGCCGGCACGCAGACCCTCAACGGTGCGAACACCTTCACCGGTGGCGTCACGCTGAACGATGGTGGCCTGGTGCTTGGTAACAACGCGGCGCTGGGTACGGGCACGCTCACCGTCGGTGGCGCCTCGACGCTCGACACGAATACCGCGGTGACGCTCGCCAATAACATTGTGCTGAACGCCGGGCTCGATGTACTGGGCAGCAACGACCTGACCCTCAACGGCAACCTCAGTGGCACGGGCAGCCTGTCGAAGGATGGCGCGGCCACGCTCACCCTGAATGGCGTCAACACTTACACCGGTGGCACCTACATCAATGCGGGCACGCTCGCGCTCGGTGCCGGTGCCAGCCTCGCTTCCACCGGCATCGTCAATCTCGCCAGTGGCGCCACGTTCGATCTCTCGGCCGGTAACGGAACGCAGCAGTTCGGCACGCTGATCGGCAATGGCACCGTGAACCTCGGCAACAATGCACTCGTCGTGGGCGGGCCCACCGATGGCACGTTTGGCGGCTCCATCGCCGGCACCGGCAGCCTCACCAAGGTGGGCACGGGCACGGAGACGCTGACAGGAGCCAGCACGTACACCGGCGGTACTTTCATCGACGCGGGCATCCTGGCCCTCGGCGCGGGTGGCAGCCTCTCTCCTGCAGGTGCGGTGACTCTGACGGCCGCTGGCACGGGCTTCGATATCAGTGGCGCGAACAGCAACCCGGCGATCGGTTCGCTCGCCGGTGTCGCTGGCTCGGCCGTGACGCTGGGCGCCAATTCGCTGGTGCTCAATGGCGTCGGCAACGCTGACTTCGAAGGTGCTGTCAGCGGCACGGGCGGCCTGGTGAAGAACGGTGCTGGCGTGCAGGTGCTCGGTGGCGCGAATACCTTCAGTGGCGGCGTCACGCTCAATGCCGGCACGCTGGTCGCGGGTAATAACGCGGCGCTCGGCACGGGTACGCTCACGGTCGGTGGCAACGCCACGCTGGATACGTCCATCCCGGCGCAGCTCGCCAACAACGTGGTGCTCAACGCCGGGCTGACCGTGGCCGGCAGCAACGATGCCACGCTCAGCGGCGCGATCACGGGCGCAGGCAATCTCACCAAGAACGGTGCGGCCACGCTCACGCTCACCGGCGCCGATACCTATACCGGCGGTACCACGATCAATGCGGGAACGCTCGCCATCGGCGCGGGCGGCAGTCTCGCGCCGACCGGCACGGTGAATCTTGCCGGCACGGGTACGTTCGATATCAGTGCCGCGGGCAACCAGGCGATCGGTGCGCTCAGCGGTGTCACGGGTAGCACCGTCGCGCTGGGTGGCAACACGCTGACCCTCGCAGGGACGGCCGATGGCACGGTGAACAGCACCATCACCGGCACCGGTGGCCTCGTGAAGAACGGTGCGTCGAACCTGACGCTCGGCGCAGCCAACCTGTTCAGCGGCGGTGTCACGCTCAATGCCGGCGGACTGGTGCTCGGCAACAACGATGCACTGGGCACGGGTACGTTGACGGTAGGCGGCGCGGCCTCGCTCTCCGGCGTGGGCCCGCTCACGCTCGCCAACAACATTGCGCTGAATGCCGATCTCAATACCGCGGGCGATGATCCGCTGACCCTCGACGGTACGATCAGCGGCGCAGGGCGCTTGTTCAAGCTCAACCTGAAGGTGCTCACGCTCAACGGCAACAACACCTATACCGGTGGCACCACGGTCGATGGTGGCTCGCTGGTGGTGGGTAGCAACGGCGCGCTCGGCACGGGCGATCTGTCCATCAACAACGCCACGCTGCAGGCTGGCACCTCGGTAACCCTGCCGAACACCGTCAGCGTCGGGGCCAATGGCGTGACCGTCGACGGGTCCAATGACCTCACGCTCAACGGCGCACTGTCGGGCACCGGCATCATCGACAAGGAAGGCACCGGCACGCTCACCCTGGGTGGCTCGCTCGCAGGCTATACCGGCGGCCTCAGCGTGAACGCGGGCATCCTCAACGCGACCAACAACTACACCGGCGGTGTGTCGGTGGGTTCGGGTGGTACGGCCAACCTCGACGGCACCGGCAACAACGTGACCGTCACCGGCCCTGTCGCCGGTACGCTGAACACCGGCGGCGGTGACCTCAACGTCTCGTACGGCAACCTGCCGGGTGTCACGGGGACGGTCAACGGCACGCCGGGCACCACGCTCAACATCACCGGCACGGGCGAGGGCACGCTGCCGAACGGCGTGTACAACGGCATCGGTAACCTCACCACCACGGGTGGCACGCTCTCCATCGGTACAGGTACCAGCGTCACGTTCAGCGGTGGCAGCACCATCGGCGGCAATATCGTGGTCGACGGTACCCTGGGCGGGCCGGTCACGGTGGGCAGCGGTGGCAGCGTAGTGGGCGGCGGCACCATCAATGGCCCAGTCACCGTGGGTGACGGCACCATCGCTCCCAGCGGCGTTCCGGGTGCGACGGGTGCGGCCGCTGGTTCGGGTACGCCGGGTACGGTGTTGACCACCGGCAGCCTGAACCTCGGCACGGGATCCACCACGGTGATCCAGGTGACGCCGTCGGGCACGAGCGACAGCATCGTTTCCACGGGTCCGGCCACGGTAGGTGGTTCGCTGTCGACCCACCCGACCGGCAGCGGCAGCTACGGCTCATCGACGATGTATCCGATCGTCAAGTCAACGGGCGGCGTGAGCGGCAGCTACTCGAATATCACCAAGCACGGCTTGCCGTTCATGGATGAAGGCGTGACGACCGATGGCAACAATGTCTACCTGTGGCTCACCCAGGCGGGCACGGGCGGACCGGTGAGCCCGGGTGGCGAAGGTGTTCCGTTCAACCAGTTCCCCGGCCTTACCAACAACGAGACGAGCGTGGCGAATGCTTTGCAGAACGCATCGCTGTCCGGCAACAACGCACTGCCCACGTTGCTCGGCTACGTGCGCGGCCTGAACGAAAACCAGGTGCTCAGTGCCTTCAACTCACTCACCGGCGAAACCTACGCCTCGGCGGCGCAGGCGGAACTCACCGGGCAGAGCCAGTACCAGGACACGCTGTTCTATCGCCTGAAGCTGGATCGCGACACGGGTGAGCGCGGCACGGCGGTGTTCGCCGAGCCGTATACCTCGAGCAGCGATCTCTCGAGCAGCGCGAACGTAGCCCGTGCGGACTACCGGATCCACGGCATCATCGTCGGTACGGATACGGATATCTCGCCGGACTTCCGCGCCGGTGTGCACGCCAACCTCGCCAACGCCCGTACCGAGGTCCATAGCCGCGGTGACTACACCGACGTGGACCAGGCGGCGATCGGCCTGCATGCGCTGTACTTCAACGACCAGCAGTTCTGGATCCAGGGCCTGGCATCGTACGGCTGGCACGATGCCGACAGCCGCCGTCGCATCGCGGTGGGCTCGTACACGCCTGAAGCGCGCGGCGACTACGATGGCAAGGCGACCAATGGCGCCATCGAAACGGGCTTCCGCTTCAACATGGGCCAGGACCTGCATCTCGAGCCGTTCGTCGGCGCTTACTACAGCAAGGTGAAGTACGACAGCTTCACCGAGAAGGGCGCGGGCGATGCGGACCTGAAGGTGGGCAAGGCATCGGCGACCAGCATGCAGTACGGCGCCGGCCTGCGTTTGTCGGGTGATGTGGATCTGGGCGTCGCGGGCACCAAGCTGCACCCGATCGCGATGGTCCGGTACCTGCACAACACGAAGGACGACAACGTCTCGGTGAACAACAGCTTCGCCGGTGCGCCGACGGATAGCTTCGTGATCGACGGTTCGCGCCCGATGAAGAACCACTGGCAGGGCGCGGTCGGCGCAAGCTTCGACTTCACCCCGGCCGCCAGCGCCTTCGTGTACTACAGCACCGACCGCGCGACGCACACGCGTAGCGATGCGGTGAACCTGGGCGTGCGCTGGAACTTCTGACCGCACCGCCCATCGCGTGCAAGCACGCTCCTGCAAAAGCTTCTGTAGGAGCGTGCTCGCACGTGATGCGTGCGCAGCACGCTCAAGCCTGCCAATACCCCGTGGCCTTGACCCAGTCCTTATCGATCCCGCGTGTCTCGACCAATAGCGAACGCAACTCGCGCGCACGCTTCGACTCGGTCGCCACCCACCAGAACGTATCGCCCGGCGGAATTGCCAGCGCCGCCAACGCGTAATCCAGCGACGGCGATTCGCCGCGGATGAACCACCGCGCCTCACGTGCCAGAGCCTGTTTCTCTTTCACTGACGCAATCTCCGCCAGCACGGTCACCTTCGTGTGTTTCGGCATCTCTTCGAGCCACCGACCGATGGCCGGCAGCGCGGTTTCATCACCGACGAGCACGTAATGGTCGTAGTCGGACGGCACGATCATCGAGCCACGTGGGCCGCCGACGCCGAGCTTGTCGCCGACCTTCGCGGATTCCGCCCAGGTGGAAGCGGGGCCATCGCCGTGGATAACGAAATCCAGATCCAGCTCGAGCGCATCCGCACGGAAGGCGCGTGGCGTGTAGTCACGCGCGGGTGAGGGCGGCTTGCCTTCGGGATACACCGGGCCGTCCGGCGTCATCTGCGGCAGGTTGAATCCACCATCGGTCGCGGGGAGGAACACCTTCACGTGGTCGTCGGGCGAGGCGGAGGGGAAGCCGGCCAGCTCGGGCCCGTGCACGGTGATGCGCACCATGTGCGGGGTGAGCTGCTGCACGCGGGTGACAGTGAGGATGCGCATGCGCACGTCATGGCGCACGCGTTGGATCGCGTGTTTTTCACTCATCCCTGACGCTCCGCGATCTGGCGTGCGGCGGCTTCCACGATGGCGGCGACGCGCTTGGTCTCAGCCTCGTCCCAGCTCTTGTGGTGGTTCATGAGCTGGTGCTTGAGCACGTGCATGGCGTCACGCACGCCGCCCGGGACGGTCATGCGGCGCATGTGGCGTGACATGACCTGCAGGCGCTCGGTCAGCGCGTCGAGGGTGTCGCGGTTTTCGGTGAGGAAGGCTTTGCCTTCGTCGGTGATCGCATAGAGCTTCTTGCCGCCGGTTTCGGCCTCGACCCGGGCGTAGCCAAGCTCTTCGAGCATGGTCAGGGTGGGGTAGATGGCGCCGGGGCTGGGGCTGTACTGGCCATCGAACATCTCTTCGATGGTGCGGATCAGCTCGTAGCCGTGGCGGGGCTGTTCTTCGATGAGCGCCAGGAGCAGGAGGCGCAGGTCGCCGGTGCCGAACATGCGGCCACCGCCGCCTCCGAAACGGCCGCCGCGTCCGCCGCGCATGCCGCCGCCATCGCGGTCGTCAAAGCCAAAGGGACCGCCGCCGCCAAAGCGGCCGCCGCGGCCCATGGCGGCGAAGTGGTCGTGGAAGCGCTGGTGCATTTCTTCGCGGAAGTGGCGCTTGGCGTGGTGCCAGAAGTGCATGGGTTTCTCCGATATATCGTACGTAGTGAACGTACGATATATCTTAAGAAACACTCTTTCAAGCCTTCCTGCGATATATCTTTGCAGGCCTTACCCGAAGGTGAAGGTAAAGGCGTGGAAATTGGCCTTGGGGATCTTGATCGTCAGCACGTGATCTTTGTACCCATCACCGTCGAACAGGGTATAGAGCTGCGAGGCCTGGACCGTGACCGGGGCCTGCGGCTTGCCATCCACCGCGATCTCAAGGGTCACCGGATCGTTGGCGCTGGCCACCATGTGCACCTTCTTCGCCTTGAAATGCAGGCGGATCTCACCGTTCGGGGTCACCAGGTTCGCGCTCTGCCGGGCGATCTCCCAGCGGCCCACGAGGGCAAACTGGTTCAGTTCCAGGCGGCTCGGCGCCGTGAAATCACGGGTACCCGTGCGCGCGCCCTCGGGGCTGGCGTTGTTCTGGCTGCGGTCGCTGCCGAAATACATCTCCGGCGAACCCAACTGGGTGAAGTCGGGCGCGTCCTTATCCATTTCGCCCTTGGCATCGGCCAGGCGCGGCAGGCCCAGCAGGGTGCGGATGGCGTTTTCCATCTCCGCGTAATTGCCCTCGCCGAAGTGGTGGGCGATCACGTTGCCGCGCTGGTCCACCAGGTATTCCGCCGGCCAGTACTGGTTATCCCAGGCGTCCCACGTGGCCAGGTCGTTGTCCTGGGCCACCGGGTAATGGATGTTGAACTTCTTGATGGCGTCGCGGACGTTGCCTTCCTGCTTCTCGAACGGGAACTCCGGCGAGTGCACGCCGATCACGACCAGGCCCTTGTCCTTGTACTCGTCGTACCAGCGGGTGACGTGGGGCAGGGTGCGCAGGCAGTTAATGCACGAGTACGCCCAGAAATCGATGAGCACCACCTTGCCGCGCAACTGGCTCATTTTCAGGGGCTTGGAGTTCTGCCAGGCGGCGATGCCCTCGAACTCGGGGGCGGTCTGGGCGGCGGCGGCCGGGCGGGCGAAGCCCACGGCGGCGGCCACGAAGGCCAGGGCGAACAGGGCGGTGCGGAAGCGGAAACGCATGGGAACTCCGTGAGCGGGGTGTACCGATATCTGGACCGGGGAAAGCCCAGCCACCTTACACCCGCCAAGCTGGGGTAAAATTGGTGTTTTGCCAGCCTCACGAGCCAGCGGTAGCACCATGACCTCGATCAAGCAGGACGACCTCATCCAGAGCGTCGCAGACGCCCTCCAGTACATCTCGTACTACCACCCGGTGGACTACATCCGGAACCTCTCGGCCGCCTATGAGCGTGAAGAGAGCCCGGCGGCGAAGGATGCGATCGCCCAGATCCTGATCAACTCGCGCATGTGCGCCGAGGGTCACCGCCCGATCTGCCAGGACACCGGCATCGTCACCGTCTTCCTCAAGGTCGGCATGAATGTCCGTTGGGACGATGCCACCATGAGCGTCGAAGACATGGTGAACGAAGGTGTCCGCCGCGCTTACAACCACCCGGACAACAAGCTGCGCGCTTCGGTGCTGGCCGATCCGGCGGGCAAGCGCATGAACACGCGCGACAACACGCCGGCGGTGATCAATGTCTCGATCGTGCCGGGCGATAAGCTCGACGTGACCGTGGCGGCAAAGGGCGGTGGTTCGGAGGCGAAGTCGAAGTTCGCCATGCTCAACCCGTCCGATTCCATCGTGGATTGGGTGCTGAAGACCGTGCCGACCATGGGCGCGGGCTGGTGCCCGCCGGGCATGCTCGGCATCGGCATTGGTGGTACCGCTGAAAAGGCGATGCTCCTGGCGAAGGAATCGCTGATGGAGCCGATCGACATCACCGAGCTGCAGGCTCGTGGCGCGTCGAACCGTGCCGAAGAGCTGCGCCTGGAGCTGTACGAGAAGGTCAACGCGCTCGGCATCGGTGCGCAGGGTCTCGGTGGCCTCACCACCGTGCTCGACGTGAAGGTCAGCGATTACCCGACCCACGCGGCGAACCTGCCCGTGGCGATCATCCCGAACTGCGCCGCGACGCGTCACGCGCACTTCGTCATGGATGGTTCGGGCCCCGTCATGCTTGAGCCGCCGTCGCTGGAAGACTGGCCGAAGCTCACGTACGACTCGTCGAAGGGTCGCCGCGTGAACCTCGACACGATCACCCGCGAGGAAGTGAACAGCTGGCAGCCGGGTGAGACGATCCTGCTCAACGGCAAGCTGCTTACCGGCCGCGATGCAGCGCACAAGCGCATGATCGATATGCTCAACCGTGGCGAAACGCTGCCGGTCGATTTCACCAATCGGTTTATCTACTACGTGGGTCCGGTGGATCCGGTGCGTGACGAAGTGGTCGGCCCGGCTGGCCCGACCACCGCGACGCGCATGGACAAGTTCACGCGCCAGATGCTCGAAACCACCGGTCTGCTCGGCATGGTGGGTAAGAGCGAGCGTGGCCCCACGGCGATCGACGCGATCCGCGACAACAAGGCCGTGTACCTGATGGCCGTAGGTGGCGCGGCTTACCTGGTGTCGAAGGCGATCAAGGCGTCGCGCGTGCTGGCCTTCGAAGACCTGGGCATGGAAGCGATCTACGAGTTCGAGGTGCAGGACATGCCGGTGACCGTCGCTGTCGACAGCGCGGGTACCTCGGTGCACCAGACCGGCCCGAAGGAATGGCGCTCGAAGATCGGCAAGATCCCGGTCGTCGTCGAGTAATTACTCGTTCCCGGACGGGCTCGCCTTCGGCATCGCTGGGGCGGGCTCGGCCTTCGGCCATCGCGTTGGCGCTCGGCGCCGGACGTCCAGGATATGGGCGGATGGCCCTGCTGTTGTAGGAGCCCACCCTGTGGGCGACGCCTTTCGACTCACCGCCACAGGGCCTGCGGCGCGTTCGCGAAAGATGTCGCCCACAGGGTGGGCTCCTACGAGACAGGTGCGAGCTGCGCGGTGTGTCTCGCGATCTGTGCATCCTCTTCCGTGGGAATAACCCGGCTGTTGAAATCGCCTAGCCACTGCAGGCCGGCGAGGATCGCGTCACGGGTAACGGCATCGTTCTCGCCGATGCCGCCGGTGAAGACCAGCAGGTCGAGCCCGCCCAGCGAAGCCACCATCGCTGCAATGTGTTTGCGTGCCGTGTGGACGAACACATCAAGCGCGAGTCGGGATGCTTCATCGTTCGCCGCGTGCAGCTTGCGCATGTCGCTGGTGCCACCAGACAGCCCCTTCAAGCCTGACTCGCGATCGACGAGCTTCTCCAGCCGCTCGGCGTCGTAGCCCTTCTCACACATCAGGTACAGCAGCACACCGGGATCCAGGTCGCCGGGGCGGGTGCCCATGACGATGCCGCCGGTGGGTGTGAGGCCCATCGTGGTGTCGACCGATTTGCCTTCGCGGACCGCGCACAGACTTGCGCCGTTGCCCAGGTGGGCGATGACGACGCGTGCGGGGATGTCTGCGCCCAGCTGCCGCACGATGGATTCGTACGAGAGGCCGTGGAAGCCGTAGCGTTCGATGCCGCCTGCGCGCAGGTCGGCGGGCAAGGGCAGGGTCTTCGCCACCAGGGGCATCGTCTTGTGGAACGCGGTGTCGAAGCAGGCGACTTGCGGTGCTTTGGGAAAGGCTTCGCGCGCGCGTTTCACCATCTCGACGGCGGCCGGGACGTGGAGCGGTGCGTACGCTTTGGCTTCCTCCAGGTGAGCCATCAGGGCATCGTCGATCAGCGCGTGGTCACGGATGTTCGGGCCGCCATGGACGATGCGGTGGCCGATGGCGTCGGGTTCCGGCAGATGCTTCGCATGTAGTGCGTCGGTAATTGCCTTCACCGGGTCGGCATCGCGCCGAGGTGCATCGGTCTGGTCAGCGTACAGTGCTTCTACCGCATCGCCCTCGACACGATAGAGCCCGTATTTCAGGGAAGATGAGCCTGTATTCAGTGCAAGCACATACATGTCAATTCAAACCTCCTAAAGGAGCGCGCGATCACGTTTTCGGCGAACCGCCACCGATTCGGCTCAACGCTCTTGTAGGAGCGCGCTTGCGCGCGATCGCACGCAAGCGCGCTCCTACATGGCCATCGGCGAATCAGGCACCGATGTCGGTTGCAGAGGCAAGCGATATCACGCGGGCTTCCACTGCCAGTTGCGGACTTCGGGCAGGTCCTGGCCGTGTTCGCTGACGTAGAGCTTGTGGCGCTGGATGTCGGCCCAGTAGCGCTGCTCGGCCTTCTCTCGTTCACCGGCGAAGCGTGGGACGCGGTTGATGACGTCGAGGGCCAGTTGGAAGCGGTCCATGTTGTTCAGCACCATCATGTCCAGCGCCGTCGTCGTGGTGCCTTCTTCCTTGTAGCCGCGTACGTGGAAGTTATCGTGGTTGTGCCGGCGGTAGGTCAGCTTGTGCACGATGCCGGGGTAGCCGTGGAAGGCAAAGACCACCGGGCGATCCTTGGTGAACAGGTCATCGAAGCGGTCGTCGTCCATGCCGTGTGGGTGTTCATCGGGCGTCTCGAGTGACATCAGGTCCACCACGTTGACCACGCGGATGCGGATATCGGGCACGTATTCGCGCAGCAGCATCACCGCGGCGAGCACTTCGACCGTCGGTGCATCGCCGGCGCAGGCCATCACCACATCCGGATCGTCGCCGCCGCGGCCAGCCCATTCCCAGATGCCGGCGCCCGCGGTGCAGTGGCGCACGGCGGTTTCCATGTCGAGCCACTGCCAGTCGGGCTGCTTGCCGGCGATGATCACGTTGACGTAATGGCGGCTGCGCAGGCAGTGGTCTGCCACGGAGAGCAGGCAGTTGGCATCGGGTGGCAGGTAGATCCGTACGATCTCGGATTTCTTGTTCGCGACGTGGTCGATGAAGCCCGGATCCTGGTGCGAGAAGCCGTTATGGTCCTGGTGCCACACGTGTGAGCTCAGCAGGTAGTTCAGTGAGGCGATCGGCGGCCGCCATTCCATCTTGCGCGTGGTCTTCAACCACTTCGCATGCTGGTTGAACATGGAGTCGATGATGTGGATGAAGGCTTCGTAACACGAGAAGAAACCGTGGCGGCCGGTGAGCAGGTAGCCTTCGAGCCAGCCCTGGCATTGGTGTTCGCTCAGCACTTCCATCACGCGTCCGTCGGGCGCGAGGTCGATATCCACGCCTTCATACTCGGCGAGCCAGGTCTTCGGGCTTGCTTCGTAGATGGCTTCCAGTCGGTTCGACGCGGTTTCGTCAGGGCCGAACACGCGGAAGGTGTGCATGTTCTGGCGCATGACGTCGCGCAGGAAGCGGCCGAGCACGCGCGTGGCTTCGGCCTTGTGGTCGCCCGGCGTTTTCACGTCCTCGGCGAACGGTGCGAAGTGGGGCATGTGCAGCGGTTTCAGGAGCAGACCGCCGTTGGCGTGGGGGTTCATGCCCATGCGCCGCTGGCCCTTCGGCGCGAGCGAGGCGAATTCCTCGCGGAAACGGCCTTCCTCGTCGAAGAGTTCGTGGGCGTCGTAGCTCTTCATCCAGTCTTCGAGCTGCCTGACGTGCTCATCCTTGTCGAAGTTCGACAGGGGCACCTGGTGGGCGCGCCACGTGCCTTCGACAGGCTTGCCGTCCACTTCCTTCGGCCCGGTCCAACCCTTGGGGCTGCGCAGGACGATCATCGGCCAGCGCGGGCGGCGGGCGTTGTCGGCGCTTTCTTCGCGCGCTTCCTTCTGGATGCGGCGGATAGCGTCCAGGCAGGTATCCAGTGCGGCGGCGAAGGCCTGGTGCATTTTCTCCGGTTCGTGGCCCTCGACGAAGTGCGGCTCATAGCCGTAGCCGCGCATCAGGTCGCGCAGTTCATCGGGCTCGATGCGTGCGAGCACCGTCGGGTTGGCGATCTTGAAGCCGTTGAGGTGCAGGATGGGCAGCACGGCGCCATCACGCACCGGGTTGAGGAATTTGTTCGAGTGCCAGCTGGTGGCGAGCGCGCCGGTCTCGGCTTCGCCATCGCCGACCACGCACGCGACGATCAGCTCGGGGTTGTCGTAGGCCGCGCCGAAGGCGTGCGAGAGCGAGTAGCCGAGTTCGCCGCCTTCGTGGATGGATCCCGGTGTCTCCGGTGCCACGTGGCTGGGGATGCCATACGGCCACGAGAACTGGCGGAACAACTCACGCATGCCGGCCTTGCTGCGGTCGATGCGCGGATAGATTTCGGTGTACGAGCCTTCGAGGTACGTGTGGGCAACAGGCCCCGGGCCGCCGTGGCCGGGGCCCATCACGTAAATCATGTTGAGGTCGCGCTCGACGATCGCGCGATTCAGGTGGGTGTAGATGAAGTTGAGGCCGGTGGTCGTGCCCCAGTGGCCGAGCAGGCGGTGCTTGATGTGCTCGCGTTTCAGCGGCTCGTCGAGCATGGGGTTGTCGCGCAGGTAGATCTGGCCGACGGTGAGGTAGTTCGCGGCGCGCCAGTACGCATGCATACGGCGAAGCTGATCGGGATCAAGCGGCGTATCGGTCATGGGCAGGTCCAGGGAGCGGCAGGATTCGCTGCCCAGCCTAGGCCCGGGGTAATGGCAAACGCGTGAAAAAAAGCGCGTTATTGGTACGAACCCACCTCGCGGGTATTGCGTTCCATCACTTTCATGGCGTCTTCTGATTTCTTGCGGTTCGCGGCCGCTTCTTCTTCGCGGCGTGCACGTTCGCGTTCGGCCATTTCGTGCGCGAGGCCATCGTTCGCATCGGGCGCATTTGCCGGCGGCGGAAGCGTGGCGATCGGCGTGGTTGCGGGCGGTGTGGCAACGGTGGGCGGCGCCGCGGGAACGCGCGCAGGTTCTGCCGAGGCGGCCGCGATGGGTGAGGCGCCGGCCGAGCTCGCGGGGGCGTTGTCGTGGGTGCTCATCGCCCGCCATGCGAAGACGCCGAGCAAGCCGACCACCACCACGCCGATGAGGGCGGGCATCACTAGCGAGCGCGAGTTACTGGAACTGGAGCGGCGACGGGCGGCGGTGGCCGTTCGTGCCACTTTTTCCGAAGGGCGGGTGCCGGGCGGGGCGGTATCCAGGTGTTCGGGCAGTTTCAGCATGGCCCGCAGCACGGCGCCATCGACCAGGTGCACGCGGGGCTGGCGCAGCACGGCGTTGCGCGCAGGGGTGGTGAATGCGCCCCGGGTGACGAGCACGCCACGGGCGGCCGCCTCGTTGAGCATGGTGCTCATGAGGTGCTGCACCTCGGGCAGATCCACGAAGATCGCATCCCAGTGTCCGCACTGGACGATGGTGGTTTCGCTGCCCCGGAACAGGCGCATGTCCAGGCCGGACTGGCCGAGCGCCTTCAGGTCGTGCGCCGTGACCAGTTCCACGCGGTAGCCCTGCGCGCGGTAGTGCTCCGCGAGCAGGTGCTCAAAATCCTGCCAGCTCAGCCGGGCAAGGGCGTCGCCGGGTTCAGGGGCGCGTGCGGAAAAGGCCAAGCGGGATCTCTGCCGAAGGAATGGACGTCACATCATACACTTATAAACTATTTGCCGGAAATCACCTCGCCTTCAGCCGCCGCCACCATGGCGTCGATGGCGTGCTCGATCTGCTCGTCACGGGCGTCCGGGTGGACCACGACGCACAGCGCCGTCTGGCGCATCGCACGCACGGCGACGGGGCAGCACACCTTGCCGTCACTGGCCCGCATGGCGGGCGGGGTGGCGTGCGACGTGTAGAACTCGCGCGTGAAGCGCTCGCCATCCTGGGGCCCGCCGGCCATCAAAGAGATCCATGTATGCATCTCAGGACTATCGGCGCCGTTCGGCGGGGGCGTAGAGGCAATTTCGGCACATCACAATGTGATGTGGCGCATTGCCGGCCAGGCACCCCAGCGGTTACAGTCCCCGGCTTGTGTCCGGGGGAAAACCAGGGGTTTGGAAGTGATGAAGTGCTTGTCGGTCGCCGCCGCGACCCTGTTGTTGTCCGCCTGTGGCGGCAAGTCGATGATCGAAGCCGATGCCAGCCGCATGGTGGCCGCCAGCCCCGATTCGCCGTGGCTGACCGTCGAGAACAAGAAAGACACCGTGATCGTCGTGAAGGGCCTCGAGGCCAAGGCGCTCGTGGAAGTGACGCCGGACGTGGCGTCGTTGATCCAGGCCCAGCTGCGCACCTCGCTGCAGCCGAAGTATTTCACCGACCTGATCATTGGCTGCCGCAATGTGGCCTGGACGATCGCGGCCAACCCGCAGGCTGATACGCCGGTGACCTCGATCAACCTCCAGGCCGATTGCCGCATCGTGGCGCGCGGCAAGGTGGTGGCGAAGGAGTACCGCGAGACGGAGTCCGTGCCGTTGAACGCCGCCGAGCCGAACCTGGGTAAGCAGGTACCCGCGCTGCTGCAGGCCGCTTCGCGTGACCTCGCCGACCAGCTCTGGGCCGACGTCGTCGCCACGGGTGTGCAGCGCTAAACCTGCCTCAGGCCTCGGCGGCTGCCGGGGCTCTCAGGTCGTCGCGTGCAGCCAGGAGACGCTCCTGGCTGAAGCCTTGCGAGGGCGTGGCTAGCAGCACGCTCTCGGGTTCGGCCAGCCCTTGCTCGATCAGCACATCCAGCATCGCCACCCGGCTCGACGCTAGCAACGCGCGGCCGAGGGGTGTGCGTGCGCCCGCGTCGGCGGGATCGGCGCGTTCGGCCAGGGCCTGCACCACCCGCGACGGGAAGTGCCAGTGGCGGGCGGCGTGCAAGGACAGCCTTTCGATCTGTTGGCCGATGGCGGCAATGAATGGCCGGCTCAGGCTTTCCTGCGCCAGGCCCGCGGCATCGAGTTCCATCAGGATCGTCTGCGCGCCGGTCTGGCTGACGAGGCCTGCCAGGAACGCTTCAAACGGATCGGCTGCCGGGCGGCTGAGGAATACGCAGGTACGGGCGCAACGGTCAGCGTGCTCCCACAGGCGGTCGCCGGCGGCACGGCTCGTCGGGTCGCTGTCGGTGCGCAGGATCGGCCGCATGACCAGCTGCATCACGACACGGCGCAGGCCGTTCTGGCCCAGCAGGGTGATGGCCTGGGGCAGGCCGGTCACCGGGCGGGTCGTGCGGAAGTAGGCGCTGTTGGCGACGCGGATGATTTCGCCGACCAGGACGGTATCGCGGCTGATCTGCTCGGCGAGCGAACGGCTGCTGCTGTCGTCGCTGCGCAGCGAGCGCATCAGTTGCGGTACCACGGAGGGCAGGCGGGGCAGGGTGCTCACGTCAAAGCGTTCGGCACCGAACGCGTCGCGCACCCGGCGCGCGGCCACCTGTTCCGTCGCGGTCATCGCCGGCTCGGCCGAAGGGGCCACGCCGAGCAGCAGGCGATAGAAGCGGTCTTCGACATCCTCCGCCGCGATGGCATGGGCCGGGCGGCTCGACTCCTCGACCGCGACCGCCACGAACGCGTGCTCCGCCTTCGCCTTCGGCGCCGGCGTGCCACCACCAAAAAGCTTCCTGAAGAACCGGCCGATCACGGGCGCAACGACCTCGCCAAACCTGGGGTGGAATAAGTGTTTGCAGTATATGCGCACACCGGGCTTTCCGCCGTCTTGCGCGCACGTGCCCGCCCGCCGCGCCAAGGGAACCGCACCGGGCCACGGAAGCCGCGCCGGTCCACGGAAACCGCGCTGGGCCACGTGAACCGCGCCGCTGTAGGAGCCCACCCTGTGGGCGACGCCGTTCGCGACAACGCCGCACGCCCTGTGGCGTTGTCGCGAAAAGATGTCGCCCACAGGGTGGGCTCCTACAACGGTTGTGCTCCACAATGCCGCTATGTCCCTTGCCCCGAAAAGCCGCGTCACGCTTCCACCTGGCCATGGGAGTACCGTGCTGGCGTTCCTGATCGAACGCTTTCCGGCGATCCCTGCGACGGAGTGGGCCGGCCGTATGGCACGGGGCCTCGTCGATGATGGCGATACCCCGCTCGACCCAGGCTCGCCTTACCAGGCGGGCCTTACCGTGTACTACCGCCGCGAGGTGCCGGTCGAACCACGCGTGCCCTTCGAGGAGACCATCGTCCACATCGACGATGACCTCGTCGTGGCCGACAAGCCCCACTTCCTGCCCGTGATGCCCGCCGGGGCCTACGTGGAGGAAACCCTCTCGGTGCGCCTGGCGCGCCGCCTGGGCAACCCGGAGCTTGTCGCCTTGCACCGGCTCGATCGCGCGACGGCCGGACTGGTGGTGTTCTCCGCGCGTCCCGCCAGCCGCGACGCCTACACGCGGCTCTTCCGCGAGCGCCTGATCGAGAAGACCTATGAGGCGCTGGCGCCGCCCCTACCATCGCTGGCCTTCCCGTATGTCCACGAAAGCCATCTGGCGAAGGGCGAGCCGTTCTTCCGCATGCAGGAAGTCCCCGGGGCCAGGGCGAACGCGCGCACCGAGATCGATGTGCTCGAGCGGGGCGATGCGCTGTGGCGTTACCAGTTGAAGCCGGTGACGGGCCGCAAGCACCAGCTGCGCGTGCACATGGCGGCGCTTGGCGCGCCGATCGCAGGCGATGTGTTCTATCCCGAGTTACGCGACGAGGCGCCGGGCTTCACGGAGCCGATGTGCCTGCTGGCGCGTGAATTATTCTTTATAGACCCGTTTTCCGGGCTCGAAAGGCGGTTCCGCAGCCAACGCGAGTGGGGCGGCTCTGCTAAAATGGCGCTTCCTCCTCCGCCTTCCCCCGGATGACCACCGCCCCTGGCTTTCGCACCGTTGCCCTGATCATCGCGAGCGCGATGTTCATGGAGCAGTTGGATGGCACGATCCTGGCCACCGCGCTGCCGGCCATGGCTACTTCATTCGATGTGTCGCCGCTGCACATGAGCGTGGCGCTTACCTCGTACATGCTCAGCCTCGCGGTGTTCATTCCCGCCAGCGGCGCCATCGCCGATCGCTACGGCTCGCGCAATGTGTTCCGCGCGGCCATCGCGCTGTTCACGGTGGGCTCCATCCTTTGCGGTATCGCCTCGAACCTGCCGCTGCTGGTGCTTTCGCGCCTGCTGCAGGGCATTGGCGGCGCGATGATGGTGCCGGTGGGGCGCCTGGTGCTGTTGCGGTCGGTACCGAAATCCGAACTCGTCAGCGCCATGTCGTGGCTGCTGGTGCCCGCGCTGATCGGCCCGGTCGTGGGGCCGCCCTTGGGTGGCTTCATCGTCACCTGGGTGTCGTGGCGCTGGATCTTCTACATCAACGTGCCCATCGGCGTGATCGGCATCTGGCTGGCCACGAAGTACATCCCCGATGTGCGGCTGACGGAGCGCGTGCCCTTCGACCGGATCGGCTTCGTGCTTTCAGGCGTGTCGCTGTCGTGCCTGGTGTTCGGGTTGGAACTCGCCAGCCGCGGCTCCTCGTCGCTGCTCGGTTCGACGGGGCTGATCGTCGGCGGCATGCTCGCTGGTGTGGGCTATCTGCTGTACTCGCGACGTATTTCGAATCCCATCCTCGACATGACGCTGATGCGTTTCACGACGTTCCGCCTGTCGGTGATCGCGGGGTCGCTGACGCGCATCACGGCGGGCGCGGTGCCGTTCCTGTTGCCGTTGATGATGCAGCTGGGCTTTGGCCTTTCGGCGGCGCATAGCGGCGTGATCACCTTCGTGTCGGCGCTGGGCGCGATGCTCATGAAGGCGACCGCAGCGCCGGTGCTACGGCGCTGGGGTTTCCGCGCGACGCTGGTGTGGAATGGCGTGTTCTCGATGCTGTGCATCGCGTTGTGCGCGGCATTCCGGCCGGACTGGCCGTTGTGGATTATCTACGCGGTGCTGCTGTTCTCCGGGTTCTTCCAGTCGCTGCAGTTCAGCGCATACAACACGGTGGCGTACGCCGATGTGCCGAGTGAGCGTTTCTCCAGTGCCACGAGCTTCTATACGACGTTCCAGCAGCTGATGCTGTCGCTGGGTATTTGCGTGGCGGCCGCGGCGTTGCATGTGAGCGTGGTATGGGGCGGCCGCGAGCATGCGGCGCTGCCTGATTTCAGCGTGGCGTTCCTGGTGGTGACGTTCATCTCGCTTCTCGCCGCACCCGTCAGCGCACTGCTGCCGAAGAATGCTGGCGCGGAGATGAGCGGGCATCGCTCCAGGTAGGATTCCGGCTGCCGGTTCGGAACGGCTCGCCTTTGGCTTCGCGCCGTTGAAGCGGTTCATTCGCTGGCGCGAATGCATGTTTTTAGCGGCTGACGCCGCCTCGCGCTGGCCAACCGGTACGTGATGACGACCGGCGCCGTCGTAGGAGCCCACCCTGTGGGCGACATCTTTCGCGTCAACGCTCGAGCTCTGCCACACATCACGACCCATCAAAGGCGAGGTGCCGCAAGATCGGTAGAGTGTCGCGAACGGCGTCGCCCACAGGGTGGGCTCCTACAGGGTTGGGCGCCTGAGCGCGAGGCGGCGTCAGCCGCTGGTCACACGCATTCGCGCCAGCGAATGAACCGCCCAAAAAAAGCTAAACAGGAAGCGGCACCTGCGCCTTGATCCAGCTGCCCGGCATGCCTGGCATGGCCGCCAGTCGGCGCGCCTGGGCGACGAATTGCTTACGGGGGATTTCGATGGCGCCCATGCTCACCAGGTGCGGGTTGGTGACCTGGGCATCGAGCAATGGGAAACCCCAGCCATGCAGCAGTTGCGAAAGCCCGGCCAGTGCCACCTTCGAGCCGCCGGTGCGCGCACTGAACATCGACTCGCCGCAGAACAGCCGGCCGATCGCCACGCCATAGATACCGCCGACCAGTGAGCCACGGTCCCACACCTCCACGCTATGCGCGTGGCCCAACCGGTGCAGCTCCAGGTACGCCGCGATCATCTCCTCGCTGATCCACGTGCCAGGCTGCCCGTTGCGCGGCTCGGCACAGGCCTGCATGACGCGAGCGAACGAGGTATCCGCGGTGAGTCGCCAGTTCGTCTTTGCCAGCTGCTTCTTCAGGCTGCGGCTGATGTGCACGGCGTCGGTGCGGAACACGCAGCGCGGGTCGGGAGACCACCACAGGATGGGCTCGTCCGGGTTGAACCAGGGAAACACGCCCTGCGAATACGCAGCGAGCAGGCGTTCGGCCGAAAGATCGCCGCCCCACGCGAGCAGGCCATTCGGTTCGTCCATGGCCTGTTCCGGATCGGGGAACTGGCTGGGCCGGGCAGGGTGGAGCTGGGGCAGGCGAATCATCGGTCCGCGTACGGCGAATGGGTGAGCAGTTCGGCGCGGTAAGCCTCGCGGTGTTCGGCTTCGTGTTCAAGCGCTTCGGCCACCGCGCGACGGAAACCGTCGTGGGGGATGTAGTGCCGGGAGTGCGTCAGTGTCGGCAGGAAACCGCGGGCGAGTTTGTGCTCGCCCTGGGCGCCGGGTTCGAAGCGCTGCAGGCCTTCGCGGATGGCGTATTCGATGCCGCGGTAGTAGCAGAGTTCGAAATGCAGGCCGGAGACCTCGACGCTGGCGCCCCAGTAACGGCCGTAGAGCGCTTCGCCGCCGCGCAGGAACAGCGCCATGGCGACGATATCGTGCTGGTCGCGGGCCATGGCGACCTGCACGTCGCGGCCGAGCGTGCGGCCCAGGTACTGGAAGAAGCGGGCGGTGAGGGCGGCGTGGTTGCCCTTCATGTCGAAGGTGAGCTCGTACAGCGCGTGGATCTGCCGCCACTCGTTGTCGGAAAGCTCGTCGCCGCCGCGCATCTCGAGGGTGAGGCCGGCCCCGTGGGCGTAGCCGCGTTCCTGGCGGATGTTCTTCCGCTTCTTGGCGGTCAGTGCGCCGAGGAAGTCGTCGAACGAGCCGTACCCGCGGTTGTGCCAGTGGAACTGGTAATCCGACCGTGCGAGCCACTGGTCGTCGAACGCGTGCAGGTCGGCATCGGCGAGGAAGTTGGCGTGGATCGAGGACAGGCCCAGCCGGTCGGCTTCATCCACCAGTGCGGCGGTGAGCTGGTTGCGGTAGATGTCGGCCAGCGGCCCTTCGCGCACCAACAGGCGCGGCCCGGGCACGGGCGAGTAGGGCGAGGCGACGAGTAGCTTGGGGTAGTACTGGCCCCCGGCGCGTTCCCAGGCGGCAGCCCAGCTCCAGTCGAAGACGAACTCGCCGTGCGAGTTGCCCTTCAGGTAGGTGGGAGCAGCGGCCACGATCCGGCCTTCGTCGAAAATGGCCAGGTGGTAGGGCGCCCAGCCGTAGTCCTCGCGCAGGCAGCCCTTCGACTCCATGCCGTACAGGAAGGCATGGGAGACGAAAGGGTTGCCGTCGGGAATGAGCGCGTCCCAGTCAGCGGCGGGGACATCGCGCAGGCCCTGCAGGAAACGGACGTCGTTCATGAAGGAGGGCCCCGCCTGCCACCAGCAGTGCGGGGCCCGGGCTCCATCAGTCGAGCTTGTGGTTCGCGTCGAGCCAGCGCTCGGCGTCCAGCGCGGCCATGCAGCCGAAGCCGGCCGAGGTGATCGCCTGGCGGTAGACGTGGTCGGCCACGTCGCCAGCGGCGAACACGCCCGGGACCGAGGTCGCGGTGGCCATGCCGGCCAGGCCGGACTGGATCTGGATGTAGCCATCCTTCATGTCGAGCTGGCCGTCGAAGATGCCGGTGTTCGGGGTGTGGCCGATGGCCACGAAGAAGCCCTGCACCTCGAGGTCGCGCTTGGCGCCGGTGTTGATGTCCTTGACGCGGACGCCGGTCACGCCGGAGTCGTCGCCCAGCACTTCATCGACCTGGCTGTTCCAGATCAGCTCGATCTTGCCGGCCGCGGCCTTCTCGAACACCTTGTCCTGCTGGATCTTCTCGGCGCGCAGCTTGTCGCGGCGGTGCACCAGGTAGACCTTGCGGGCGATGTTGGAGAGGTAGAGGGCCTCTTCCACGGCGGTGTTGCCGCCGCCGACCACGACCACGTCCTGCTCGCGGAAGAAGAAGCCATCGCAGGTGGCGCAGGCGGAGACGCCGCGGCCCTTGAACTTTTCTTCCGAGGCGATGCCCAGGTACTTGGCGGTGGCGCCGGTGGTCACGATCAGTGCGTCACAGGTGTACTCGCCGCCGTCACCCTTCAGGCGGAACGGGCGGTTGTTCAGGTCCACGCTGTGGATGTGGTCGAAGACCATCTCGGTCTCGAAGCGCTCGGCGTGCTCGGCCATGCGGCGCATGAGCTCCGGACCCTGCACGCCCTTTTCGTCGCCCGGCCAGTTGTCCACCTCGGTGGTGGTCATCAGCTGGCCGCCCTGCTGCAGGCCCGTGACCATCATCGGCTTCAGGTTGGCGCGCGCCGCGTAGACGGCGGCCGTGTAGCCGGCGGGACCGGAGCCGAGGATAAGCAGTCGGCTGTGCTTGGGGGTGCTCATGTATAATCCTTCAGGTTTGCTGCGGCTGTTTCATTCGTACCGCTCGCCTCTTGCGGCAGGAAGCTGAAGCCGTGTCGAGGTTCCGCGAGATTGCGTCGACCCGGAAGAATGGGGAAGACGGGGGTGCGATTCAAGACATTCGCTACATGCCGGTGGCTGCCCATGTCCCCACATGGGGGCTTATTTCTGTACTTTCAGGATCTTCCCTAAGATGCGCATTGGTATCCCCTCCGAAACCAAGACCCTTGAAGGCCGCGTGGCCCTCATCCCGGCCGCCGCCGCCGACCTGGTCCGCCGCGGCCACGAGGTCTTCATCCAGTCCGGTGCCGGCACCAAGTCCGGTTACGCCGATGCCGATTATTCGGCACTGGGCGTCACCGTGGTGCCCGACGCCGCCGCCGTTTATGAAAAGGGCGAGCTGATCGTCAAGGTCAAGGAACCGATCGAGGGCGATCTCAAGCTCCTTAAGAAGCACCACCTGCTGTTCTGCTACCTGCACCTGGCGGCCGAGCCGGCGCTCACCAAGAGCCTGCTGGACATCGGCCTGACCGGCGTCGCCTTTGAATCGGTGGACGAGAACGGCGCGCTGCCGCTCCTGCTGCCCATGTCGGTCATCGCCGGCCGCATCGCCACCCAGATCGGCACCACGCTCCTGCACCAGCCGAACGGCGGCAAGGGCAAGCTGCTCGGCGGCATGGCCTCCACCCCGCGTGGCAAGGTCGTCGTCCTCGGCGCCGGCGCGGCCGGTGGCAACGCCGCCGCCCTGGCTGCCCAGGCTGGCGCCAACGTGGTCGTGTTCGACAAGCGTCCGGACCGCATGGCCGAAATGATGGCCCTGGGCCCCAACGTCACCGCCCTGTACGCCTACGAGTCGTCGGTGGCTGAAGAAGTGCGCAACGCCGACATCGTCGTCGGTGCCGTGCTCATCCCCAGCGCCAAGGCCCCGCGCGTCGTCACCGAAGACATGGTCAAGACCATGGAGAAGGGCTCGGTCCTCGTCGACATTTCGATCGACCAGGGCGGCTGCTTCGAGACCTCGCGCCCGACCACCTGGAAGGAGCCGACCTACACCGTGCACGGCGTGACGCACTTCTGTGTCACCAACATGCCGGGCGCTGTGCCGCAGACCTCGTCGACCGCCATCTCGGCTGCCATCCTGCCGTACGTGCAGCGCCTGGCTGCCGGCAAGGAATGGCGCGACTACGCCCCGCTGGCCGCCGGTATCAACGTGGAAGGCGGCAAGCTGGTGCACCCGGCGCTTCAGGGCATGGCATGATGCCCCGCACCGAAGCCGGAGTAGTTCGCTAAGTGGCGCGCAGCGCGAAAGTGGTTAAGAAACAGGCCCGGGCCCAGCCCAAGGCCGAAAAGCCGGGCTTGAGCGATGAGCTCAAGCGCCGGCTCCGTGAAGCGGGGGCACTGCTGTTGCTCCCGCTCGCCCTGTACCTGCTGGTTTGCCTGCTCAGCTACAACGATCAGGATCCCAGCTGGGGTCACATGGGCGTGGCCGAGCACGCCACCAACTTTGGTGGTGCGGTGGGCGCGAATATCGCCAACCTGCTCCGGTACATCTTCGGACTCGTTTCCTACTTCTTCCCGCTGCTCCTGCTGGCCCTGGGTATCCAGGTCATCCGCCATCGTGGCGAGCGCAACGTCCAGCCGTGGGAACCCTCCCTGCGGCTGATCGGCTTCGTGTTTTTCTTTATCACCGCGCCGGCCCTGATCTACCTGAATGTCACCGAGACCCCCGTATTGCCGGAAGGCCCGGGCGGCATCGTCGGCAAGTGGGTAGGCCATGGCCTGCACAATGCGTTTGGCGACAAGGGCGCACCGCTGCTCCTGCTGGCGGTGTGCCTTATCGCGATCACGCTGGCCACCGGCCTGTCGTGGTTCAAGCTGATGGATGCCACCGGCGAGCTCGTCATGAAGATGGGCGGCTGGTTTGGTGGCAAGGTCCGCCAGGCCCCCGAGGTCATGGCCGCCCGTTCCGCCCGCGCCGAGCGCGAGGTGGTGAAAAAGGCCGAGGCCGTGAAGCAGGCCAAGCGCGAGCCGGTCCGCATCGAGACGCCCACCCCCATGGTGGTGAAGAGCGACCGCGCCGTCCGCGAAAACCAGATTCCGCTCTTCACCGGCGCCTCGATGGAAGGCGAAGTGCCGCCGTTGTCGCTGCTGGATGAAGCCCCGCCGCAGGGCCCGGGCTATTCCGAAGAAACGCTCGAGGTGCTGTCGCGCCAGGTGGAGCTGAAGCTGCGCGATTTCCGCGTCGAAGCCCGCGTGGCCGGCGTGTACCCGGGCCCGGTCATCACCCGTTTCGAACTGGAGCCTGCCGCCGGCGTGCGTGGCAGCCAGGTGTCCAGCCTCGACAAGGACATCGCCCGCGGCCTGTCCGTGGTGAGCGTGCGTGTCGTGGACGTCATTCCAGGCAAGAACGTCATCGGCCTGGAAATCCCGAATACCAAGAAGCAGATCGTCTACCTCTCGGAGATCCTCAAGTCCGAGCGCTTTGACCAGGTGAAGTCGCCGCTGGCGCTGGCCCTGGGCAAGGACATCGGCGGCAAGGCCGTGGTGGCCGATCTGGCGAAGATGCCCCACCTGCTCGTGGCCGGTACCACCGGTTCGGGTAAATCGGTGGCGGTGAATGCGATGGTCCTGAGCCTGCTCTACAAGAGCAGCGCGAAGGACGTGCGCATGATCATGATCGACCCGAAGATGCTGGAGCTTTCGGTTTACGAAGGCATCCCGCACCTGCTGGCGCCCGTGGTCACCGACATGAAGGAAGCCGCCAACGCGCTGCGCTGGTGCGTGGCCGAGATGGAGCGCCGCTACAAGCTCATGGCCGCGGTAGGCGTGCGTAACCTGGGTGGCTTCAACAAGAAGGTGAAAGACGCCGAGAACAGCGGCCAGCCGCTGCTCGATCCGCTGTTCCGCGCCAACCCCGATATGCCGGGCATGGTGGCCGAGCCGCTCGAGACGCTGCCGCACATCGTCATCATCATCGACGAATTCGCCGACATGATGATGATCGTCGGCAAGAAGGTCGAAGAGCTCATCGCCCGTCTGGCGCAGAAGGCGCGCGCCGCTGGCGTGCACCTGATTCTCGCAACGCAGCGCCCGTCGGTGGACGTCATCACCGGTCTGATCAAGGCGAACATCCCGACGCGTATCGCGTTCCAGGTGTCGTCGAAGATCGACTCGCGCACCATCCTTGACCAGAGCGGCGCGGAAGCGTTGCTCGGCCACGGCGATATGCTTTACCTGCCGCCGGGCACGGCGCAGCCGGAACGCGTGCACGGCGCCTTCGTGGATGACCACGAGGTGCATAACGTCGTCGAGTGGCTGCGCGCGCAGGGTTCACCCAATTACATCGAAGGCGTGCTCGAGGAAGTGCAGAGCACGGCCGACGGCAAGATCATCAACGATGCGGGCCTCCCGCAAGAAGCCGACGGCGATGGCGATAGCGACAACGCGCTGTACGACCGTGCCGTTCGCGTGGTGACGGAGACGCGCCGCGCCTCCATCTCCGGCGTGCAGCGTCACCTGCGCATTGGCTATAACCGTGCCGCCCGCCTCGTCGAACAGATGGAGCAGGACGGCATCGTCAGCGCGCCCCAGCACAACGGCAACCGCGAAGTCCTGGCCCCGCCGCCCCCGAAGGATTAACCCCCATGAACGCCATTAAGCCGGGTGCGCTACGCCAGCGCCCCTGGAGCCTGCTCGTCACCGGCGATCTCACGCCCACCCGCGAGGTGCTCGACGAGGTCGCGGTGGTCTTCGAGCTGAACCCGTCGATCCCGGGGCTGGAGCTTCGCGCGGACGATGGCCGCACGTGCACGATCGTGCGCGACTACCCGGCTGGCCACACCGCCGAGGTGGACGACGCGCTGGAAGTGATTTTCGCGGAGCAAGGCGAGCTGGCCGAGATCGTGGTCCTGGGCCAGGAAGCCCGCCCGGCCCATACCGCCACCCGCGCGGCGCCGTACTGGCACCGCGACGGCAAGGCCATCGCCGATATCAGCGAGAAGATGGAGGCGGGCGAGATCTCGCCCGCCGAAGCCATCGATATGCTTAAGTCGCTGTTCGAAACCGATCGCTGACAATCGGCCCGCATCCCACGGAATCCATGCCCATGAAACGCTTCCTGCTTGCCGCCTCGCTGTCGCTGCTCAGCCTGCCTGCCTTCGCCGCCACGGCGGCCGGTCCCGCGCGCGAGCGCCTGGATGCCTTCGCCAAGGGTCTGCACTCGTTGACGGGCCGTTTCAGCCAGACCCTGTTCGATGTGAACGGTGGTCCGGGCAAGACGACCACCGGCGTGGTCTCCCTGGAGGCGCCGCGGCAGTTCCGTTGGGAAGTGCTGGCGCCGTCGAAGCAGACGATCGTGGCCGATGGCAGCCGCGTGTGGCTGTACGACCCGGACCTTGAGCAGGTTACCGTGCGCAAGCAGAGCAGCGAAGAAGCGCAGAGCCCGCTCACCGTGCTGACCGACCTGTCGCAGCTCGACAAGGGCTTCTTCAAGGTCGCCGAGCGGGGCGAGCACGATGGCATGCAGTGGCTGCGCCTGTCGTCCACGGCGAAGGATCCGGCGTTCGATTACGCCGATCTCGGCTTTGATGCCAGCGGCCTGGCCCGCATGGAGTTCAAGGATCAGCTCGGCAACACCACCAAGATCCAGTTCGCCGGCTGGCAGAAAAACACCGCGTTGCCGGATGGCACCTTCACCTTCGTCCCCCCGCAGGGCACCGACGTGATCGGTGATGCCCCGGTCATCCAGACCCAGGGCGTGCACTAACTCAACCGCTTTCGTGCAAAACTTCGCCCTAGACATGGGATGTGTTGGGGGTAGGCAAGGGCATGTATGTGGTTTGGGCAATCGTGGGCGCCATCATTGGCGGGGTGGTCGGGGAGGGGATTCCTGGCGCCGTCGCCGGTTTTGCCATCGGCCTGCTTTGGGCGCGGCTTTCGCAGACGCGCCGTGAACTGGATGAACTGCGTACCCAGCTGAGCGCGACGCGCGTTACGGCGGCCAGTGCTTCGGCGCGCGCCGGTCAGTCGAGCCAGGTGCCGCCGGCCAGTCAGGATGCCTATACCGCGCCCGACGACCTCTGGGCGGCTGCGGACGCCAGCCCACCCTCTGCCGACACGCGTGCGCCTGCTGCCGGTACGCGAACCCCGTCCGCGACATCGGCGCCTGCCATGCCGCCACCGATGCCCGCCACCGTGGCCGCGCGCGCGGCGGAAGCGGCAGCGACAACCGCACGCACCACGCCGCCGCCCGCACCTGTATCCGGCTGGACGGCTGACGCTGCCGAGCCTGCCGGCCCCTCCGCGATCGATCGTGCCATCGAGACCGCCAAGCGCTGGTTTACCGAGGGCAACGTGCCGGTGAAGGTCGGCATGCTGGTGTTGTTCGCCGGTATCGCCGCCTTCCTCAAGTACGCCGCCGATCAGGGCCTGTTCCACGTGCCGGTGTCGGTGCGGCTCAGCCTTGTGGCGCTGGCTGCGATCGCGGGTGCCGCCTTCGGCTGGCTGCAGCGCGATAAGCGCCGCTCGTTCGCTCTCTCGTTGCAGGGTGGTGCGCTGGGCGTGCTGGTCATGACGGTGTTTGCGGCCTACCGGCTCTATCACCTGATCGATCCGCTGCCGGCGTTTGTGTTGCTGGTCGTGTTCGTCGGCTGCCTCGGCATCCTGGCGGTGTTGCAGGATTCGCTGGCGCTCGCGGTGCTTGGCCTCATTGCGGGTTTCGCGGCGCCGATCATCGCGTCGAGCGGGCAGGGCAACCATGTTGCGCTGTTCTCGTACTACGCCGTGCTGAACCTCGGCATCCTGGGTATCGCGTGGAAGAAGGCCTGGCGCATCCTCAACGTGCTGGGCTTCGTCGCGACCTTTGGTATCGGTACGGCGTGGGGCGTGCTTTCGTACCGTCCCGAGCTATTCAACAGCACCGAGCCGTTCCTCATCCTTTTCTTCCTCCTCTACGTGGCGGTGCCGTGGTTGCATGTGCTGCGCGCGCCGCGCGCGGATCGCGCCATCCTGGACGGCAGCCTGATGTTCGGTACGCCGATCGTCTGCCTGCTGGCGCAGGGTGCCTTGCTCGACTGGCAGCCCATGCCGCTGGCGTTCTCCGCACTCGCGGCCGCCGTGCTGTACGTGGCTATCGCGTTCGTCGTGCGTAAGCGCGACGACATGCATCTGCTGCGTGAGACCTGGGCCGTGCTGGCGGTGGCGTTCGCGACCATCGCCGTGCCGCTGGCGCTGAGTGCCAGCACCACCGCGTGTGTGTTCGCCCTGGAAGGCGCAGGCCTCGTCTGGCTGGGCTTCCGTCAGCAGCGCCATCTGCCGCGCTGGTCGGGCATGTTCCTGCAGCTTGCTTCGGGCGTGGCGTGGGCGCTGGCGGATTTCCCGCACGGTAGCGTGCGCGCCATGGCGTTCCTCAATCCGTATTTCATCGGCACCGTGCTGATCACGATCGCCGGTATCGCCTGCCTGGTGCAGTACGACCGGCATAGCGCGTCGAAGGGCATGGGCAGTCTGGCGCGCGCTGGTTTGCTGGTGTGGAGCGTCGCCTGGTGGTTGCTGGGCTTTGGCGCCGAGATCGACACCTTCGTGGGTGGAGGCGCGAATGGCTGGGCCGCGTGGATGGTGCTGCTCAGTGTCAGTGGCTGGCTGCTGGCCGAAGGCAATCGCCACGTACGCAAACTCGATCTTGGCCTGATGCTGGCGTGGTCCGCGCCGCTGGCCCTGGCGATCACCGCGGCATCGTCGTTAGTTGCGGACGCGGCACTCTTCCAGATCTTCGTGGGCTGGCCGCTTGCGGCCATCCTGGTGGCGGCGGTGGCGGGCTGGTTCTCGCTGCGCGCGGTCGCGGCACACGCCGGGGCGGCCGTCGTCGCGCAGGTGCTCTGGTGGGTGCGCTGGCTGGTGCTCGCCTACGTGGGCACGCACGTCGCTTTCCGCTTCGCGCCCTGGGTCGCGGATGGCTGGGTGTTCCTCGCGATGGCGGCGCCCACGCTGCTCCTCACCAAGCTGGCCTGGTGGTGGCCGCGGGTGATCACGCCGCCCCTCTCGATGCATGCCGCCGAGATCCGCCGCATCGTCGCCTGGGGTGGCCTCGGCATGAGCCTGCTGATCGGGGTGTTCGCGCTCGGTGCCGACGGCAGCCCGGACCCGTTGCCGTTCATTCCGGTGTTGAACCCCGTCGAGCTCGTGCTCGTGACGGTAGCGGGCCTGCTGGCCCGCGCGCTATGGGATGAAAGCGCGCCGGCCGAGTTGCGCCGCGTGCGTCCGGCGGTGCTTGCTGTCGCGGGTTTCGCCATCGCCACCAGCATGACCCTGCGCGCCGTGCATCATCTGGGCGGCGTGCCCTGGGATAACCACATGCTCGCCTCAAGCCTGGCCGAATTGTCCCTTACCGTCGTGTGGAGTGTGATCGGCGTGGTGGCATGGGTGCTGGGGTCGAGGCGGGGGCAGCGGCTGTTGTGGATGGCCGGCGCAGCATGCATGGCTATCGTTCTCGCCAAGCTCCTCCTGGTCGATCGCGGCCATCTCGGCAATCTCTTCGGCATCGCTTCATTTATCGCCTATGGCCTGCTTTGCACGGTCATCGGCTACCTCGCACCCGCACCGCCAAGGCAGGCAACCCCGAATGCCCAGGAATCCCATGATGCGCCGTGATGGACGCATCGGTTTGTTCGTGTTGTACGCCGCAGCGTTCAGTGCGGCCTTTGCACCGGCCCGCGCGGGCGATGATCCCCTGTACGCCTATGGCTGGCCGATCCAGGTCGCTTCGCACGCCGAGGCGTATGTCGTAGCGTTGCCGCAGGAGGCCTATGCGTGGGCTGCGCCGGATGCCGGCCTGGGTGATGTCGTCATCGTGGACGCCAAGGGGCGCGAGGTCGCGACGGGTCCGTATGAGGCTGCTGCGCCCACTTCGCATCCGGTGACTCTGGACGCGCCGCTGCTCCCGGTGCCGAACGGCAGCGATGGCGTGGCGGGGCCCAGCATTCGCCGCACCACGGCCGGCGATATCGTGATCGAGCCGGGCGCAGCCGCCAGCACGGGGCGTGTGCACGAATGGCTATTCGATGCGCGTACCGCCATTTCGGCGGAGCGGCTCGAATTCCCGCCGACACAGGGCGATGTGAAGCTGAGTGTCGATATCGACGCCAGCACCAACCTGCAGGATTGGCAGCCGCGCGCTACGGGTAGCTCCATCGTGAGCCTTGGCCACGGCGACGGCGCCGTCGATGCGCGGGTCGTGAAGCTCGATGGCCCGGCAGCCCGTTACTACCGTGTGCGCACCAGTAGTGATGACGCGCCGTGGGCTGAGGGCGCGAAGGTCACGCTCTCGGGCAGTGTGGTCGATGCCGCGGCGCTCGACGAGGCCGCGCGGCAGTGGCTGGATGTCGCCAATACCGCCTCGGCAGTGAGCGGCGGCGGCATGGACTACGACTACAAGCTGCCGGCGGCGCTCCCGCTCAGCGCGCTGCGTGTCACCCTGGGTGAAGGCGATAGCGTGGCCAGGCTCGGGGTGATTTCCGTTACTGGTACGGTAAGTGGCGAGAGCCTCGGCACGATCGTGGTCACGCCGGGGCAGGACGATAAGCGCCCGCTGGGCGTGCCGCCGCAGCGCCGCGACCTGATCCGCCTGCATTCGGCGACCTCGCTGCGCAGCGCGCCTAAGCTCAGCGTGGGCTGGCGCCCCGATCGTTTCGTGTTTCTCCCGGAAGGCACCCCGCCGTACCGCTTGCAGGTAGGCAGTGCGACCTCGCGCCGCGCCGCGTGGCCGGTCGATGATGCCGTGGCGGCATTGCGCACCCGCAACGGCGCCGCGTGGCGCCCCGAGCCGGTCACGCTGGGCGCTGGCCAGTCCATGGCCGGCAAGCGGGCCCTGGCGGGCGACGAGCATGTCGATTGGACCCGCCCGTTGCTCTGGATCGTGCTGCTCCTGGGCGCCGCCCTTGTCGCAGGCATGGCCGCCACCTTGCTCCGCAAGCCCCCAAAAACCTAAGGGTGAACGGCCTCGGGCGAATCGCGCGATAATGGCGGGATGCCGTCTTATTCCTCCCCCGGCCTGTTCGCCGAACCCGAAGCCCTGAAGCCCCTTGCCGAGCGCATGCGTCCGCGCGGCCTCGATGAGATCGTGGGCCAGCAGCGGGTGGTGGGCGAAGGCAAGCCGCTCCGCCGCGCACTGGAGGCGGGCAGGGTGCACTCCATGATCCTGTGGGGGCCGCCGGGTTGCGGCAAGACCACGCTCGCCCTGCTAGTGGCGCGCTATGCCGATGCCGATTTCCGCGCGATCTCCGCCGTGATGAGCGGCCTGCCGGATGTCCGCAAATCGCTGGCCGAGGCGGAAGGCAACTTCGCCCAGGGGCGGCGCACCGTGCTGTTCGTGGATGAGGTGCACCGCTTCAACAAGGCGCAGCAGGATGCGTTCCTGCCGTATATCGAGCGCGGCGTCATCATCTTCGTCGGCGCCACCACCGAGAACCCCTCGTTCGAGCTCAATTCCGCGTTGCTCTCGCGCTGCCGCGTGCACGTGCTCGATGCGGTGAGTCCCGACGACATCGTCGCGGCCCTGCGCCGTGCGCTGTCCGATGACGAGCGCGGTATCGGCGAGCTGGGCCTGCAGGTGGAAGACGCCACGCTGAAGCTCATCGCCTCGGCGGCCGATGGTGATGTACGCCGCGCCCTGACCCTGCTGGAAATCGCGAGCGAACTCGCCGAAGGCGGAAAGATCGACGACGCCACGCTCGAGCAGGTGCTTGCCGATCGTACGCGTCGCTTCGACAAGAGCGGCGAGCAGTTCTACGACCAGATCTCGGCGCTGCACAAATCGGTGCGTTCCTCGGACCCTGATGCCGCGGTGTACTGGCTCACGCGCATGCTCGATGGTGGCTGCGATCCGCTCTACCTCGCCCGCCGGATGACCCGCATGGCCGTCGAGGACGTGGGCCTGGCGGAGCCGCGCGCGTGGCGCATGGCGCTCGATGCGTGGGATACGTATGAACGCCTCGGCAGCCCCGAAGGCGAGCTCGGCCTCGCGCAGCTGGCCATCTGGCTGGCGATCTCGCCCAAGAGCAATGCCGCGTACATGGCCTACAACAAAGCCAAGGCCGTGGTGCGCGAGATGGGTACGCTGGAAGTGCCCATGCACCTGCGCAACGCGCCGACGAAGCTGATGAAGGGCCTCGGCTACGGCCAGGGTTACCAGTACGACCACGATGCCGAAGGCGGCGTCGCGCTCGACCAGGTCTGCCTGCCCGACGCGCTGGCAGACGCCACGTTCTACGAACCTGTCGACCGTGGCCTCGAACTGAAGCTGCGCGAAAAGCTCACGGCCCTCCGCGCCGCCCGCGCTGCGGCCCGCAAAAAATAGCGCTCCCGCCACCGCTCGCACCAATCAAAAAATCAGCATTTGGCCGATACGGCGAGTGACACGCCACGACGTACCGTGGCTGCACTTTCCACCCACGGGAACGGCCATGACCACGCTGAGCGTAACCGGCAAATACCTCACCCCACTTTGTGACGCGCGCCTCGTTCTGGCGTGCGGCACCGACGCGCACGCCGTTCGTTTACGCACTTCATAAAGCGGGCGAAACCCGCGCGCGGCGGCCGCCAGGGGGAGCCCGGCGGCCGGCCGACCACAGGGGACCAGAAAGCCTGGCAGGGGCGCTGGCCATAGGATTGAACAGGGGCTGGCCACGCCGACCCGAGCGCCTATGCGGTCGGCGGCTGGCCATGGAGGTCCAGCATGCCTTCGCAGTTGAACGGCACCGCCCGGCGTGGCGGTGTGTGTCGTCGTTTGTCCACGGTGGCGGGGAAGGAGTGCGCGCCGTGATGCCGGTTACCGTCTTGCTCGCCGACGAGCATGCCCTGCTGCGCGAGGGCGTGGCCGCACTGCTCGGTTCCTCACCGCGATACGAAGTCATCGGCAGCACCGCCGATGGGCGCGATTGCATGCGCCGCGCGCTGCGCAGCCAGCCTGGCCTGATCGTGTTCGACTGCGCCATGCGCGGGCTAAGTGGCCTGGAAGCCGTGCGGCGGATCGCACCACGTTGCCCGCATACGCGCCTGCTTTGCCTTTCCGCGTACGACGATTCGCGCTGGGTGCGCGCCGCCTTCGACGCCGGAGCGCACGGCTACGTGCTGAAGCGCGATGGCTTCGAGGTGCTGCGCGAGGCGATCGACACGGTGATGCGCTCGCGCTACTTCATCAGCCCGGACATCGCGCATCTCCTCGTGGACGGTATCCGCCGCCAGGGCGCACCCGCGTTCGGTCGAGGCGAAGCGCTCAGCGCCCGCGAACGCGAGATCACCCAGCTGTTCGCCGAAGGCCTGAGCGCCCGCGACATCGCCGAACGCCTGCACGTCAGCGTGAAAACGGTAGGCACCCACCGCGAACACATCATGGCGAAACTAGGTATCAACGGCATCGCCCAACTCACACGCTACGCCCTAAAAGAAGGCCTGACCACCCTCGACCACTAACCCCGCCTCCTGTAGGAGCGCGCTCGGGCGCGACATCTTTTCGCGAGGTGCTGAGGGTCACGAGCTCTGATGTTGCGTGGATCGCGCGCAAGCGCGCTCCTACAAGAGCGGTTCGGTCAGGTTGGTGGGTCGGGATAATCAGGTTTTTCCCGATCCCGCGTACCGCAGCCAAAACGCAAAGTGTCCCCACCAACGCACGGGAGCACTGCCATGGCCGACTTCAATTCGTTTTTCCCCACGCTGCTGAAACATGAGGGCGGCTTCGTCAACGACCCAGCGGACCCGGGTGGTGCGACGAACAAGGGTGTGACCCTGAAAACGTTCCAGCTGTTTGCGAAGTCGCTGCTCAACATCGAGCCGACGCTCGATAACCTGAAAGCGCTGACCGACGAGCAGGCCGGAAAGATCTACAAGAAGCAGTACTGGGATGCGATCCACGGCGATGCGATTGCCCTGCAGCCGCTCGCGAACATCGTCTTCGATTTCCAGGTGAACGCCGGCGGTAATGCGTCGCGCCTGCTCCAGCGCGTGCTGAACCAGCTGGGTGCGACGCCGCCGCTTCGGGAGGATGGCGTGGTCGGCGCGGGCACGCTCGCCGCGCTGGCGAAGGCCGATGCGAAAGCCGTGTACGCCCGCTACAAACAGGGCCGCAAGGATTACTACACGAACCTGGTGAACCAGCGGCCCGCGCTGGCCAAGTTCCTCAAGGGCTGGCTCAACCGCGTGGATTCGTTTCCCGACCTGGGAGCGGCCTAAGCCATGGCGGCGCAGACCTCGCTCAACAGCCTGATCGAAGCCATCGCCGGCGCGGTGGTCGATGCGCAGGACCGCATCGAGCAGCACCAGATGGCGCACCTGTCGGACTTCTTCGACGACAACAACCGTCCGAAGAGCGTGGTGATTCGCATGCCTTCGCTACACCCGCAAGCCGGCGAAGACGATGAAGACCTGTACCGGGCGCCGATCCTTCCGCTGGTTTCGATGAACGTGCTGCGCATCAAGGATGTGGAGATCACCTTCGATGCCGACCTCGGCCCGCTGGTGGAAGGCGACCCGCCGGAACCGGAGGAGCACGGCGAAGCGCCCGCCTGGAAGGGCAAGCCGCCGGCATCACGGCCGCATCTTCGCGTGGACCCGAACGGTGGCGGCAATACGCGCAGCGGTGGCTCCGTGCATGTGGTGCTGCGCGTCGAAGGCACCGAGCCCACCGATGGCGCGGCGCGGCTCATGAACCACCTTTCGCAGACCCAGGGGGTCTTCAAGACGTTCAAGCCCGGCGACTAACGGTGTCGGCCGTGCTGGACCGCGGTGCGCATCCCGCCCGCCGCGCACTACACCACAAGGAGTCAAACCATGCCTGATGAACTCGTCAATATGAGTAGTCAGTTCAAGGGCCTGCCGATGGGCGACCTGATCGGGTCGCCATTGCAGGCCGCGTGCGAAGCGCAGGTCAAGCTGGCCCAGGCCACCGCGGATTTCATCAAGGTCATCGGCTTCATGCCGCCGACCGATCCGTCGAAGGATCCCACCGGCGTCGGCGCGACCCGTACGGCGTCGTTCCGCTTCAAGCGGCCGGTCGATGATCCGAAGAACCCGGGCGGTATCGCCGAGGAAGATGTCGAACTCGAGGTGCCGCTGCTGGCGATCGTGAAGGTGCCCAACCTGAGCGTCACCAAGGTCGACATCACCTTCGACATGGAAGTGAAGTCGTCCTTCAGCTCGACCGAAAGCGAAGACAAGAAGGGCGAATTCAGCGCCGAGATGTCGATCGGCTGGGGCATCTTCAAGGCCACCGCGAAGGTCTCCGGCTCGGTGGCTACGCACAAGGAAAACACCCGCAAGTCCGATAACTCCGCGCGTTACCATGTGGAGGTGCATGCCGAAGACAACGGTATGCCGGAAGGCCTGGCGCGCGTCATGGACATCCTGCAAACCGCTTGCGCACCGCGCAAGGTCGGTGCCCCGGTGTCGGTGACCGATGCGGCTCCGGCGGGTGGTGGCTGATCGCGTCATGCAACCGTGGGTCGCGGCGCGTTAAACACGTCGCGATCCCTTTCCGGGGGATGAAAGGATGTTCGACCTGACCGACGTGAAATACGTCAAACGCGTGGTGGTGGGTAGCGACAACCCGAACCAGATGAGCACCGAAACGCAGGTGGAAGATGCCCGCGCGCTGCTCAACCGCTGCCTGACCGATACGCCGCGCGGCTCCATCATCGGGGTGGAGAAGAGCTTCACCATCCTGCAGGTGGGTGAGCACCAGGTGGTGCTGCAGTGGCTCTGCTACCACGTGGGCTTCCCGCGGAAGCCGGCGTGGCTGGGCGAGGGGTAGGGCCCATGGCGACCTGCACATTCGAGCAGTTGCTGTTCGCACTACGCATCGGCGTGGAGACCGCGAACGACGCCCTGCGCCTGCGCCGCGCGCGTCAGTTGCACGCGGCGAACGCCGGTGGCGAAGCCTTGCATGTGGAGATACCGCGCGGTGCCGCGGATGACGCGCCGCTCGATCCCGTGGTGATTCCGCTGCGCTGGTTTCGCGACTGGCGGGTGCCCCAGGTCACCGAGTTTTCGGTCGATTTCGCCTGCCGCTTGCAATACGAGCGCGCGCGGGGCGGGGCGCCTGAACTCGTGATCGACCTGCATCCGCCGGGCAAGCGCTGGTGGCGGCAACCGCGGACGCATCACCTGCGCATCGCGTTCCGCGCGGCCGACGACTGGCAGCCGAACGTCAGCCTCGACGGCCGTGCTGTCGGGCTCCCGCACGCGGAGGTGCGCTGATGGACAAGTTATCCCGCATGCGTGTGTCGCCCGCGTGGGCCGCCGCGCTTACGGCATGCCTGGACGAACCGCCGCCCATCCGCCGCCGTGTACGCGGCTGGATGGTGGCACTCGTCCTGACCCTGGGCGGCGCGGGTGGTGCCGTCGTTGTTTACCTTACCCACTGAAGGAATGTGTCATGGAAAATCATCGTTTCGGTTTCTGCGCGATCTCCGCCACGCTACTACTGGCGCTGGTCCCCGCGCTGGCGCTTGCCGCGCCACCCTCGGGCCGCCTCGAAGGCCTGGCGCAACACGCCAACACCGATGTCGCCACGCGGGTCGACATCACCGGCAAGTCCGCCAATATCCACTTCGACGCACCCTTCAGCTGCGACATCACCGCTACCTACCTGAAAGACGACAACGGCGCCTCGCTCTTCCGCTTCAACCTCTCGACCAACGGCGGCAGCTTCTGCGATGGCCTGAAGAAGGAGATCGCCTTCAAGCCCGCCAAGGCGAAGGACGGAAGCGCGATCTGGCACATCAGCTTCAGCTCGAAGAACAACGACTGGACGGGGCAACTGGCACCCGCCGGCAAGCCGTAAGGAGGGCGTGTTGTCATGGACACCATGTTGATGTTCACCCGCTTCTGGCTGTTGCTGGCCGCGGTGGGCGGCGCGTTCCTACCGGTGGCACTGGGCAACGAAGCCTCACGCCGCCGCGCCGTGGTGCAGGTGGTGTGCGGCGCGATGATGGCGATCTTCCTGGCGCCCGCACTGGAGCGGCATTTCCTGCCGGATTCGCCCGCCGAAATCCACGCCGGCGTGTCGTTCCTCATTGGCTGCTTTGGCCTGCGGATCACGATCATCGCCCAGCGCCTGATCGACAACCGTGGCGAATCCCTCGCCAATCGCATGATCGACCGTATCGCAGGGGGCGATCCGAAATGAACGACGAGATCTTCTACAGCCTCGCCGATTTCGCCTGCAGCGCCGTCATGCTGGTGTGCGCGTGCTGGCTGCTCACCGACCAGAGCCTGCGCCGGCTCGTTCGTACCGGTCATGCCCTGATCGCCGCCGGCATGCTCGTGAACATCCTCGGCCTGCTTGCCGATTACTTCCACTACAAAGGCATCGAATACGGCCACGTGTGGCCGGGTGAGGTCATCGGCAACTTCGGCACGGCGGTGCTCATGGTCACCTGGCTCCGCCGCTCGCTGGAAAAGAAACGCCTGTAGGAGCGCGCTTGCGCGCGATGGGGGCTCGCCGCAAGCCCCATCGCGTGCAAGCACGCTCCTACAGGGGCGGGGCTCGGCCGTTTGGCTGATTCTCGTGGGCGTGGGCCGGTCGTACCCTCGGGCCAACCATCGCCCGGGGAGAATGGCCATGCGTGTTGTCGTTGCCGCCTTGATCGGTGGCCTGATCATGTTTCTCTGGGGCGCCTTCGCCCATATGGTGCTGCCGATCGGCCAGGCCTCGATGAAGGCACCGGTCGACGAAAACCGCCTGCTCGACACCTTGCGTACCGCCTTGCCGCAAGAGCAGGGCGTCTACATCCTCCCGCACTTCGACATGGCCATGCGCGGGGACGACAAGGCGATCCAGGCTTATGTCGCCAAGACCGAAAGCAATCCCTACGCCTTCATCGTCTACCAGCCGCAGGGCAGCAACCCCATGGCGATGGGCCATAACCTGTTCCACCAGTGGTTCGGGGACACTCTCGCGGCGCTGATCGTCACGTTGGTGCTGCTCCGAGGCGGCGCCGGTCTGCGCCGCGGCCTCCTCGTGGGCCTCGGGTTTGGTGTCTTCACGTGGCTAAGCCTGAGCGTACCTTTCTGGAACTGGTTCCGCTTCCCGGCACCGTTCACCTTCGCTTACTTGCTCGAACAAGCGTTTGGCTGGTTGCTGGCCGGCGCTGCCATGGGCTGGTGGTTGGGGCGCAAGCGTATGTGAATGGATACTAGCCATGGCGGTTGTGTCCGCGGGCAAAATCCGCGACCGTCAGCCCAGGTTCCATGTGCCGGGGGTGGCCCATGCATCGCGTCAACGTCACGCACTACTTTCCGTTTCCGGCGGAAAAGGTTTTTCGCGCCTGGCTGGACCAGGACACCGTGGGTGAGTGGCTGTTCGCCACGCCCGAAGGTGAGATGGTGGAGGTGGCGCTAAACCCGAAGGTGGGCGGTAGTTATCGCATTGTGGAACGCCGCGAAGACGGCGACATCCTGCACACCGGCACCTACGAACGCATCGACCCGCCGCACGAACTCGAATTCAGCTTCTCCGTTCCGCATTATGATCCGGGCTCCGTCCATGTCCGTATCCAGATCGTCAATGTCCCTGGCGGCTGCAACCTCACGCTTACCCACGAAGTGGAGGAGCAGTGGCTAAAGCCCAGCACCCACGGCTGGCAAACCATGCTGAGCAACCTGGAAGCCACCCTCTAACTTTCCACGCCGCGTGCTCTTGTAGGAGCGCGCTTGCGCGCGATCCCCACCGCCCAACGACGCAACGGAATGCCAAATGACCAACCCCATAGATCCCAAAGCCTGGAAAATCCTCCACGACACCTACTTCGGCCGTGACGGCTGGAAGCGAGACGAGCAACGGTCCGTACCAGACGACGATTTCCGCTACGCCAAAGAAAAGGGCCTGATGTTCGACCCGGTGCCCATGACCCACGAGCAGGCGGTCATGACGGTGTGCGAGGCGGTGGACCGTCTTGATCGGCGCACGGTCGCCGACGCCTTTCTTGCCAGCCTCTCGACGCGGCGGCTCGATTGGCGCTCAGCGCTTGGCAGCTATTCCGTCTTTGAGCACATGTTGCCGCACGAGGTGACGGCGGCGGGTGTCGCCTGTGCGATCTGTGGTTGGTACGTATCCAGAACCGTGCACGACTGGAATATTTATAATTTCTACCGGTTCAAGTGGGGTGGTGTCCCTCATCTTGACCTGGCATTCGCCGCCATGGACCTCACTGTTTTCATGCGGGAAGAGGCGCCGAAACCGACGCGCGAAGATATCGAGATATTCCGCGCCATCGTCGATGTCATCCGGGCCGCCGAGCCTGGGCTAACAGCGGCGAAGCTGCAGGCGCGCCTGCCCAAGTCGCTTAAGTCGAACAAGGCTGAGCGGGATATCCTCGTGGGGATCCTGGGGTTCTGCGATGTTCTCGCCGGGCCGGATCATCCGGGGTTTTCCGACGTCTTCCTGCTACCGATGCAGCGCCGCCTTCCGGATCGTCATTTCGTGGATATGGCCTATCCCGCCTGCTGGTGGACGGGTGCTATCGGGTCGAATGAGGCGCGGCTGCAGGAGCGGTTTGGGCATGTGTTGTAGCGGCGCGAGCCGTGAGGCGACGAAGCGATCATTGCTGGTCTGACGGCTTGTCCACGACTAGAACGACGTCATCAGACTCCAGGGGAGGAAGCGGGGCGCGTTCCTTGGCGCGGCGTGGCAATTCCGGAGGTCGTCGTTGGTACGCAACATAGCGAGCGGAGAACACGCCACCCGTTCCAAATGCGTAGGCGTTCGTTATATCCACGCGCTTTTGAACAGATTGGCCCGGCGCCACAGTCACGAAATGGCTGGCCTCGACGGGTCCCCAATGGTCCCTGGACCCTATGTACTGGACGGGATTACCTGAAGAGTCCTTGACCTTGAGAAAGTCGGACGCTGGCTCGTCGTCGTAACGGCCGAAGGGCGATTCAGGGCGATAGATGTAGGCGGCCTCGTCGCCTTCATTCGTAAAAGTCGCCGTCACGATGACGCTTCGATTTTTAGCTGAAGACGTGTCCGTGCTGAGGTGGACTTTGAGGTCGCTGGCCGCTTGCGCCGAACCTATCGCCGCGAATAGCGCTATAGCCATGGCGATGCGTGTGTGGTGTCTTTCAGTCATAGGCACTCCTGTCGAATGGCCGCGGAGTGTGGAGGCCTGTTCGGGCCGCTTGCTATGGAAGAATTCTGAAATATTGCCCCGATTGGCCAATGGGCGGACTCGGTCACGGATTTTGGTTTCGCGAGGAAAAATCAGATCCGTCTGATTGACCGGCTGCCCGGGAAATGCCGCTTCCGCTTGACAGGAGCCCCCTCCCGCGCGCATTGAGGGTTATCAACACGCGACCACCGAGGCTTCCCGATGGACGACGTACTCATCAGTGGTGCCGGTCCTACGGGGCTCGTGCTTGCCCTGTGGCTTACCGCCCAGGGCGTGAAAGTGCGCATCATCGACAAGAAGCCCGGCCCGGGCGATACCTCGCGGGCGATGGTGGTGCAGGCGCGGACGCTGGAGCTTTATCGCCAGCTTGATCTCGCCGAAGCCGTGATCGCCGATGGCCATGGCATGACCGCGATCAACATGTGGACGCGTGGGCGTCGCGCGGCTCGGCTCGCCCTGGCGGATGCGGGTGCAGGGATTTCGCCGTATCCCTCGCCGTTGATCTATCCGCAGGATCACCACGAACGCCTGCTTGGTGCACGGCTGGAAGCGATGGGCGTCACGATTGAACGCAACACGGAGCTCGTGTCGTTCGAGCAGGCGCCTGATCTGGTGAGTGCCACGCTTCGCCGTGCGGATGGCAGTGAAGAAACCACCTCGGCACGTTATCTCGCCGGTTGCGATGGTGCGCGTTCCACCGTGCGTGATCAGCTCGGTATTGGCTTTGAAGGCGGCACGTACCGTTCGGTGTTCTACGTAGCGGATGTAAAGCTCAGTGGGCTCGCTTCGCCGGAAGAAGGTCATGTATCGATCGAGCGCGGCGACTTCGTCCTGGCCTTGCCCTACGGCAAGGAAGGCAAGGCACGCCTTGTCGGCGCGGTAGCCGATGAACGTGCCGAACGCGCCGAAGCCCTGACGTTCGAAGACGTCCATCAGGATGCGATCAAACGCCTCGGTGTCACGGTAGACGAGGTCGGCTGGTTCTCCACCTACCGCGTGCACCACCGCGTGGCGGAAACCTTCCGCAGCGACCGCGCGTTCCTCCTCGGCGACGCCGGCCACGTCCACAGCCCGGCAGGCGGGCAGGGCATGAACACCGGCATCCTCGATGCGATCAACCTGGCGTGGAAACTCGCCGAGGTGCTGCAGGGCGAAGCGCCCGATGCCTTGCTCGATACCTACAACCGCGAGCGGCAAGCCTTCGCTCATCAACTGGTGCACACCACCGACCGCGGCTTCTCGCTGATGACCGCAGGCGGCGCGGCGGCCAACTTCCTCCGCGTCTACATGCTGCCGTATGCCGCGCACATGGCCTTCGAGCTGGGCGCGGCACGCCAGGCGATGTTCAAGCTGGTCTCGCAGACCGAGCTGGCCTATCACGACAGCGCCCTCAGCGAAGGCCGGGCAGGGAAGGTGCGAGGCGGCGACCGCCTGCCGTGGGTGCGGGTGGGCGACAAGGACAACTTCGCCCCGCTGGAGCGGATCGGCTGGCAGGTGCACGTCTACGGCGAATCCCGGCCTGAGCTGATGGCCTGGTGCCTGCACCGCGGGGTGGCCCTGCGCGACTTCGCCTGGGAGCCGGTCTACGCCAAAGCCGGCCTGGCCGAGGGCGCCGCCTACCTGCTTCGGCCCGACACCTGGGTGGCCCTGGCGGAGCCGGAGGGCCGGGTAGAGGCCCTCGAGGCCTACTTCGCCAGCCACAGCCTGCATCCGGGGCGGGCCAAAGCCGGGGAGGCCATGACATAATCAAAGACCGCCCACCACGGACAGAACCACCATGCTGGATCCCGCACTCCTGCGCGGCCGCCTCGCCGAAACGGCAGAACGCCTCCGCGCCGCCCGCAATTTCGACCTCGACGTCGCCACTATCGAGCGTCTGGAATCCGAGCGTAAGTCCCTGTCCACGGAGACCCAGGAGCTGCAGAACCTGCGTAACACCCGTTCCAAGGCCATCGGCCAGGCGAAAGCCAAGGGTGAGGACGTGGCGCCGCTCATGGCCGAAGTGGCCGGTATCGGCGACAAGCTGAAAGCCAACGAGCATGCCTTGGCTGACGTGCAGGCCAAGCTGGCCGCCATAGCCGAGGGGATCCCGAACCTGCCGGACGCTGAAGTGGCGATCGGCAAGGACGAGAGCGAGAACGTCGAGATCCTGCGCTGGGGCCACGCCCGGGCGTTCGATTTCCCGGTGAAAGACCACGTCGATGTCGGCGCCCGCCACGGCTGGCTCGATGCCGACGCCGGCGCCAAGCTCAGCGGTGCCCGCTTCACCGTGCTCCGCGGCCAGCTGGCCCACCTGCACCGTGCGCTCGCCCAGTTCATGCTGGATCTGCACACCACGCGCCACGGCTACCTCGAGCACAACATCCCGCTCATCGTGAACGCCGATGCCATGTACGGCACCAGCCAGCTTCCCAAGTTCGAGGAAGACCTGTTTGGCGTGATGGTGGATGACAAGAAGCGTTACCTCATTCCGACCTCGGAAGTGGCGCTGACCAACCTTGTCCGCGACAGCATCATCGAAGCCGACCAGCTGCCGATGCGCCTTACCGCGCATTCGATGTGCTTCCGCGCTGAAGCCGGCAGCTACGGCCGCGATACGCGCGGCATGATCCGCCAGCACCAGTTCGAGAAGGTCGAGATGGTGCAGGTGACCACGCCCGAGACCTCGATGGCGGCGCTGGAAGAAATGGTCGGCCACGCCGAAGCCGTGCTGCAGGCGCTGAACCTGCCGTACCGCAAGGTGATGCTCTGCACCGGCGACATGGGCTTCGCCGCCGCCAAGACCTACGACCTCGAAGTGTGGCTGCCCAGCCAGAACACCTATCGCGAGATCAGCAGCTGCTCCAACTGCACGGATTTCCAGGCTCGCCGCATGCAGGCGCGCTGGCGGAACCCGGCTACGGGCAAGCCGGAGCTGGCTCATACGTTGAATGGTTCTGGGCTGGCCGTGGGCCGTACGCTCGTCGCTGTGATGGAGAATTATCAGCAGGCCGATGGGAGTGTGGTGGTGCCTGAGGTGCTGCGGCCGTATATGGCTGGGGTTGAGGCGATTAGCTGAGCCGGTTCAGGTACAATCGGCGCGCCGGGGCAATCCTGGCGCGCCTTGTGTGACCTCCGGCTGCAACAGCCGGGGTGCTGAAAATACGGAGAGATGGCCGAGTGGTTTAAGGCAGCAGTCTTGAAAACTGCCGTAGGTGTAAGCCTACCGTGGGTTCGAATCCCACTCTCTCCGCCAAGCCTGATTTTTTCCTTTTAAATCAGTCGCTTGCGAGAGTCGTGCGAAACCGCCATCGGGACACATTTCGGGACACAAGAGTCCCTTATGCGCATCCCGCACTACCTTGTCCGAGCTCCCAGTGGAGTCTTCCATTTCCGGCGGAGAGTTCCCGCCGTTGTTGCCACACTCCTGAAAAAGCACGTCGTCAAGAAGAGTCTCGGCACGCGGGAGCTGAGTGTTGGCCGCGACCTCGCCCTGCATCTTTGGCGTGCGTATGATGAGCTCCATTCAGTGCTGAAGGTCATGGGCATGTCAGGGAAGAAATGGGACGTCGACGAGCTCGCTGCACTGCTCAACCGGCGCGGCATCAATTACAAACTGAAAGTCGGCGCCGACGGCTCCATCGAGCTTGAAACGAAGGATGCGGCCGACCACATCGAAGCCATGGAAGCCATTGACCGCATCGGCGACATGAGAAAAGAAGTCATGGTCCAGGCGTGGATGCGGGACGGGTGGAGCCCGAACGCGCCCACGCCCACTGCGCCGAAACCCGTGTCCCATCCCTCTGCACCAATCCCTCAGGCAACACCGGTCTCAGCATCACCCCAGGCCGCACTGCCCGAGGCGGTGATGCCCCTTGGCAAAGCCACCACGCAGTGGTTGGCCGACATCAAGAAAGACACGGTCCCCAAAACCCTGGTCTCCAAGCGGCTCGCGCTGGAAGACTTCGCACGTTCGGTCGGGGAGTCAACACCCGTGCACGAGTGCACGCGTGTGCCCATTGGTGCCTGGGTCTCCGAGCTGCGCGCAAGGGACCTTGCCACCCCGACTATTGTCAACCGCCTCTCGTACGTTCGTGGGTTTCTGGCCTGGGCCAAGGGCAAGGGCTTTATTCATTTCGAGGCCCACTCCAATCCGGCATCGGGGCAGGCCTCGTATGGCGCGCGCGAAAAACGCCAGCGGAAAAAGCATGGTTTTCGCGCCTACAACGATGCCCAGTTGAAGTTGCTCTTTGCACCGGACAATCTCAAGAAGCTCAACACCGACGCGCAGCTTGGCATGTGGATGGGCCTGTTCACCGGCGCGCGTGTCTCGGAAATCGGACAGCTTGCACTCAGTGACTTCTTCGACGTCGATGGCATCCCATGTCTTCGCATCACCGATGAAGGGGTCGGGCAAAGCACCAAAAACGAGGTATCCAACCGCATCATCCCGGTCCACCCTGAGTTCATCCGGATGGGACTTCTCATACGCGTCGAGCGCCTGCGTGCTGCAGGTGAAAGACGCCTGTTCCCCAAATCCGGCCGTCGTGCCACAAAAGCAGGTGCGGCCATCAACGGGCAGGGCGACTGGTTGTCGAAAGCCTTTGGCCGGCATCTCTCCGCCATCCTTCCCAAGCCAGAAACCGGCAAGCTCGGCTTTCATTCCTTTCGCAAGACCCTCATCCAGCACCTCCAGGCGCACGGCATCGAGGCGGAGGTGCGTGCCGCATACGTCGGCCATGACCTCGACGACGAGCACCACAACACGTACTCGGACGATGTGCCAAAGCAGCAGGTGCTCGACGCCATCCAGAAACTTGACTATCCGGTCAAGCCCGACACTGACGCGTTTGCCTAGGAGAAGCGTTTTCAACGCAAAGGCAAATGTGTCGTGCCCCCTTGACGAGCCAGGATTTCCCGTTAGATCTGTATCTTTGACGGGATCACCGAATGGCACGGACGCAACGGGAACTGGCCAGCGCGATGGAGGCGTCGGGCTGGCGGTTGGAAGAAGCACCCCAGGTCGCAAGAAAGCCGCGCCGGTCATGGACAATGGTGCATTCCGCGAGCAACACCACCATTGCCTGTGGGCGGCTCGACAGCGTCGAGGCGATGTGGCGTGAGCTCTGCCGTATCCAGCGAACGATGGATGCGTGTGCCCGTGTGGTGGCTCGTTGGCATGAGACCGGGGATGGGCCAGAGGCCGAGCTGTCCCGGGCGTGGCTCGCCTCGGGCGACCATGCCATCCCGGACGGGCTTATCGAGGTGCTGTCGTCGCTTCCGCGCCCTGGCGAACCCCGTCACTGGTTCCGGGATTCGGCGTCCATGGGCGTGGTCAGTCCGCCAGGCGGGCACGATCTTAGGGACCTTGCGCGCGGGCATCTTGCCCGGTTGCAGCAGCGCTACCTCAGCCGGGTACTCGGCAGTGCCGGCCAGGAGCGCCACCGGCGGCAGCTGTGACTGTGGCGCTGGAATTCGTCTCCTGAGCCCACCACGTGCTGCAATGTGCGGACTGCAGACGACCAGCGCAATTGTCCGGGCCGAGCGCGGTGTGTCAGCCCGACAATTGCCAGCGTGCGTTGATTTCCTCGCACGCCGCTTCGATGTCGGCCATCTTCTTTTTGCTCGCCTTGGCGGCATGCGTCACAACCCGGGCGGGCACATCGACGACAAGGCAGTGCTTCGGATCAATCTCTGACGAAGGGTGTTGCTTGACCAGATATTCCCGCAGCGTCGCGGCGACGTACTCTGCGCCTTTATCCAAAAGGGGGTAGGTCTTCGGAAAATGGAATTTGATTGCGCCCGCGACGTGTCCTGCTTTTGTCTTGAGCAAGACATCTGGACGGACGGATACTGTTACCCCCGCAATGTCGATTTGGGCAGAGACAGTTGAATCGACAGGCTCGATGACCAATCCGTCGAGTACGAGCTGATCGGTTGTCTCAAGGAAATCATCGATGGCATCGGCGGATCCAGCTTTGTCCTGACGAACGAAGTCCGTACCGGGCGCCTGGCGCAGGTGTAGCGCCGCATCCCTGAGCGACTGCTCGTCCTCCATTCCATCGGCGAGGAAGCTCACGATCTCCTGTCGCGCATCGCTGTAGCGCGTCACAATGAATTCTTTCGGCGCCTTCTGGTCCTGAACAATGCGACGGCGCCGTGCTGGCGTTGCCGTAAGGTATTCACCAAGCTTGTTGACGCTGATGCGTGCTTTTGACACTGGGCTGCCTCCTGCGAGGGTCATGGTTAGCGGATGGTAAAACGACGCTGACTCTCGTTTCTGTAGGGGATGACCTACGACCAAAGCGGTATCTGGGGTGGAGTGGCGTGATGTGCCGATGAGAGCGTCGCGGAGTCCGCCCCTCGCGCAGTCATCCCGCCCGGTGGTCCGCCAGGCTGATGACCTGTGCCGGGGAAGGGACGTCAAGCGCGGTCATTCCATTGGCGGAATCGTTTGAATTGTCGTCACCGAGCCCGGCAAGGCGAATGAGGTAGCGCAGATAGGCAATCCGGCCGACCCGTGCCTTGACGCGAAACGCCCCGATGAGGAGGAGGACGAAGGCGGTACACAGCGCGCCGGTGACCATGCCAGGTGTCGTGTGAAACGTGGGTGCGAGATGCGCAACCACGGCCGAGCCTATCTCATTGGCCTTGCCCGTAAGCAGGGTTGTCAGAAGGGTCACCATGGCCAGTTCCTTGCCGAAGAGGACCGAGACGCGGCGCTCCATGCCGGTTGCCTCCTGGTCGAGCCACGCATCCGCCCGCGCGATGCTGGCGCGCGGGTATTCACGAATGCTGGACGCAAGGTCCAGGTCATGGGCGAAGTGGCCCCGGTCGTGGTGGTCCCGCACGGTGCGGATGGCCAGCTGTGCGAATGTGGCGGCCGCATCGGCCAGCAGCATCACATACCAGGCGATGAGATCAAGGAGGCCGAGGATGAGCCCTGTGGTTTTCAGGACCGGAGGAAGTGGGCCGGCAAGGAAGCGCACAGCACCGAGAAGCATCATGACGCCGAGGCCCGCGACGGCGACCCAAAGGGCGCGTCGGCTCCACTGCTGGAAGAAGCGTTCAAGGCCCGTTAGGAACCGACTGGACTTATATGGCTGCATCGCTTGAAGTGCGTTGAAAAGCGTTGTGTCGCCTCGTACTGCGTGACTGGCCACGGTGGTTCCCCTGATGACGTTGGACGGCCTGGTGCCGTAATGCCAAGGTCACCGAGGCCGGTCTCAGGGGCTGCGATGACGGACAAAATGAGTGAGGCAACAACTACGCATTTTCGGCCGGGACCACTCATGTGCGAGAGGAGAGGCGCTGACATTCCCGGTCAGCGCTCAACTGGGCCAAGCGGTCTCACGCTGCGAGACCGGCATTGGGCACCCTTAATAAAAAGGGAAGGGACCATGACATTTGAGATGAAGATGCTGCTGCGGTTGGCCGCACCTGCGATCGTTGTGCTCGGTGCAGGATTGGCGCTGGCGACCATTGCGTCGTCCGTCAGCGACCTGCCAAAGGCGCTGGGTGGGGCGCCCCTGTTTGACAACGTTGGCGATGACATGGCCATCGCCACGGCGGTTGTCGCAGGTGTCGTGTATCTCTGGCAGATGACCCGCTACTGGCGGTGGACCCAGGGAAATGGCGACCGCTGTTTCGTCTGCACATGCCTTTTGGGCCGTGAGCGCGATGGCCGTTTCGGTCCGTACCGAAAATGCCTTGGCTGCGGGAAGAACCACGCGCTCGGTCGACTCTAAGGCAAGTTGAAGGCGATTCCGCGACGCGGCGGACTCAAAATCCGTTGGTTTGCCGACCGGGACTACCCGTCTTGACAGGAGGGCTGTCGGTGCAACGATTGGCCGGGCTTTCCGTCAAGGCGCATACGGTGGACATCAAAAAATACTTTCGCGACCTCACCCATGAATCACAGGCGCTGAAGAACCGCGTCCGCAACCTGATGACGACGCCCCACTGGCTGTCGGACGGGGAATGGAAGGAGTCGGTCATCCGCTCGATGATTCGGCGCATCATCGGGCACGATATCGCAGTCGGCCGGGGATTCGTCGTCTCCGACAACATGGCAAGCTCACAAGTCGACGTGCTGTTGTACGACGCTTCCCATCCGGTGCTCCATCGTGATGGCGATTTCGTTTTCATTATGCCGGCCGCCTGCCGGGGCATCATCGAGGTCAAGACGCAGCTCGGCTACGCGCAGTTCGCATCGGCCATCGAGCGTCTTGCCGATGACGCCATGCAGATCCGCCATGCGGGAGGCATGAAGCTTGATTTTGTCGGGCTCTTTGCCTTTGACCCGAACGAACGGGCCGACGAGGGGAGAAGGGCGTTGTCGGCGCTCGCGAGGGTGGCCGGAGGCGAGTGGGAGCGGGTGGTTGACCATGTCGTCCTCGGGCCATCGACCTTTCTGCGATTCTGGGACCGGGATGAAGGTGATGTGCCCGGGCAGCATTGGTCGCTCTACGAGCTCGACCGCATGAGCCCGGGCTACTTTCTCCACAACCTGGTGCTGAGGCTGTCTGCCACGCCCGCCGAGGGGCACGAGGTCTGGTTTCCTCGTGAAGGTAAGTTGGCTCATCGCATCGCCGTGCGTCGCCTGTGAAAAGGGAGTCGGTATCGTCCGTATATCGAGTCAGTCGTGGCGCCCGGGTTCTGGGCGGGGCGCTGGTTGTTTGACCGACAAACTACTTAGGCTGCATGGCGGATGGCTACCCGTGTCCTCACTCCCTAGGCTCGGGAGCGGGGGAGGGAGAAAGCCATGTCTGATACAGGCGTTGCTCCGGTCGCCCCCGTCCCGGTCGCGGCATACATGCGCATGTCTACCGACATGCAGCAATACTCCATCCTCAACCAGAGTCTTGCCATCACGGCCTATGCGGACGCCCACGGTATGCGCGTTGTGCGTACTTACCGCGACGAAGGGCGCAGCGGCCTGACCATAGAGCACCGGCCCGGCCTGTTGTCATTGATGAATGACATCGCCGGGGGACGAAGCACGTTCGAAACCGTGCTTGTACTTGACGTATCGAGATGGGGGCGCTTCCAGAACGTTGACGAAGCCGCCTACTACGAATACCTGTGTTGGCGTGCAGGGGTGAAGGTCTGCTACGTCGCTGAGTTGTTCGAAAATGATGGGTCACCCTTCGCGATGATAGTGAAGGGGCTCAAACGGGCAATGGCCGCCGAATACAGCCGCGAGCTGTCGGGGAAGACGGTCATTGCCCATCGCACCCTGGCGTCCCGTGGATTCCATCAGGGGGCGAGTCCGGGATATGGCCTGCGCAGGTTGCTCATTGACCAGTTTGGCAAGAGGCGCCAGATTCTGGAGCGGGGCGAGCGGAAGGGGACGCAAACGGATCGTGTCGTTCTGGTACCTGGACCGTTGAAAGAGCAGCGCACCGTCCAGTGGATGTTTCAGCAGGTGGTTGCAGGAAAGACCTACACCCGCATCGCAAATGAACTCAATGAACGGGGGAGCGTCACGCACTTCGGGAAAGCCTGGACGTATGGCCGGGTGCATGAAGTCATCACGTCTGAGCGCTACTGCGGCACTCTGGTCTACGGGCGCGAAGCAAAGCGCCTTGGCGGGGCGGTTCAACAGCAGCCCGTCAGCTCATGGGTCCGTGCCGACGGTGCCATCTCGCCGATCATCAGCAGGGAGCTCTTTGATGCCGCCCAAGCCGCGCACAAGGCACAGAACGGCCGGGTGTCGACGCAGGCCATTGTTGAGCGGACGCGACGCATCCTTGAGCGGGAGGGGCGGCTGTCGATTGATCTTATCAATGCAGACCCAGGGTTGCCCGACAGCCATGCGGTTGCACGCCGCTTCGGCGGCCTGACACCGCTGTATCGCATGCTTGGCTACGTGCAGCCAAGAAATCCCGACGTTGCTGCGGCCAGAGAGCTCATCACGACGTGGCGAAAGTCGGTGACTGGATTTGTCGAAGAGTGGCTGAGGGACGCCGGATCGACGGTGACGCGCGACACGTGGACGCTTTGCGTTGATGGCGTGTGGACCATGTCGTTCACGGTTGTTCGGGCTGTTGGAAGGCAACGCATGCAGTTCTTCAACCACCGGGCGGTGGACGACGCGGACATCGTGGTCTTCGTCCGCACCCGGATAGACGAACCGGTGCCGCGCGACTACCTCGTTTTGCCCCGTGTCTTGTTTCCCGTCTGGCCACGGTCGTTCCATGCGCGAAATGGACCATTGATTGACCAATGCACGTATCCGTCGCTCGCAGTCCTTGGTGATCTGGCGCGATTGTCCAGACGGGAGGTCATGCGGTGTGGATAAACAAGGCGGAGCGCGCTTGGCGCCGCGCCGGCGAGACTCGGCAGTTGTGTGCGAAGGCCCGTGCGGCGGAGGCGCACTTTGCCGCTTTTGATCGCGCGGTTTCCCTGCTCATGGAGGACGCGACCGGTTGTCGCCATCTTGCGCGGCACGGCATTACGCGTCGCTGGTGCCAGCGATCGAGGCGGCAGGGGAAGGGTGGCGTCGAGGGCATGTCGGTGCTCGAGGGGGTGATTCTCCGGGGCATCTGCAGTCAGATTCTCGATGATGCGTCCTTTGTCCGCTGGATGTCGCATGCCCGGCCAGAGGCCCTGCGGGCATTGCATTCGGCCGTCGGCGACACCGTGCCGGACGCCCATCCAGGCGCCTGACTGCAAGCGCAACACATGGTTCGCGTTCGATTCATCCATTCGTGTCGTGGTTGCGCCCTTCAGTTGGAGAAGCCCTGACCGATACAGCCCAGACCCATCACCCGAGGCTGTCCATGGATCTTTCGTTCCTCCCCGACCCGACCCCACTTGCGCCGTATCTTTCCGCCCTTGCCGTCGCACTTCCTGTTGCATGGCTGGCCATTCGTGGCCGCTCGCTCTTTCCGCTTCGTTTGCGCCTGTGGCGGCTGATACATCGCAAGGCCGATGTGGAGGCCGAATGGCTCGCCGGTCCGATTCGTGAGCGCATGGAGTTGATGAAGTGCCGCGCACTGGTGATGTGGGCAGACAGCTACGCAGAGGCGCGGCGGGTGGAGGCCTGGGCGACTGCCCGTGGCGTTGACCTCGGGACGTTGGGCGAATGCAGGAACTACTTCGACCGCAAGGCCCTGACGATTTCCGACAAGCTCCCCCATCTGTGGCGTGTTCGTGGCACCGCGCTCGTGTTTGCTTATATCGCCTGCCTGTTCATGACCTTTGGCGCGATTCTCCTGTCCAAAGACGAGGCGATGGTGTCCCTGAAGGCCAACGGCCACCGGTTTTACCTGTCGGCCGAAGGTGCCCATCCGCTTGGGGTTCCGCGTTATGCGGCGATGACCGTCACAGACTGCAAAACGAACGACGACCCCGCCGGCTTCAACGGCGATCGCGCCGATGTGTGCGACATTCTCAGCGACCCGCACCTGCCGGCAGCCGTGGTCTCCGACGTGAAGGCCCAGCATTTGGCGGGGGGTGCCTTGTGCGTCCTGGCCGCGTTCGTCTTGCTGCTTCTCTACCGGTGGACCGCGTCGGTCCGCTCCTCGCATGCCGTGCGAGACCAGATCGAGCGCCATGCAGCGGCAAGCATTCCGGTACCGTCAGGTGGGCCGGTCGGTCGCGAAAGCTGGTGAACCGGGTCGGCGGCGTCCCATGGCCGGCCGCCTCTTGACAGGTCACGGATCCTTGCCAGGATGGGGGTCCCGAGGTGAGTCTCGTGAACCTTCTCCTGCAGGCCGCCGAACCCGCAACCATTTTCCCCGGTCGCGTCATACCACGTTCTTTTTCGCGGTACGAGGACGAACGGCCGTATGAGCGTCCCCAAACACCGGCGGAAATGGCCGACTGGCTCGATGCCTTCGGCTATGCGCTGGCGCCCGCAACGGAGGCGGTCGAACGGCGGTTTCCCGGCAGCGCCTGGGTAGCCTGGCGGGACGAGTTTGTGCAGTTCGTCGATGCCAGCGTCGAGTCGACGTGGGGCCTTGTCGCGCTACCTGAGGTGGCTGTCCTGGAGCGACAATGGGGGCGGGCGGTTTTGGCGTTTGTGGCAAAACAGCGCTTTGTTGAGCGATTGTCCGAAGCGCTCGCAGAGGCGTCATCTGCCGTTCTCGACGCGACCCTGGACTGGCTGGGGAGCCCAGCCAGTCCAGCGCCCGCCAGTGTTCCGGACGTCCTGCGCAGGGAGGATCCCCGGACGCTCGCCAATGTGTGGGACCATCCTCCGGGTGACCTTGCGGCGCTGTCACCGAAACAGTGGCGCGAAGGCGCCAGGCTATGGCGGCATGCCAACGCCGGTCATCAATGGTGTCTTACCAGCACCGCACTTGAACTCCTCGCTGCGGAGGAGCGTCGGCGATTGTCCCGTTTGCCCTCTGCATGCGGGTGCCATAGCCGGGATCGCCTCTAGACCTTCGGTTTTGCACGCCGATACTCCGGTTCGGCGGTGACATCGTTCTGGAGCTCGCCAAGGTCTGCGCGAGCGTCTCGGATTGCTGCGCTCTCTTCTTCCGTTGCCAGACGTGCTCCTCCTTTAGTAATGACCCATGTATCCAGGGAAACGCCAGGTGGAATGGTCATGAGTTGTTGAAGAAGCGCTGCATCGGCTATCAGTTCACGTGCGCGAGCCTCGGCCTGTCCGAAGGACGCAAATTCCGTGTCGAGGTAGGGACCCGACGGTCCGGCACAGATGGCGAAAAGCGGGGATGGGACTTCCACGAGCTGCGCGGTCGGCATGCCGCTGGCATCCCTTTCCGCCTCAAAAAATGCTATCTCGTCGATGAAGACCGGCACTGAAGTGTTGTTCAGTGGCGTGCTTTTGACGATCTTTGCGATGCGCGCGGTGGCCATGGCGTTGGTTCTCCTTGATCAACAGGACGGGTGATGGGGGCGCAGTGTCACTCAATGCGGCGGAGCGCCATCGCCATCCTTGCACTCCTCTGTTGCGACTCGACATGCCCGCTGCATGTCATGGCGCGCGAGCGACTGCCGCATTTGACGCTTTCCATTTTATCGCCGAAAACGTGCATTGATGGGTGGCGCCTCGAGACGAATAATCACACGAAAGGGGATTGGAATGGGCTGCACGTGCCAATTATCGTGCGCGGCTTTTTGGCCAGTCCTGCTGGCCAATCGATATCCCAGCGAGCGTCACGCGCGGACGAGCGTGTCGGGAAAGTCCGAGGCGGACTACGACTTCATCGTTTTCGGTGGCGAAGACCGTGCTGAAATCCGCCATGTGGGTCACGACATCCGCCGTTGGCTGCCCCTTGACCTGTTCCCGTCCCTCCGCGACGCGGAGGGCGACCTTGCACGTTGGGGGCGTTCTCCGTTGCGTCCGCTGCTTGACAGGGCGGCCCAATACATCGACGCCAAGGTGCTCGAAAAGATTGCGCGTGATGTCGACGCGGCTACGGCGTCTCTCACGAAGCTCGGTGACCTTGATGCTGTCGTCCAGGGCGTCAATACCCAGTTGACAGCGATGGTCGGTCCGCAGCACGCGGTTAGCACCGGACTCGGACTTGCGCCGACGGAGGGTACGCGCCTCATCCGCGCGCTCCAGCTGATGATTGACGGCAACCGCCGGGGTGTCGCAGAGGCGAGTCTCGGTTCTGCAAACGTGCTCTACCTTGCGCTCAAGCATCTCGAAATGCAGGCACTGGCCGACGAGAACGCGCGCCGTCATACCTTCCTTGCCATCGAGGAGCCGGAAGCGCACCTGCATCCACACCTCCAGCGACTCGTCTATCGCACGTACCTTCGCACCAAGGACGTTACTGAGAAGGTTCGCAAGGCGTACAAGGCCCGCACGATCCTTCTGACCACCCATTCGGCCAACGTGGCAAGTGTGGCGCCGTTAGCCGACGTCGTCGTGCTCAAGCGGAAAGCGACGGGCACCGTCGGACGGAGTCTGCGAAGGGCGGCGAAGTCACTGGACAAGGGCGACCTCGACGACATCGAGCGCTACCTAGACGTGACGCGAGGGGAGTTGTTCTTCGCGCGTGGCGTGCTGCTGGTCGAAGGCGATGCCGAACGGTTTCTGATGCCGGCACTCGCCGCCCTTCACGACCCGCCGCTGGATTTCGACGAACTTGGCATTTCCGTCTGTTCGGTTGCAGGAACGAACTTTGCGCCCTATATCCGTCTTCTGGGCCATGCAGGCCTTCGAATTCCCTATGCCGTCCTGACCGATTTTGACCCGAAGGAAGGGCCAGGAAGCCAGGAGGACCTTGACCCCAAGGAGGTCGGTGCCAAGAGCGGCTATGGGTTGAAACGTGTGGTGAACCAGATCATGGCTGAGGTCATGCCCGAGAATATCTGGGAGCGGCTGTCATTCCAGCAAGTGGTCGACGACGCACCGGAATGGGGTGTTTTCCTGAACGACCATACCTTTGAAATTGACCTCTTCAAGGCCGGTAACCACGAGTTGTTCAGCACCGCAGTCCAGGGTGTGACGACCAACAACCGCATGATTGAGCGCTTTGCTGGGTGGGCCGCCGACCCGGACAGCCTCGACAAGGCCGCATTCCTCAAGGACATCGATTCCGTCGGGAAGGGGCGCCTGGCCCAACGGCTCGCGTCCCTCATCACCGAGCAGGGTGAGATGGAGCTGCCCGAGTACATCGCCAATGCGTTCGACTACCTCCATTCGGAGCTCGACGAGCTGTGACGGGATGGCGTGATGAGGTTCCGGGGATCCGGAAGAACGCCGGACAGTGGAAAGCCTTCGAGTCGAAGGGCAACTGCGTGGTGCTCGCGGGTCCCGGCAGCGGGAAGACCAGGACGATTGTAATGAAGGTCGCACGTCTCGTGACGGAGGCCATCACCGAACCTCACCGGATCGCCGTGCTGACTTACAGCAATGCTTGCGTCAACGAGATACGGCGCCGCCTCTCGAACCTGCGTCTGGATGACGAATCCCGGGTCCTCGTGTCCACCGTCCATGGATTCTGTCTGGTCGAGCTCATCATGCCGTTTGCGAGGCTGGCCGGCGTCTCCGTGCCCGAGCCCCTGGTGGTAGCGACGGAAGCCCAGCGAAGCCGTCATTTCGGAGAGGCGGTGGCTGAGGTTCTTGGGCGGCGCACGGACTACAAGTTCAGGATGCGCTGTGAGGTCGCTCGTATGGCCGTCCAGGATCGGCAGTCGCCGGCCTGGACGGGGGATGACCGCGTTGAGCGGAAGGTCGTTGATGCGTTCGAGCGGCGAATGGCCCGTGCCGGCCTTATCGACTTCGACGGGATGGTGCTCGCAGGCGTCGAGCTCATCGACAAGCACGAATGGGTGGTGCACCGATAACATGGGCGAATCGGACATCACGGTCGCAGCGTTGACCCGAAGCCTGTTCCGGATCCTCCGGCTTCCCCGACGGGAAGCCCCTGCACTTGCCGTGCAGCTCGGGCTTGCGCGGTTCCTAGTCAAGGGCAAGAAGCCCGCCATGGCGCTTCGCACCTGGCTTGCTGGTATGGAGAAGTGTTTTCTCAAGCAGGCATTCGACGCCGACCCGACGCTGAGCGAAGAGGCCGCCCAATTCCGTGCCCTTCGCGGACTGTCCGCCCACGGGAAGGCCCTCGGCCACCTGACGGTGTCAACATTCAGCAACCACGGACGAGACCCTGGGCGATTGTTCCTGACCACCCTCTACAGTGCAAAAGGTTTGGAGTGCAATGCCGTGATTATGCCGGGCCTCGAGCATGGGCAGGTGCCGCGTGCAGACAACAATGCCGAGCAGCAAGCGGAGGCGAGGCGACTGTTTTACGTTGGCCTTACGCGAGCCCGCCATCAGGTGCACTTGATGTATGCCACGACACCATCGGTCTTTGTCGAGGCGGTACAAGATTCACTCGGTGAGGCTGGCGAGTCAGCCTGACGGCACGCTCGAGGGACCCCCGCAAAAACGGAGAGCACGTCTTAGCATGCGTTGCATGCAAGCGTCGCACGGTGTGCGCCGGGCCCGCTGTGCGGGTAGAAAGTGCCGATGGAAAAGCAGGCAATCGCACCGATGTACAGCTGGCCACGGGCGAAAGGCGGAATCTTTTTTGGTGTGAATGTCGCGCCATCCGGGTTTGGCGTGTTTCAAGTCTGTCACAAGATGCGCATACAAAACCGCTTTTTTCACGATGTTTCAAATAGTATGGCGCTCAAGTCCGTTCCCGCGCCACTGGGCGCGTTACACCTGAGATCGTCTGCAACACAATGGCATTGCACCCCCTTGACGGGTGAGAATTCTACGGTACAGCTGAAAGCACAACGAAGGCGCTGCGTGCAACAAGACATGCGCTTTCATCCGGCCAGGATGGTCACTCTGCAAAAGGACATGCATGCCTCAACACGCCAGACCCCACCTCCATACCCACCAGCGCGGCAAGCGCCACTCAGCGGTTGCGGGCGCAGCCTATCGGCTGGGAATCGACCTTCTCGACGAGCGCACCGGTGCGCTGCACAAGTACTCGAAACGCGCTGGAAAGGAAGTCGTCCATGCCGAGACGATTGGACCGCCTGGCGTGCCGGCCTCGATGCTCGACCCAGGCGTGTTGTGGAACCTGGTCGACAAGGCGGAGAAGCAATCGACGGCGCAGATTGCACGGGATTTCCGTATGCCCATCCCGCTCGGGCTTGGCAAGGACGATGCCGTCGAGATGGCACGTGGCATGGCCCGCTTCATCGTGGCGCGCTTCAACACCCCGGTCTCCATTGGTGTTCATCGCGACAATGCAGTCGACCTTGATGGGAACACGAAGGATGAAAGCAAAGTGGGGTTTCACGCGCATCTGTATTTTCCCACCCGCGAGCTCGAGAAAGAGGGGAGCGGAGCCTCGGCGCTCTGGTTCCTCGGGCGCAAGCTCTCGGAACTGTCCAACCGCAACACATCGGGAGAGTTTGTCGACACGCTAAATGCAAAGTGGGCGACCCTCGCCAACCGGTACGCCGCCAACGCTGGGCTTGAGGCGAAGTACGAATCGAAAAGTTACAAGCGCCTTGGCCTTGATATCCAGCCAAAGCCAGAGCGCGCCCGGCGCTTTGGCAAGGACAACAAGTGGTACAAGCCCACTGGTGCCTTCGACGTCGGTGGCGTGACCCTGGTCCCCGGCGAGCGGCGGAGGAGGAAGGAGCGACTGCATGCTGACCGAGCGATCAAGCATTCGCCTGCGGTCAGGCTTGATGCGGCAGCGGTCCGGCAGCGCATTCTCGAGCGTCGCGCAACGCGGGCTCTCAAGGGTGCGACGTCCTCGGTGGGCAGACTCAAGCGGCGTGCCCGGGCAGGCACGCACGGCAAGGCGCCGTTGCTCAACCGCGTGCGCTTGGTCGGTGGGCGGATGCTTCGCATGGATTCCCACCTGCGGTTGGCCGAAGCCATGCGTCGTGCCGGGCCGCCGCCACGGACGGAAGCCGACCAGGCCGCCTTGGAGAGGGCCATGTTTTTTGCCGACTTGCTCGAATCCTTGCTCTTTTCCGTCGAGCGTGCCCGCCAGGCGGCGGGGGACTTTGCGATGCAGAAGATGCGCCGCGAGATGAGACTGGCAGATGCAGCGAGCCGTCAGTCCATCGTCGACGGGGACCTGCGTCGCGCTGAGCAAAATCTCGACCGCTGGATGATCGCCCATCCCCTCCGAGCCCAGCTGCGCCGTGCGTCGGGTCAGCATGCATCCCTGGTCGAGGCGCGGGACCGGGCAGCAAGGCATGCCCGGCAAGTGTGTGATGCAGTGAGAAAGCACGAGGCCGGGGTCAGTGAGGCAAACCGGGTCCGTGTCCTCCAGAAGATGGATGAGCGCAAGGCCCATGGTGCGCTGCTCGACGCCTTGCAGGCCTACAAGACGGAATTTCCCGCGTTTGCGGAGGCACTCATTCCGTTTCTCGACGACACGCAAAAAATGGACATCAAGGCGCTGGCCGTCGACCTCGACATTGACGGCGCGGACCTTGTCTCCACCGAAAGAGCGGACGCCCCGTTCAATCGCCCGCAAAAACCCCACTGAACCCACCAGCCAGGGAGGGCTGCATGCAAAACAACATCGAACTTGAACTCCTGCTCCGTCCCGCCGGCGGGACTGTCGTCTCCCTCATCGCCCAGCGTCTTCAGACGCGTCTCATCGAGGAGCGCAGCACGACCGTGCATGATCATCGCGTGGTCAGGGACGACACCGTTCCGTCGATTGCACCGACGGTGGCGCCTGTGGGCCAGCCGGGCTGGACGGCAGACACCGGTCAGGTGTGGAACCGTGTGGAATGGACGGAGCGCCATGGCACCTTGCCTGCGGCCTTCGAGCTCCGCGTCATGCTGCCCACGGCGTCCGACGCCGCCATGAGGACTGTGGCGGGCAATCTCTCGCGCTTCATCGCGCAGGATCTCAACGTGCCGGTCACATGGTCGCTGATCGACGCCGAGGTGCCCTGGCCGTTGCGTACGAGCCTTGTTCCGGGCCTTCGCTTGTGTTTTCCCACCCGCGTGCTGCCGGGGGGCGGCCAGCCGTCCGTCGTCGACCGGTCGGGTCAGCCTTCGGGCTTTGGAGGGCGGCTGTTGATGGTGGCCAATATCCGTGTGATGAAGCAGTTCGAGCATCGCGTCGGAATGGAGCTCCAGCGGCTGATGCAGGCGGCGTCTGCGGCGGCGGGGGCGGTGTCCCGGGCACCCATGGCCCCGAACGTCGGGATCTTTTCATTCCCCGACGGTCCGGCGGATGGGAAAGCGGTCCCGCTGCGGCTGGCACCCGACATCAGTGCCGTCACGCACCCGCATGTGGCCCGCCTTCAGCGGGAGGGGCCGCGTGGACAGACGGTCATGGAGTTGCGCGAGTTCGATGTGGCGCTGGGGTTTGCCAGGACGGTCGAGGACGCACTGCGGGACGTCCTCGACAAGGACCGCCAGTACGACGAGTGCGGTGAGCGGCAGACGCGCCTCCAGAGTCAGCTTCTTGACCACGCCTACCTGCTCGACCGGGCGCGTCAACGGCGGGCGTCATCGGCGTCGGCGCTGGCCGGCCTGCAGGACAAGAAGGTCGGGCTGATCCATTTTGCCAAAGGCCGAATGGAACTCGCATCCCTGGCGCGTGAGCGGCATCACCGGGAGAGGACGATCGCCCACATGCACGTGCAGGAACTGAAAGCGTCCATCGCCCGCATGCAGGACCGGGTAGGGGTTGGTGTCCATGAGTCAACCGTGGCACGTGCCGCACGCGACGTCGCGCAAGACGAGCTCCGGATTGCCGTCAAGTCCCTCCATGCGGCCGATCCCCGCGTTCTGTCACACCTGATGGGCTTTTTGACCGGGAAGGAGCGTGCCTGCCTCAAGGCTGCGATGGCGAAGGCCGTGCCGGTGGAGATGCCCGCTGGCGGTCTGTTGGGGGACGCTGCCGAAGACACCCGGGCGGGGCCGCCGGCCAAGCCCTCAAGGACGCCCAAACCGTGAAATGAGCCGTGGCCACGCAGGGCGGTGGCGTCAGCACCATGCATGGCGCACGCAGGCGGGCAACGCTCGCCGTCGCAGACGCTGCGACGTCTTCTGGTCTGGCGCGCACCCGGTTGGCCCGGCTGTTATTTATCGACCCTGTGCACTCGCCAATAGAAGTGCGCGACGCTTGGACAGGGAGGACAATACTCATTTCCGGCAAGTTGAGTGCATTGTCCGGCCGGTCCCGCTTGTGCACATGGGCATGGACGTGCGCCCGTTGTTGAAGGTCGCACAAATGCTTGTCAGGTTTTTCCGCCGCCTATCGTAGGTGTTCGCCTACGACGGACGATATAGGGACGGCTTGTGCCAACGCATTGCCAGAACGTGGACGCAATTAGTTGCGAGTGGACGTTCGCACGCGTCTGCGCGTAAAAGCCACGTCGATGGTCGACACCAACAGTCCATGCTGCATGAATTGAGGGGCGGGACGCGACAGCAACGCAGTCGCGCGCCGTTCTAGCCAGACACGAGTCCGCGCAAGTTTCTTCGGTCACTCTTCACGGGAAGCTAATGCGCGTTTCCTGACGTTCCGCCCTGCGCGCAATGCGCAACCAGATGCCCAGCGGGATGGGGCCTTTTCGGCGCAGTCGGAAGCAGTCGGGGGACGGGGATGTTGGACGTCAATGTGCGGTCGTGCATGGCCAAGGTGGCGTGCGTGCTAGTTGGGATGTGCCTGGCGGGTCACTCGCTCGCGCAATCGGCGGCAGTCACGCCGGAGAGCGAGTACCAAAAGCGCGTCAAGGTCAGTGAGGACATCCAGCCAGTGGGAGACCATCCCTTTGGCGAGAACATCAGTCTTTACAACGGCGCACTGTCGTTTGACGAAAACGATGTCACGCTTCCTGGGCAAGGACCTGACATCGTCATCTCCCGCTCGTTCCGCCCGGCCGACGTGCCGCCCCAGTCGGTGTACTACGACTTCATCGACAACGCACTCGTTGACTGGTCGCTTGAGACGCCCCGCATCGAGACACTGTCGGCCGCCAGCAGCACGGCCAACCTCGACCCGCCACCGGATGCGCAGTGGTACTTCCTCTCCGACGCGCAGCGATGCTCAAGCCAGCTTCCCGCGCAAAGCGAGTTTGTGTCGTTCAAGGGCACGGTCATCACCTACCCGGCCGAGAACTGGTGGCATGGTATCCAGCTCATCGTGCCGGGCCAGGGCAGTCAGGATGTCCTGACTCGCGATACGGCCAACACCCAGACCCCTGCCATGGTCGACACCTCGGGAAATGCGATTGTCTTCCCGTGGCTGACCAAGGCGCGTTGGGCCATCGGCTGCCTGCCGTCGACGTCCAACGGCCAGCCTGGGGAAGGTTTCCTGGCGGTCTCTCCCGAGGGCATGCGGTATTACATGGATGCGCTGTTCTACCAGCGCACCGATTACGTGGCAGAAGGTGGCGGCGGCGCGCTACATCGCCGGCTGGTGACGATGAAAGTCTCCAGAATCGTCGATCGCTTTGGCAACACGGTCAACTACCACTACGACGTCAACGGCAACCTCACGCAAATCGACAGCCCGGACGGTCGCACGGTCAGCCTTGGGTATGACACCTGGCAGAACCCGGCCAAGGACGCGTCCGGCAACTTTTACGACCCGCCGGGGTATCGCCTGCGCTCGGTCACGGCCCAGCCCGGGAGCGCTCACCCGCGCACCTGGACCTACAACTACACCACCGACCCGGTCATTCCGCGTCTGAGCAGCGTCCAGCTGCCGGACGGGTCCGCCTGGTCGTTCAACCTCGGAGGATTCGCACCGCTGCCGGGGGACGGCTCGCTCATCATGAATGCGGGGTGCGACTACACACTCCGGCCTCAGGACGCGGTGGCCTCGCAAGGATCCATCACCCAGCCTTCCGGCGTCACCGGCACGTTTTACCTCCAGAGCACGATTCGCGGGCGCTCGTATGTGCCGTATGCATGTCTGAACGTCAATGGCTCGTTCCAGACAAATTATCCGGCCGCCTACAAGCAAAACTCGCTTGTGCGTCGTGAACTGTCGGGGGCTGGCATCGGAACGTTGGCTTGGACCTACAGCTATTCCTCGCCGAACGACAGCTGGTCGACCTGCACAACCGGGTGCCCGACAACGGTGACGACCGAGATGGTTGACCCGTCGAACCGGACAACAAGGTACACGTTCAGCAACCGCTTTGACGCCTCCGAGAGCCTGCTGCTGCAGTCGACGCTCTATACCGGCAACGACACATCGACGGCTGTGCGCACGGAGACAACCGACTATGCGTTGCCGCCAGATGACGGTTCATGGCCATATCCCTGGCCCAAGATGCTCGGCGCCACGCCGGTGCATTCCATCAATCCCGACCAGGCGGGACGTCTGGTGCCGGTGACGAAGAAGACCACGGGCCAGGACGGCGACACCTACACCTGGGCCGCCCAGTCATTCGATGCCTTCGCCAATCCTGCCCAGGTCCAGCGCTACAGCAGCGTCGCGGGTCAGACGGATGGCATCACGGAGACAACCGGTTATCTCAACGACCCTGCCTACTGGGTGCTCGGCCAGACCCTTCAGGTTGTGAAAAATCTTCCCTTGCCGGCGGAGACGGAGGCGGTCAACACCTACACCGCCCAGGATGAGTTGCTGACCCGGGCACGGTTTGGCCAGACGCTGATGACGTACGGTTACAACGGCGCAGGGCAACTCGCTTCATACACCGACGGCAACCAGCACACAACGACGCTGACGAACTATGTGCGCAGTATCCCCGGCTTGGTCACGTATCCCGATGCATCCACGGAACAATTTGGGGTCGACGAGTTCAGTGAGGTCTCGTCGGTCACCAACCAGGCGGGCAACGCGACCTCGTACGCCTACGACAGTGTTGGCCGGCTCGCGCAAATCACCTATCCGGCCGGCGATACAGTCGGCTGGGCGCCGCGCGTCTTCAGCTATGCCTTCGTCGGGGTCGACGAACGTGGCGTGCCCGCCAACCACTGGCGCCGCACGATCGACCAGGGCGACCGGACGGATGTGACGTATTTTGACGCACTCCTGCGGCCGATGTTGGCTGGCCGTAGCCGGGCCAGCGACGGAGGCCTTGCGACCACGACCGTTACTGTGCACGACTGGAAGGGGAATGTGACATTCCAGTCGTACGCCGATGATGGCGCCAAGGCATTCACGGAGGTGACCGATGGAATCTCCACGAACTACGACCCGTTGTCCCGGCCCATCCAGCGCATCCAGCCATCCGAGACGGGCGTGGCACTCACCACAGTCACGGCATACCTGTCGGGCGCGCGAATCCAGGTCACGGACCCCAACAGCAATTCCACGACGACCAGCTACCAGGTCTTTGACACGCCGTCACAAGACCGGCCCATCCTCGTGCAGGCACCGGAAACGGTCACGCAGGTCATCGCCCGCGACATCTATGGCAACCCGCTGACCATCAGCCAGGGTGGCATCGATAAACAGTTTGTCTACGACAGCTTCAAGCGGGTCTGCCGGACATTTGAGCCCGAAACGCAAAGCACGGTGTCGGCTTTTGACGGAGCAAACAACGTCATCTGGACCGCGAAGGGTCAACAAATCACGGGAGACGGCTGTGGCCAGGACCAGGTTGCAGTGGCCGCACAGGTGAGCCGCAGCTACGACAACCTCAATCGCGTCACCGAGGTCGACTACCCGGGCGCGTCGCCGGTCACGACGCGGGTGAGCTACACGCCCACCGGCAAGCTCAACACCGAGGATTCCGGGCTTGTCCACACAGCGTTTGCCTACAACAAGCGCGACCTGCAGACCGGTGAGAGCCTCTCGGTAGATGGCTACTTGTGGCCCGTGGGCTATGGGTATGACGTCAATGGCGCGTTGTCGGCCATGACCTATCCGGACGGAAAGGCCGTGACGTTTGCACCGGACGCCTTCGGTCGACCCACCCAGGCGGGTGCGTATGCCAGCACCGCAAGCTACTGGCCGGACGATATCGTCGAGCACATGATTCTGGGTAACGGCGTGGACTATCTCTCAGGGGAAAACGCCCGAAAGCTGCTCATGTCGCTGTCTTACGCAGTGGGCACAACACCTCAGCTCGAGCTCGATTATTCGTACGACAACAACGCCAATATCTCGCTAATTCACGACGCCGCCGGATCGACCCATGAGCGCAGTTTCAAGTATGACGGACTCAACCGGCTTTCCGAGGCGAACTCGGACTTGTGGGGCGGAAAGGAAACGTATGTGTACGATGCCAGAAACAACGTCGCCTCGATAACGACGGGTACGGCCAGCCCGAGCACCGTGACCTACACCTACGACGTCAACAACCTGCTCCAGGGGACTTCGGGAGCCGTGTCGCGCACCTTTGCCTACGACCCGCATGGCAACGTCACGACCAATGGCACCTCTCACTACACCTACGATGGCGCTGATCGGATGTCGGCAGTCACGAGCATTTCGTCGAGCTATGCCTACGACGCCGAGGACCGACGGGTGAAGGCGACGGGAAGCGGTACGACGACGTACTCCTTCTACGACCACGGTGGCCAGTTGCTTTGGCAATACGACCCTGTGGGCAACACGGGGACGGATTACATCTATCTCGGCAAGCACCTCGTGGCCAGTACAAAAAATGTCCTGATCCCATCCTTGGCTCCTGCATTGACGGCACCGTCATCGGCCCAGGGCGCCGTTGCCTACACAGTCTCCTGGACCAGCGTTCCGACAGCGAGCAGTTACGAGCTGCAGGAAGAGCCCGATGGGGGCGCCTGGGCCGACATTTCCAACGCAGCTTCGCTCTCAAAATCAGTGACGCATCCGTCGGCCGGCACGTTCCACTACCAGGTCCGGGCCTGCAACGCAGGCGGATGCGGTACGTGGAGTGCCATTGCGACGACCGTGGTCAGCGCACCCCCTTCCGCGCCGGCGGCACCGGCGAGCGTCACGGCGACGCCAGCGGCCAATCTCCTGACCGTCAGTGTCAGCTGGCCTGCGGTGGACACGGCCACGTCGTACAACGTCGAGCAGCGCATCGGATCCGGGGCGTGGTCGTCATCGACGGCCGTGCCGGGAACATCGACGTCCGTCTCATCCGTGGCAGACGGGGCCTATGCCTTCCAGGTGCAGGCCTGCAGCCAGTACGGCTGCAGCGCGTGGACATTGAGCAACACAGTCACCGTCCAGCATACGCCAGGCGCACCAGCCTCCATCAATGTGCAGAATCCGAGCTCCGGGTCCATTGCCATCAGCTGGCCGGCGGTGACCTACGGGCAGACGTACGCCGTCGGCAGGAGCACGGACAATGTGAACTTCTCGGACGTTTACTACGGCGCGGCGACGTCCACCACGCAGTCGGTGGGTTCGACAGGGACCTACTGGTTCCGCGTACGGGCCTGCAACAGCACCAACGGGACGCTTTGCAGTGCAAACAGCCCGTCTGCCGGGTCCGTGGTCACCATTCCGCCATCCCAGGCGCCCGGTATCTCGGTCCCCGGCACGAGCAGCAACGGCTGCTACACGGTCACCTGGAATGGTGTGGCGGGCGCCACGTCCTACACCATGCAAGAACAGGTCAACGGCGGCGGTTTTGCCAACATTGCCAACAATGGCTCTGGTGCGCTGGGCATCTGCGGCAAGGGCAACGGCACGTATGGCTACCGGGTGCAAGGATGCAACGCCGGGGGATGTGGGCCATTCAGTGGAACGGCAACGGTCACGGTGGCACTTATCCCAGCGGCGCCAACGGACCTCACCTGGTCCCTCACTGGACCGGCAACGAAGAGGACGGTGCATCTTGCCTGGAATGCCTCGACAAGCGCGACGTCCTACCAGGTCATCGAGACGTTATCGCCTGATCCCCAGCAGCTTTCCGGCCTGCAGTGGACCGGGAATGCGACCACGTACATGCAGTACCAGGTGGTCACGGCCACGGCGCAGTACTGGGTGCGGGCGTGCAACGCCAGCGGTTGTTCGGGAAACAGCAACGGCGTTGCCATCTCTTTGCAGAACGGCAGCGCGTTTGGGCGGGTCGCCGAGGAGAACTCCAATGACGGGAAGTAACCGGATGCGTTCCCATTTCCTTGGCGTGATTTTGTGCCTGTTCGGGGCGGTTCATGGGTCTGCGCTGGCAGCAGAGACCGTCACTTACTACTACACAAATCAGCAGGGCACACCTCTGGCGACAGCGGATGGGGCGGGCAACCTGCTCACCACCTCTGAGTACAAACCGTACGGCGCGCAAGCTGCAGGTCAGGCAGCCTCCGGACCGGGATATACGGGGCATGTGAATGACCCGGAATCAGGGCTTGTCTACATGCAAGCGAGGTATTACGACCCGGCCATCAGTCGATTCCTCAGCGCAGATCCTGATGGTGTATCACCAGGGAATTCGCTTGCTTTCGGTCGGTACGCGTATGCATCCAACAATCCCGTTGGAAATGTCGATCCCAACGGGCGCGAGGCCGCATGCGTCAGCAGGGCGGACCATTGCTCGCAGGCTGGGGAAGGTCTTGCGGAAGCGCCTGGGAAGCTTGCGAACCTGCTTGACGAGGTCAATGACGACGTGGTCGTCCCTATCATGGGAGCGAACCCGGCGGCAGGTGAAGAAGTGTCGGGCGCCCTCAAGCTGACGGCTCTAGCGTTGAGGTTTGGTGAGGGCGCGGAGGTCGCCGAAGCCGCTGCGGTTGGTGCAAGCGAGGTTCCCGAGGCATCAGCGCCGGTGGCAGAAGGATCGTTCTCGGTCGTTGACTGGACCGGGTATCCTGCGGGGGTCGCCAAGCCGACAGGCCCAATGAGGCTGCTGGCGGGCACCGAATACAGCACGGCGAGGGCTGCAGCGAACAATGCCAATCGGTCGATTCGAAACTTGTACGGAATTACCTCGAAGGACCTTCAACTTCACGAAATCAAGCCTGTAAAGTTTGGCGGAAGCCCTGCGGACATTGAGAATAAGGTATTGCTGCCGAGGAGCATACACGAAGGTCAGGTAACCCCATGGTGGAACCAACTCCAGCGCGACTTAACAAATTAGGCGGTGTATGTCCCTGAACTCGATGATTTCCAGCTGGGAGCCCAACGCGGCGATCGATCGCCCGTCATTGGAGCGGGCACTTGGGGCTGTGGCCAATCGTCTACCGGACGACTATCTGAGGTTCATCGAGACGTCCAACGGAGGGGCTGGCTTCATTGGGCCCAATTTTATCAATCTGTGGAGAGTCGAGGAAATCGCGTCTTCGAACGAAGACTATGAGTCATCACGATATGCACCAGGCCTCCTGCTCTTTGCCTCCAACGGGGCAGGAGAGGGATTTGGGTTCGATCTGCGTCAGACGGACGTGAAGGTAGTGATGGTGCCGTTTGTCGGCCTTGGGTGGGCCGACGCGATTGTCCTTGGAGATGACTTGACCGGACTGTTTTCGAGGCTCGCTGAGGATACTTTGTATGAGTGAGCCGTACGTGCAGACGGACCCGCTCCGCAAGGACCGCGAACTTTTTTTCATCAAGCCGATAATGCTGGGCGGCGACGCTGAGGACCCGGCGAATCGGGTGTGGCTCACCCGCGAGGAGCATGTTGCTGCGGTACGCTACTGGAATGGAGTCATTGAGAGCCTTCGGGGCGCGTCATCAACAGAATGACTGCGTTGCCGGTGAGCCCCCGGGCGCGTCTTTCAAGTATGTGCTTTGTGTCGTCTGCCACTCGTCTGTGCGCTCAGGGTCGGCGGTCTGTCGACCATCAACGCGCAACGCGATGTCTGTGTCTCAAGCTCCGGCATCGATGGCGTCGGTCAGCCTGAGCAGCGCCCGGCCAATGCCGGGCACTGCAACCGTCGGCGAATCCTTCATCAGCCACGCCATGCCCCGTGCTGCATGGGCGACGTCCTCGAAGCCCGCCTCAAGCGCATATTTGAGGACCAGGTGCGTCCGAAAGCGGGCCTCCTCGACGTCTGTGTTCAGCAGCGCCGTGCCGACCGCCATGGCATCGACGGCCAGTCGGGCGCGGGTCAGCAGAAGGTCTTCATCAACGTGGCTCATGACAACAGCGTACGCCGCACATCGTGATGGGACCATCAGCCGGAAGGGAGGGGCCTTGGCAGGTCAGTGGGGAACGCGAAGCGGCGTGTCGAGCCTGAGCTTGCCCGTCTCCTGGAGCGCCTGCAGCGCTTTCATCTCTGTAGGCTCCAGCTTGAACGTTCTGGACGAGCCCGCGCGGGGGAACACGACCTTCACTGTCCGGCCCTCCCCCTGATGGACGTCCCCTGCATGTACGCGGATGACGGGCTGGGGGAGGCCTTCGGCGTCGTCCATTCCATACACGAAACCCGAGGGCAGGAATGCAACGTAGCCGTACTGCTCAATCGTTCGCCCGGTATCGCACTCGACGACCGGCGTTTCCGGCAAATGTCGGCGGGCCGCTGCTGCGATGGCTTTCTTTTGCGCATTGAGCGCGCGGATATGGCCATTGATATCGGGCGTGAGGCGTGCCGCGCGGTGGTTGAGCCAACGGGTGACGGGCCCGGCGTTGCCTTCGCCCACCCATACATCAGCATAGTCAGACACCGTCCTCGGGCTGTACGGATCAAACTTCCCATCTGCAAAGGCCTCCGGCAGCTTGAAGGAGGTGATGCGGACGGAGTACCCAGCCCTGGTCCAGGCGAGAGTGCCCACCTTCAACCGGCGCACGCCAGACTGCCCCTGCTGCGTGATGACAAGTTCATTGGCCGCGTCGTCAATGAAGAGGGACAGCCGGCCAAAGGAAAAGCGGCTGCGGCGTGCGTCGATTTCACGGAACAGCGTACGCCCAATGTAGAGCAGACCAATGAAGGCGGCGGTGCCGGTGAGCGCGAGGCAGATGTAAAAAAGAGACGACATGGAAACTCCGGAGTCAGTGGCGTATTCGCACGTGACGCGCATGGGGCGCGACAATGCATGCGGGCGGGGACGCAAGGACATGGACTCAGCCCCGGTTGCCGTTGGGCTCATATCCCGCAATCCACATGCGGTAATCCCACCCACCGCCACTGACGCCGCTGCCAAAGCCCGTGACGCGCAAAAGGCGGGCGATGACCGGCCACTGGGCCCACACCAAAGGCTCCGGAATCGACCGGATGAAGAGCGCCATCGGCGGACTCGGGCCTTCGGTTGCAACGGTCCCGGTCGACGCCACCGGCGGATGCGTTTCGGCTCCCTGCGCGAGACGCGCTTCCATATCGTTGGGCATGGCGTATCCGGTTTGCCCCAAATCGTTCGTGACCTTGACCGGCGAGCTCCGACAGATCTGGAAGCGCTCATCGTGATGACGGGTCGAGTCAGTCCAGATACGAGCCCGGGCGGTCCAGCAATCGAGTTTCGTGCCGTACTCCTCAAACGTCACGGCGACGCGCGGCCACGCAAGATGCCCGAGCTGGGCTTCGGCGGACTGACTGGCCGGGAAGATGCCCACGAGCTGGCTGGCACCTGGGGTGAGCGGCCGGAACGCGTCGCCCCGGCCCGAGCCGGGGTTGGTGATTTCCTGCCCGATGCGGTGCCCGGCACTCTTGGCGGTGTCGCCCACCCGCTCCCAGAAAGATGGTTTGGCTGCGGTCGACCCCTGGGCCGGGATGTCCTGGGCGTCGGCCGGCGTGGCGGCGAGGAGGGCGAGAAGTGCGATGAGCGTTTTCAATCCGGTTCCCCTGTTTTCCGTGGTGGAGGAATGGTAGATCGAAAATACAACAAGATGGAGTATTTGTGTTTGGCGTTTAGCGTCGCTTCACCCAGATGTGAAGTGTCCAGATGCCGAAAGGCGAGTCCAAATCAGTCCACTCCGAACAATTTCCGTTTTTCCAGGAGCTGCTCGTCGCCACGCGTAAGGGCGCAGGCGTGACCCAGGTGGCCATGGCGAGAGCGCTGGAGAAGTCCCAGCAGTACGTGTCCCATGTCGAAAACGGGGATGTGCGCCTCGATTATCTCCAGCTCCGCAAGTGGCTTGCGGCGTGCGACGTAAGCATCGTGGATTTTGCAGTCGAGCTTGAGCGACGCCTGCAAAAGGCCGGGCTTTAAGAAAGGCACCTTGCGCTGTCTCCGGATCTGAGCCGGTCGCCTGTCACGATTCCATGCTTGCAGCAGGAGTCGTACCATGGGTAGCACGCACACAGGGAATGGCGTTGGGGGAGAGCCGTTGAAACCGATTACAGGCAGGACGCGCATCGGCGCGGAAGGGATCCGCAAGCATTTCTCCAGGATGGAGCCGGCCGGTGCGGTCATCGAGCTGGCCTGGAACGGCTTTGACGCCAGGGCCAAAGCGGTTGAGGTGACGCTCACCTTCAACGACCTCGAGACGCTCTCGACAGTGGAGATTGCCGACAATGGCGACGGCATCGACTTCACCCGCATCAAACACAACTTCGGCCGCTTCAATGAGTCGGAGAAGACCGGCATGGCCGCCATGCACGGGCATCACGGCCGTGGACGCCTGGCATTCGACCGGCTTGCCCATCGCGCCATCTGGTTCACCCGCTTCAAGGGGCGTGCTGCAAGCATCTCGGTAACCAGTGCTGATCTCGAAACCTACGAGTACGTCGTCTATGAGGATGACCAGGCGCCATCTCTGGTTCCCGCCAAGGGCACGAGGGTGGTCCTCAATCCAGTCACGCGGTCACTGCCCCACACAGACGCGATGCTCGCTGCACTTGGCCTGGAGTTCGGCTGGTTCCTCGCCGTCAATCCCGAAGCCCGGTTCATCTACGACGGCTGCCCTGTCCGTGCGCCCGCCCACGACATCGTCTCGCGAAAGATTGAGCGCGACGGTCACGAATTTGACCTCAGCATCGTCCGGTGGCACGACAAGCCGGCCTCCGAGAAGTCCCAGCTCTACCTTCTGGACGGTCGGGGAACGACCGTCTATCACCGGCTCAATGCCCACAACAACAAACCCGGATTTTTCACCAGCGTCATTGCACGGTCGGCCTGGGCGAACGGATTTGCACCCGAGCAGGACCTGCTTCGTCCCGATGCGCCCACGGCAGCATCGAAGACGTGGCGGGGTGTCGAGGACGACATCGTGGCCATCCTCAGGGATGTCTACAACGACTTCCAGCGCGCACATGTCGAGCAACGCCTTGTCGAATTCGAGGACGAGGGCGCGTTTCCGGATTTCAGCCGCCTGACACCGGTGGATGCGGCATGGCGCAGGGAAAATCTCCGGGGCGTGCTTCGCGCCATGATGCTTGCCGAGCCAGGGGTTATCTCCAACAACCGCAAGCAGCGTCTTCTCTTCATCCGCCTGGTCGACCGGCTGTCTGTTGCCGGCGAGAACGATGCGTTGTTTGACGTGCTCCACTCGGTCCTCGAGCTCGACCCGCCTGCCGTGGCACGCCTCGCCGCCCAACTCCAGCGGACGACACTCGACAACATCATCCAGACCATCAGCCTCCTGCAGGAGCGGGCAGAGGCCGTCGCCTACCTCCGTGAGCTTATGCGGACGCATTACCGCACCTTGCGGGAGACGCCGGACCTGCAGCGTGTCATCGAGCAAAACACCTGGTTGTTCGGTCCCCAGTTCGCCACACTCGGTGCAGAGGAGACCACCTTTACCGAGATTGCCCATCAGCTCCGCCTGCAGGCGCGCTCGGCAGACGACATTGAGCAGGGCGACATCGAGGATGTTTCCCTGGACGTATCGCTGCAACAACCGGACCTGTTCCTCGTGCGGCGACTGGAAGAGGTCGACTCCCTCGGTGTCCAGTTCTTCCGGTGGGTCATTGTCGAGATCAAACGTCCTTCCATTGCGCTCAATTATCGCCATCTCCGTCAGCTCGAGGACTATCGCCGTCTTATCGCCAACCACGATGCCTTCAACAGCGAACATGCCCGAGTCGACCTCATTCTCATTGGTCGGCGGATATCGAAGGACGATTCGGATATTCGTGCCCGGCTTCGGGAGCGGTCGAAGGAGGGACGTCCCGGGCTTATCCAGTCGGACGATCGCATCAACCTCTATGTGCTCAACTGGGAGACCGTGCTCGACGGGTTCGAGATAACCCACCGCGACCTGCTGGGACGGTTGCGGCTAAAACGCGAAAGCCTCGAGCAACGCTCAAAGGACGACCTCCTCGCTGCACTGGCGCCGCAAGCCACGCGTGCGCTGCAAGGCGACGCCGGGATGATCCTGCCGACGGCGGCGGTTGGCCGTGGGACGGGCGGCAGGAAGAAGGCTGCGCAGCCGGAGCCCCGTTAGGGGCAACTGTCGGCAGGAGTGGTTGGCCGCAGCACCCCGCTGACGGCCACCCGGCTGTCGGAGACCGTTTCGTCGTACCGGCTGATGAAGGTGGCGAACCATTCGACGTCACCGGCGTGCGCGCTCAGCCAGCGGACAATGGCATCGCCGACGACCTTGATGAGCCCGTGGAAATTGAAAAAGAAGATACCGTCCGGTGCAGACCATAGACCAGCCTCCGGGGCGTTGACCCCGAAGCTGATACGACGCACGGTCCCGCGCCGCACGCGTCGTGAGTGCACATTGGTCATGTGGACAATGCCATTTCGCATCTCCCACAGCTCTTCGGACGTGATTCCTAGCTTGGTGAGGTCTGCGTAGCCGTCGAGCCAACGCGAAAAGTTGCCCTGGACATCCCCGAACTCGATGTAAGACAGCGAGTCAATGCACGACAGCAGGAGTTTCATGGACGAGACGTAGAGCCGGGCATTGAACGTCGCCTTGATGGCAAGGAAGTAGTCGTCGTGGATGAGTTGGGGAAGGTCAATGCCGTGGTTGGTGGTGTACTTCGCCAGCCAGTCATCCATGACGCCAAACGCACCGAGCTTTTCATCGACATCCTTCATGTCGAGTGGACCGGTTCCGCTCTGGTAGTTGACCCGTGGACGGCCGTGTTCAACCTCAGTGACCAGCATCATGGGCTGTGGTCCGGCGCCGGTAAGCTCGAACACCTCGTCGAAGAGGTGATGCCCGTTGCCCATCCGGTGGCCGGCAATGAGGCGCTCGTGGGTGAACGATTGCTTGAGGCGGAGCCGGGTCGCACTGACCAGGTCCTCTTCGAGGCAGGCGTGAAGGAGCTTGCCCGCTTCCTCGTCGGTTCCCTCGAACGTATGGACCACGTACCCGACCTCAGCGCAGGTGTCCCCGACGAAGTACAGAAAGAGGTTGTAGATGGGTTCCATGCTGCGTCTCATGCGTGCGATGGGGGATGGGGGACGCCCGGAGGCAACGTTCCAGGTTTGGTCAGGCGCTCGGTGAACGGGATGGCCTCGGGACACTTGATTTCGATGCAGTCGACTTCGTCGCCAAGCGCCATCCAGATGAGGCGGTACTCACACTGGGTTGCATACCGGAGGCGCTTGAGGAAGAACGAGTCAACCGATTCGGTCTGAATCGCTTTGTCGAACCGCTCGAAGGCTGCAGTCGGGTCCGCCTCGTCCGCCTCGGTAAACATCTGCGGCATCGCCTTGATGAGCCCGACGTCGTCGCGGTACATGCAAAGGCCCTCGACCCCCTGGATGAACCCGGGGATATGGCGCGAGACGACATCGGCAAAGGCGACCGTGTCGAGGATGCGGAAACCGTCGTCCGTGCCAAAAGCCTCTGCAATCGCGGGGCCCTCGCTTGATGCGCCGCACAGGACAAAGCAACGCCCGCCGTTGATTGTCACGATGGCACTGTGGCCGCCGTCCGGATGGGTCCATGTCTGGCTCGCCCGCCCCTCCAACCCGTCCCCCCTGACCTCGTCGGCATATTGGCGAAAGCGCCGGAAGGACGACAATCGCAGCGACCCGTCCCGGAAGAACGCGTCGACATACGCCGTCTCCATGTAGCGGGTCACCACGGGACGACGGATTTGCCACGGGCGCGGGAAGAGGACTTGGAGATGGTTCATCGGAGAGCTCTGGTGGGCGAGAGACCATGCTAACCGGCCCGTGCGTGATACGGGCGGGAGTACCCTTGACAGGCCTCCGTTCCTGGGTACGTTGGTGATCCCGCGCCGGACCGACCGTGAGCCAAAGCAGCCCGATCCTCCTCCCTTCATTGCCGCCCCCAGTGCCCCGGTCAGGTGCCGGTACGTCCGCCTCATCGGCCCCGTCATCGCGCACGACACACGGCGTCAGGTATTCCCCGCAGACCGACGAGATATCCGGCGCGGATACTTGCAGCAAAGCGCAGTCGGTGTTGTCGCGCCGGGCTGTCATGAGTACATTTCCGGCAAAAACCAAGGCCAACGGAATCTCCGAAGCGGTCTATGCCATGTACTTCCTGCGCTTGGGATTGACGCTGTCCGCCGGCTTGGACTCATTGACATGGATTCTGTCTCCCGGTGAGTCACTCCGCATCTGGCCAGAATGGAGCGCGCCTCTCATGTTTCCGTCATTCGATCATGTGGACGCGTGGTGGAAGCGGGAGGCGTGCATACTTTTCCAAAGATCGGACAGGCAGCGCGTCGCGCTGACCATTTGTAGACAGGGCGCACCCGACGCGGTGGCCGACTTGCTCGGTGCCCTCAACGGGGTGCAGGGGACCAGGTTCGCCGCCACACTGTGCCGACGGGCAGAACGCTGGCGGAGCGAGCAGGGTATACCGGGAACCCATTGGAGACGACGCGCGCGAACTTTATTCAGACTGCACTACTGCCGCGATGGCGCCCGGGAGAAGGGTTTGGAACAACTCGTGGCGGAGGCGCTCTCATCGTCACTGGCCGACTCGATTGCGCCAGCACAGACCGTCGCAAACAAGCCTCTTCGGCGTCTTTAGTCAGGCCATTGCCAAGTCTGTGGCAGCGAGCTATATACATGGTTCGACTAAAGGGAAGTTGTCATGGGGACTCTTGCATTGCCCGCCGCATCGCTCGTCGACATGCTCGCTCAATACATCCTTGCCCACCCGAGCCTGAATGCCCAGAGACAATTTCCAAAATCTGTCCAGAAGGTCCATCCTCTAGGCATGGTGTCGAGCGAGCCGCTGCGGTGGTGCGAGCCAGGCCGCTGCTGGTTCAATGTGCTCGCGGCCGTCGGCGCGGGAAAGGGTCAGGTGATTTACGGCTGGGCGTTTTGGCCGTCCGAGGTCGAGGAGAACGGAAGTCGGCGCGAAGTGATCCTCGCCCAACATCATGCGGTGCTTGAGGACCATACCGGCAAGCTCGTTGACATTACCCCGCAGGAAGAGGTCTATCCGGGCCCGTCGGTGATGTTCATGGGGGATGAGCGTGTTGGATTCGATGTCGATGCTCTCAAGCAGCCTGGCGTCCTTGCGCTCGATGTGATCAACACACTCGCAGGCAAGCCTGACCTTTCATGGCGCGACTACTATCTCAAGCGGCTACCGCAGGCCGCCGGAAACCTGTTTGACAATTTCGGCGTCGGAACCATGTAGGACCTGGTTCAGGGAATCGCTGACATCAACGAAAGACGGGCTGCCAATGGCAGCCCGTCTCATTCTCAGCTCCGGTCGCCTCACGCCGCCCGGCCATACACCTGCTCAATGCGCTCAAACCGCGCCTCATCCTCTGCCGCCTGCTCGAACGCCTGCTCATACTGTGCCGGCTCATAGGGCAGATGTTGGAGTGGCATGAACTGCATTTTGCCCATCGACTGCTGCATGTCCAGGAGGTTGAGCTTCATCAGGTAGTGCTTCCGGAGAATTGAATCCCCCGCACTGTGCCCAAGCATGATGGCGATGCGCGCATCAGACAAACCGGAGCGCTCACCATGGGTGGCGAAGTTGTGGCGGAACGAATGGAAGACCTTGTCTTTTGCTTTGATGCCGCACGTCCGTCTGAGAAAACTCCGGTTGAACCAGTCGGATGTTGTATCCCCCGGCCCATTTGCACCCCACACCAGACCGGGGAAGAGGGTGACCCGGCCCCAGCGCCTTGCTTGCTGTACAAAGTCGAGAAAGCCGTTTTCCACCAGGACGGGATGGATGGGAAGCGTGCGACGCGACTGGCTGTTTTTCAGTCGCTGCCCCGGCCGGTCACGGGTGACATCAATGCACCACAAACCATCGATGAGGGAGATGTCATCGACGTAGATTTGGGATAACTCGTTGACACGCAATCCCTGGTAGTAGCCGAGAAACCGCGCCCAGTACTGGTGGGGCTTGGTAAACGTCTTGTCGTGCTTGGGGTGGAAGAGGAGTTCGAGTTCATGCGGGTCAAAGGGCTTGCGCCGCTGACCCCGGTCGTCGGTCGATGAAAACAGACGCACCCCTTTCAGAAGTCCTGGCACCACTTCGTGGCGGTTTTCCAGCCAGCGGAAAAATGTCCGCAGCAAATCGATGTGGCGCTGCTGCGTGCCCACATCGATCGGGGGGTCTTTCAGACGCTTCGCCTTGGCGACCACCGCAGGGGCCTTCATCAAACGATAGTCGCGCCGCTTGCTCGCATGCGGGGGCCAGACACTGATGGCGTGCAAAAACACGTCGACGTCCCCAGGCCCGAGCTCGCACAGACGCTTGTCACCGACAAGTTCCGTGAGGATGCGCAGCGTCCAGAGGCCGCCAATGGTGCAAGAGCGCGACGTGTGCTTCTGGCGCAGGTAATCGACGTACACCGGATACCGGTCGGTCAGGGTGACATCCGACTGGATGACGAAGGTGCCGGTGTGCGAAACACCCTGCTGCATCAATGCCGGATGCTGCCAAGTGGGGTTGGCGGGAAGACCGCGCTTGCTGCGGGTGATTTCATCGACCGTGGGGCGGGGCGTGAGGTCAACGGGCACGGCAGGACGCGGGGTCTTCTTTCGCACGTCACTGATGGCCATGACATGCCGCGCGGACGGGGAGGGTTCGAACACAGGCTCTGGCTCGACTTGCACGCTTGCAAGCTCATCATCGGACATCGTCATGATGGCGTCCTCAATCGCCTTGCGCTTCAACGTGGCACGGACCTGGTGGATGGGTCTGGCCGTCCGGGTCATGACGCGGTGACCGTCCTCGGTTTCGCCGACATGCCGGATGCGGGGCGCAGGGGCAGGGGCGGCATCAATGCTGCGGATGAGGTCGGAGGCTTCGGCGGAGGGTGGGACGGGAGGGAGTGAGCGGGACGGCGTGCGGGGCGCAAGACGGCGGGCACGGGATGGGTTGGAGCGGGAGATGTTGGACATTGGATTTCCTCGGTAGAAAAAGAGCAGGGCCGATGAGCAGCTCATCGAACGTAAGCCGTGCAGTTCGCAGGCTTGCCTTCATCCAAACGGGGTTTTGGTTTTTGTCAACCCGTCAAGTCCGATTATTTTCTTGCTTTTTCGCAGAAAGAAGATAGGGATTCAAAATGCTCCTCCTGTTCAGTGCTGGTACCGTGGACCTGACAGGGACCAGGGTGGGCCATGCCGAATTGGTGTAGGTGATGACTGACTGACACCGCGCTACCTCGTGTGGAATCCTGCCGGGAACGAAAATTCGAGGGCAGGTGATGTCGAAGGGATTTGATTGGGGCAAGGAGGGTATGCGCATTCTTGCCAATTTTTTGTTTTGGCTCTTGCCAGCCCTGATTGTCATTGCACTTTGGAAGAGCGGGCGAATATCTGTATCGACGAGCGTTCCGGAGTGGCTGTCGAGCTTGCTTGAAGGCATTCTTGACGTGCCTGCCATCGCGTTTGTGATCCTCGTCAGTGGCGCCTTGTTCTGTCTGCTGAGGCTCAATTGGCGCACGCGGCCGTTGGCACGCGTTGTTGCAGAGGAGGTGTCGCGCGTGCTGTATGTGGCCGCAACCTATGTCTCAGTGGCTGTCATCTTCATCGTTCTGGCGGGGCTGAGCCACAGAGGGGATGTGGCAAACGCGCTTGTTGTCGCCCCATGCTGCATCGGGTTTGGGCTGCTTGCGGCTTGGGCTGCGCACCGTTTTACCTGACGGTGGTCCCACAAAGAATGACAAAGGCTAAAACCAGCCAAAATGCTCAAAGATGGCAATCGTCGAAACGAGGATGAGGCCGAACTCCACGCCGCCAATGAGGGCGGCCAGCAGAGGATGCGCCGTTCTCGCGCCGCGAGCCGTGGATGACTGGATGGTGTCGTTGGGTGTGTGCGTGGGTTGGGTCGTCATGGTGTGCTCTTTCATTGGGGTGATGTCCTCGGGTTCGAAGCTGTAATAAAGGTTCGCTTGGTGTGCTGCATGAGCCCGGGTCACGGGCGTGTCGCTGACTCAAGAAAATCCAGGGTTGTCTCCAGCCACAACGCCTCGTCCATCGCATTGCTGCAATGGCGGCTCCATTGCCGGCGCAAGGTGGCAAGGACGGTGCGTGCTGCGTCCCGCGACTGCCTGGGGCGCGTGGGGTTGTCGACAGCGGCCAGCGGCAGGCCGCGCCGGCGCAGGAGATACAACCCGTTGATGGCGTCCCCCACGGCACCGGTCTCCACATGGCCGACAATGCGGTGGATGAGAAGGCGCAGCCGGTCGCGCTCCCCCTTCCTCAACAGCGTGGGGTCGAGCTCGGAGAGCTCGAAGATCGTGCGTTTGAGAATGGGGAGATGCGTGATGACGTGCCGCACCTCGTCCGGCGTGGACACGGGGATGTCGACCAACTTGCGCCGGTCGGGACGCCTTCGCCGTGCCGGGGCGTCGTCGGTCCGGGTCGGTGTGCCGGTGGCGTTGGTGGTCGTATCGTCGAGCATTGGTTTGTCCCTGTGTAAGTATTACTGACTTGGTGGTTGACCCCTGCGACCGTCATCCCCCGGTGGCTCGCTGATTTTCTTGGCGGGATTCTCGAGATCTGGCCCTTCGTGTTTGCCTTCGGCACGACGGCCCTGCTGTTTGTCATCTTTCGCATCCGATCTTCCACGCGACCATTGGCCCGCGCCATCGGTGAGGAAGCCTCGAGGTTGCTGTACGTCATTGGGTCGTACACGTTTGCGGCAGGCATGTTCCTGCTTGCCACAGGTCTTGCCGGGTCGAGGGACATGCACAACGTCGCCATTGTCACCCCGGTGTGCCTCGTGTCGGGATTCGGATGCGCCTTTGCCGTCCACAAGGGGCATGAAACACGTCTCTGCCATCGAGGGAGGGTGGGCCCGGTCATGGCAGCCACCCCAGGGCCCGGGCGAGACACAATGCGCCGATGACGACACAACCAAAGACCGTCCCGGCCCACAGCGCGACGAAAATGGTGCGGGCGGGATGGACTGCATCGGAGTCCTGGATGGTTCTTTGCGGGGCAATGGCGTCAGGGTGATTCATGGTGTCGTCCTCATGGGTGGGGTGGGTATGGGTGTGACAGCGAAGGAGTGGGGCGCGGCGTTCGCTCCGGAGGCTCCGCCGGCGCGGGATAGGATTCGGTGAAACGAAAGGAAAGTCCGATTTTGTGTAGGCCTGCGCCGACAGACGACAGCTGATGCAGATGGAATGCTGTTCGCACCTTGATGAACACGTTCCGGGCGACCCGTGGCGAAGCCGTTTCCCGTCAAATCCGAATTCATCCGCATCGCAGCCAATCTTGTGTTCTGGCTTACCCTTGCGGCCGGGGTATGGGGCGCATGGGCAGCGGGGTGGGTGACGCTGTCGACCGAGTTTCCGGACTGGTTTTCCAGCTTTCTCGAAGCTGTGCTTGATGTGAATGCCATCGGGTTCGTTATCGCCGTGAGCCTTCTTCTCTTTTGCGCGTTCCGGCCGTTTCGCCGAACGAGGCCACTCGCGCGCGCCATTGCCGACGAGATTTCCCGCGTGCTGTATGCCGCCGGCACATACGCCCTCGTGTCGGGCGGAGCGCTCGAAATCGCGGGCATGGCGAATCGCTCGGATGTGCTGCACGTCGCCGCCGTCACAGTGTTTTGCCTGCCTCTCGGCTTCGGGTGGGCCCGTCTGGTCCACGGCGCCACCGGATAGGCTGGCCGGCACCGCAGGCTGCGTTTGGCCGGCGGCTGCACTACAGCGTCCTGCCCAGGGCGTGGCATACGGCGCTGGCGAGGATCAGCAGGGCCGTGCATGCGATGCCGCCAACGAATGCGGCGAGGATGGGATGTTCCTCTCCATTCGGGGCCAGCGGCTCGCCAGCATCTGGGACGGGGGCTGATGGGTGTGCGGTCCCTGTCGGAGGCGGGGTTGCTGCGGCACTTTGCCCACCCGGATTTTCGGGGCGGGGGACGGGCGGGACGGTTGGCTTTTCGGTGATATCCATGGCGGTTCCTCAGTGGTTGGTTCGCGCGTTAACAAGCTTTACTGGCTTGACTGGGGGCAAAACCCGTCTTCACTAAAAATGTTTTCGCTGCAAAGGGTTGGGTGTTCCCGGTGTTGGTGCGGAACAAACCCAAACGCTTCGGGTCTTCACGAACACACGGCGGGTGACGCTCGGTGTCGCGCGACCGAATGCCGTGCGCGCAGTCCTTGACGAACTCCGATTCCTGGTTAGGTTGGTGATCCCGGTCAAGCGAGTTGAATTCACCCCATCGTCCTGCAATCGCGCCTGCGGCCGTGTGTCATGCGAAGATCTGACGTATTCCGAGCCGTTTCTGCCGCAGGCTGGTCGATGAGTGCGATCGACTGCCCCCAAATCCAACCGAGGTGCCGTTGGGCGCTTGTGATGCCTGGGGGCGAGGAGATCCTCTGCTGGTCGCTTCGGGAGCTGATGAGGCGCCTGCGAAAGGAAGCGCGTCAATACCTCGCATCGCGGGCGCATGCGGAACGGTTGGTCATGCAGGAGTTCTGTGATCCACCGAGCGCGGGGTCGCCTGGAATGGTGCCAAGACTCGAACAGCGCCGCTCCCACCATTGGATACGCTCACTGGAGCGAGTGGGTGGTCTGCCTTCGCCTGGTAGCGTATCGCTGAGTCAGTTGGTCGGTGATTTCCGGGCAGCGCGTGAGCGATTGCACCTTATCGCGACGTTGCCGGAAAAGCGTTGCCTGAAACGCCCGCGACGCATATGAGTTCGACGCCCCACAGTAAAATCGCCGCTTTCAGTTTCGGGAGAGTGGTATGGCTGTGGGGCTTACGTGTGTCTACCACTTCCGCAACGGAGAGAGGATTCGTGAAAACGAAGAGCTGAAGCTGGGGCCAGACGACGTCGCGAAAATCGTGGCGTCTTTTGTGACGGCCGACAAGCGTCACACGTAACGCTGCCCACCCGGACGACTGCAAAAAGTGGCAAATGTTCGCATCGCCCCTTGACGAAACTGCAAACGACGCCAGGCTGGAGATCCCGCCCCCAAGGACGGATTGCCATGACGATCATGCCAGACACTTTTTTGCACACCACCAACACCCGTCAGCCCGACGAGGTGACCGAGCGGCTCGTGCAACTCATGGACGACCCGGATGTCAGCCTGCGGGACATTGTCGGCCAGATCGTGACGGGTGCAGATTTGCACAATGAGTGCGGTGACTTCGAAGCGGGCGACTGGCAGGCGTGGACCGATCTGACGGCCCTGTCGCTCGCGGTGCTCATCGACTCGGACCGTCACCAGTTGCTGCTGACACCGTTGTTGCTGGCTCACGGTGGCGACATCAAACAAGTCGACTCCAGGGGTCGCACGTTGATGTCGTTTGCCTGGCAAGGGCCGGTCGCCGCGTATCTTCATGACCAGGGCGCACCATCCGCGCCCGGTGCCGCCGAAGCGATTGCAGCCATGGAAGAGACTGGCAGCGTCGTGCTGGTCGATGACGAGCCGCTCATTTCCGATGATGAACTCCAAACCCTTGCGCCGGAGTGGCTGTCAGCAGAACTCGAAGCCCTGGGGTTCTTCAATCCGGACGCGGCCAGAATGTTCCCGACGTTCCGGGATACCCATCCCCTCATCGCCCGGTTCAGTGTCGCCCGCATGCTCTCCGATGCGGTCTATGCGCGGGATGACATCCGCATCAAGCGGCTTGTCGAGCTCGGCGCTCTGGCGGTTCAACTTGGGCATGACTACGACATCCAGCGCGGTGCGACGCTGTATTCCTTCCGTGACCTGACCTTCCTCGGTCTTGCCGTCGTCGTTGACGGGGAAGAGGGGGGCGACGATGGGGCCGATGGCCCTGAGGGTGAGCCGCGCGCCGTTCCTGCATTCGTGCAGTCGGTCGACTTCCTTGGTCCTCACGATGCCCATGGCAACACACTCCTCCACATCGCCAAATCCACGCGGATGGTCGAATGGCTGCTTCGCCTCGGCCTGCCGCTCGACGTCACCAACGACAAGGGCGAGGCCCCGTTGGATGTCGCCACACCGGTGACGCGGGCTGTCATGGAGAAATGGGTTTTCGAGAAATGCCTTGGTGGCGATGTCATGGGCGCCATGGCGCAAAAGCGCCTTTGATCCGCGCTGCGGGACCGGCCGCCGGAGCGTGGCGGTAGTCCTTGCTACCATCCACCCATCACGAAAGGAGACACGGATGGCACGCGAATCGATGTGGAACAGTCGGACGCAGACGATTGGCGAGTTGCTGGGATCTCTTTGTCGCGTCCGATGGTTTACCCCGGACGCCATGGCATGCGGCGGCTATGATGGCCGCAACGCAAAGGGGGCTGACATGGGTGCGGGACGTGCATCGCAGTGGGGTGGCGCAAAGCGCACCATCAGCCAGCTGCTCGAATTGCCCGAGGGCGACGGGGTACCCACGCAAGACGAGCGCAACAGCGTGTGGGATGCCTATGCATCGGCCTCGGGAAAAGACGCATTGTCCCCTGAGCAGAAAGCATCGCTGCTCCATTCCCACGCGTCATTTCGGGCGCTGTTCCTGCGCGTGCCCGATGATGCCCGGGTCACCGAGCTCGTCGCAGCCGCCTGGCTCGGCATTGCGACACGGACCCTGGCACTCGGTCTGAAGGCCGCCTATGAAGGTGCGCCGCCCGTTCCCTGGCGGACGCGCCTGGGTGCCTTGCTGGTCGACCCATTGCCGGAGGAAGCGGCACTCCTGAATGCAGGTTTTCGCTGGCTGTTTGTACGGGACGTGCTGCCAAAAAAACTGAAACGCCAAGTCGACCGTGCCGAGGAGCGCCGCGATCGCTTGCTCGAGGACCACACCCGAAAGGTCAAGGCATCGGCATACCCCGGGCCCGTCGCCGAGCGCATTTTGTTCATGGTCGACAAACAGGGCGCCGTGCTTCATGCCTTCGGTCAGGCGCATGTCGACGCTGAGGCATTCATCGAACTTTGCGCAGAAGGTGCACAGTGCATCCCTCTGAGTCCGCTGGACGCCCTGTCGCGTCCCTGGCGGGACCTGGTGGCCCGTGAAGCGTGGGAAGGCCCTGTTCGCCAGGCTCTCCGGGTCGCGCACGCGGTTGCAGAAGGCGACATTGGGGTGGGCGCGGCGGGAACTGAACAGCTGTTGCTTGAAGAACGCCTGCCGCCGGCCGCCGGAAAGACCATCCTCAAGCCCCTCTAGGCAGGGCCCGCTACGTCGGTGGGATCAAACCCGTGCGCCGATGGGTGCGTCCCGGCCAAGCTGGAATCTCCGCACCCACTGGAGTCCAGCCATGATGCATACCCGGTTCCACACGGCCCTCGGCCGTGTCCATGTCCCCAACATGCCGTCGTCCCAGCGCTTGCCCGCCCGGTTGGGCCAGGTGCTGGGCGGGGCTTTGCCGACCCTGTGCGAAGCGGCCGCGCAGGGCCTGCCCCTTGGTACCCTGGCGGACGTCACGACCGTCTGGGAAAGCCAGATCCACCATCATCACCAAACGGCGCCCGAGTTTCCTGTCGCGATCTTCGAACTGCTCGGCCTTGTCCGCAGCATGCCCTTCGGTGCGGACGTGCTCGGTGCGTTTCTGGCCGTCCACTGGACGGACTGTGCGCTTGATCCCAGCGAGCTTGCCGAGGAGGGCAGGGTCGTCAAACGAGCGCTCTCCCTCATCCCGCACGGGTTCTACGGTGAACTCCGTTTCAACGAAGGTCGCTTCGGCCGTCTCACGCTCGGCTTGCTTGCGGCCATCGTCCAGCGGGGCGACGTTGACCTCCGGGCGCTTGAGGTTGTCGTGAAATGCACGCCAACGGATGACGGCTACCCATCCATTGTCTGCATCCTTGCCTCTTGCTTCGTCCACGGCCACCTGCCCACTGCCATCGAGTTCGTCGCGGGCGAAGAGAGCCTGTGCAGGCTCGATTGTCCGTGCAGTGACAGCCCTGTGCTTCCGACTGCTTCGGGTGGGCTGTCGATGGAGGCGAAGGAGCACGCATCGACCTTGACAGCATCGAAGGGGATGGTAGATCTGATTTTTTCACGGCAAGGACGCCGACATGAATCCGACCCTGCAACGACAACTCTGTGACGCCGCCTGGGACGGCAACGACGCGGTGGTGGCTGCGCTCATCAATCATCCGGAGGTTGTTCCCGATGCCCACCACTCGGCTGCCCTCGTGCACGCAGCCCACAGAGGGAAGACAGGCTGTGTTCGTCTCTTGCTGCCGGTCAGCAACGCCAATGCAAGAAACGCCGAGCCGCTCTGGCGGGCGGCAACGCATCGGCGGGCGGCCTGTGTGCGCCTCCTTGTCCCCGTGTCGGACACCTCGGGCTGGGAACAATGGATGTGGTCCGAGCTGCCCGGCCCGATGCGTCATCTGTTGGCGACCCTCGGCAACGCCGCAACCTGACGGTCAGTGGACGTCGGCAATGCCGGGCACCGGGTGTCTTTCACCAGGGGGCCGAGCACCTCGATGACGTCGGCCGCGACCATGCGCGAGGCGATGATCGTGCCGCCCCCGATGCGCGCAATGAGCACGGACGTGCCCAACGGCCGGACCATGTGCCATGCGAGCGGATCGCCCGGGATGCAGACCAGGGGATGGAGGCCGCCCGGCTCGCCCCGCAGCAGTCGCTGAGCATCGAGCGTGCCTTGCTGCCAGGGAAAGAGCGTGATGACGCAGAGCACGAGGCTGATGGCAAGGGGAACCACGATGCGCCGACTCCGCAGATCGCGGGGGCGGGTTGCAATGAGCAAGGTGGCCACCATCGCGATGAGCAGGGAGACGCCGGCGAGGAGCACAACGTCGAGGACGCGTGTCATGTCAGCGGCCCATCCGGGGCTGAGGCTGCGGACGATGAGTGCGGTGAGCACTGTGGCGAGCAGGGGCCAGAAGACGCTGCTGCGGACAACGCGCCGATGGGGCATCTGGAGGGTCACGGTCAGGCACAGGGCCAGGGCGCTCACGGTCATGCTGATACCAAGCGCCCCCGTCTGCAGCATGGTCGTATACGGCACATAGTCCATCGCCCACATTGACCCGATGGCCTCGAGGAAACCCTGCATCTGATAGGCGCCGACGACGGTGGCAATCGCGGACGCGCCAATGAGGCTGCCGCCGATGACAGGCAGTGTCTGGAATGCCTTCCCGAGGATGCCGACCATCTCATCGTGACTGCGAAGGGCGCGGTGGAGCGGGCGTCTGCGCCGTCCGGTGTGCGGGGTCGAGGGGTCCGTCACGGCCTGGTCCTTGTGGTTCCTGAGGCCGGAAGGATAGCGGTCGGGTCGGGGCCCGAGGAAGGCGGCTCATCCATCATGCGCCTGCCCAGTCGCCTGCGCTTGCGGCATTCAAGTTTGCAGGTCAGCTCCAAGAGCGCGGAGTCGCAATTTCCTACCGTAGGGGCTCGCCCTTGAGGAGTGTGTGCGATGGCAGACCACAATGACCGGATTGGGCGCCGACGATGGACGGGGGGATTGCATCGCCGGTCCCGCGCCCCGGTTCGTCGCTGCAGACGGCCCTGACCGGCTACAGCCTCCTGCGTGATCCCCGCCACAACCGGGGCACCGCATTTGCCCTTGATGACCGGAGGCGCCTCGGCATCGAGGGACTGCTCCCACCCGGCCCAAGCTCGCTGGAGCACCAAATCGCGCGCATCCACATTGAGCTCTCGCATCTGCAAACCCCGCTGCTCAAATACCTTCTCTTGTCCGACCTGCAGGCGAGAAACGAGACGCTCTACTACGCCGTCCTCATGTCAGACCCGGCGACCTTCATGCCGATTGTCTACACCCCGACGGTCGGCGAGGCGTGCCAGACCTTCGACCACATTTTCCGGGCGGCGCGCGGTGTCTATGTGCCAATGACCGCAAAGGGCCGGGTGCGGGAGCTTCTTTCCCACTGGCCGGTCAGCGACGTCCGCTTCATCGTGGTCACCGACGGCGAACGTATCCTCGGGCTTGGTGACCTTGGTGTCGGTGGCATGGGCACCACTCGCGATCTCTTTTTTGATGGCGAACATTCCGTCTGGTTCTCACATTGATCGACGCAATTGCCCCGGCCACCTTGTCTGTTCTTCTTGTTTTGATGACCCAGATTGATTCGGATCAATCCCGAAGAGCACCCGATTGGCGATGATGCAGCTTTACCGCGAGGACGCCCATGCCCGTCAAAGTCGCGCTCTTGAAAGAACACGTTCCCGGCGAGAGCAGGGTCGCGATGGTTCCGCAGTTGCGTTCGCGCTGGGAAAAGTTGGCGTTGAGCCTGTGTCTCGCGTCGGGTGCTGGACAAGCTGCCGGCTACGCGGACGCGACCTGCACGCCGGCCGTCATTGCAGCGACAGATGCCGAACTGTTGACTGGACCGGTGGGTGGAATCAGGAATTGCATGCGGCCATAGAGACGAAGGTCTTGGACGCATTCAATGCCATGTACGGGAATGCGACGTTTAGCATTGATGAGCGGGCAAAGAACATTGATGGAATGCGAGGTTTTTACTAAGCGCGGATGATGGCGACAGCGACCCTCCTTCTGGCCGAAGTTCCACTCATGGTGGCGGGTGTGGCTCTCGTGGTGTCGGTGTTGTAGGAAGAGCCGAATCTCGGAATGGGTAGCTAGAGCAAGCGGAGGACAATGGATGATTGCAGCAATTTTTGGCTTCATCGGTGTCATCTTCGGTGCGCTCCTTACAGGCTTCAAGGAGTGATTGTTCCGCCGGTGGGATGACGAACGAAAAGGCTACTTCCCCGCCGTCCATCAGCGGGGACTGTTTTTGTTGGTGGCCTGCCCCGGTCATGGAGCAACCATTTTCCGGATGGGCGCATGCGGTGAGGTCGCCGGTCCCGCACCCGGCGATGCCATTGTCACGCGCCGCGCACGGACCCACGCCATTTTCGCGACAAGTAGTGGGGGAGGGTGGCCGAAACCCCGGAGACGCCCATGCACCTCATTCCTCCTCTGCGCGCCTCGAGCACGCCTCTGACGTCCGACCCGACCGAACCTGGCAAGCCGCCGACACCGGAGGTCGACCCGGGCAAGGCCCCGCCAGAAAACCCCGACCGGGACCTCCCCGGCACGCCGGGATTCCCGGCAGAAGACCCTGGCCGGCCACGACCGGTCGACGACCCGCCCCCGGCCAATCCCGACGGCGTCCCGCCACCGCCCGGTGGCACGCCCGAAATCCGGGAGTGAGGGGTGGGGAAATGCCCCCGCGACCTGGTCCGCGCAAGGCAGCGACAACGTGGCCGGCAAACGGGATATGGACGTCCAAACGAATGCTGAATTGGCACCCTTGAAGACGGTCCGGGAATCCCTATCTGAAAATCGCCGGGGTACCCCCGGCTTTGCCTGGACAACAGGCGAGCACCCATTCCATCTCCTTGCACGCTCGGAGGATTTGCCATGCGTACTCTCAACCTCAATCCCATCTACCAGCCCACCAGTGGTCTTGACCGCGTCTTTGACCTCATCGAGGCGGCGGCGCAACGCCAGGGCGACGATTTCCCACCCTTCGATTCCATCCGTTTGTCAGACAACCGCTTCCGTTTGTCGGTCGCCGTCCCGGGATTCCGGGAAGACGAGGTTGCGGTCACCCAGCACAAGCGTGAGCTCATCGTCAGTGGTGAGCGCAAGGGGGAGCCGGAGGGGGCGTATCTCCACCAGGGGATTCCACGGCGCGTGTTCAGCCGCCGGTTCCAGCTCGCCGAGCATACCGAAGTCATCGGGGCGACACTTGCCCACGGCCTGTTGTCCATCGACCTTGCACGGGAAATCCCGGACGCCGAAAAGCCCCGCACCATTCCCGTCAGCGTCTCGCCGGACTGGGCTGAGCCGGTGCGCCAGATTGAACGCGATGCAGCCTGATGGAGGTGCCCGCCCCTTGCCGGGGCGGGCCTTTTCCCGATGGCCAAATCCCATGATTCAACACAGCGTTACTGCGTCACGGCGGCAGACCTTGCCTGGGCAGAAAGCTGGCGCCCGCCACCGAGGCCGCCCCGCCGCGAGTGCATTGCCTGCCTTCACTTTGTCCCCGACACCATCAATCCGGCCGGCGGGCTTGGCCGCTGCCGCACGCGCCCGGACGTGAGTGTGTTCCCTGGTGTCGACATGCAATGCAGCCGGTGGACGGACGCACACGCCTCAACCCGGTGAGCCTGGCGGGTTGCCACGGAATTTTGTTTTTGGCAGGATTTTAAAAAGCCGATTGGCCATCCAAACGTTTCCGTTATGCCGCTCCGACGCTTTCCTCGCATCGTTGGTTTCGAGGTCCCACCGCTCAACGCCACGGTCGACGTGGTGCGCGACCCACCCATCGTCGGCCTGTTGAGCCTTCCGCCCACACGCCCGTGGCTTGATGCCTTCATCATTGAAGCGGCGCTGACGCGGAGCAAGCTTGGCGATGCGATGGTGTCGGTCGATGGCACACGGGTGCTGTTTTATGCCTCATCGACCAATGCGCGTGCGCAATGCAAGGCGGTTCGTGACATGGTCGAAAAGGTGAGTCGGCAAATCCTCGCCGGAACGCCTTCCCGTCCTCCCGGCGAGGCTGTTGGCATCGGAAAAACCGAGCCCCGGAAGGTGCTGCTGGTCGAAGATGACGAGGTGCTGCTGGACGTGACCGCCGAGGTGCTCCGGGGCGGCGGATGGACGGTGACAGCAGTGACCAGTGCAACCGGGGCGACTGCCGCACTCAATGAGGCGTCGTTCCACGTCGTCATGACCGACATTGACCTCGAATCCCCGGGGCAGGGGTTGGTGCTCGCCGAGGACGTCCACCGGCGCTGGCCCCGGACTGGAATTGTGGTGGCAACAGGTCTCCGGAGCGAGGTCGTTCCAGCCCTGCCGGAAGGCGCCTTGCTCCTGACCAAACCCTACCAGCGCCGGCAACTTCTCACCGTGCTCAACTTGGTGTCCCCTTCAGGGGTGGGGCCGGGCTAGACCTCCGGCTCTTTCGGATTCCGGTCAAGCCAGCCGGGCGCGCGATTCATTGCCCACTCGATTTCCCGCGCCAAGGCGTCCGGCATGTCGGCGCCCTTTCTCAAACTGGCGAGCACCCCGGTGCGAAGGCCGAGGACCTGGTCAACGAGCAGGTTTGACTCGATGTCGTCGGATTCAAGTTCGACAAGGAGACGGCGCAGGTTGGCATGCCGGCGGGTTTGCAGGGTTTCCGGCAACCGTCCCTTCGATGCTGGCCGGTCCCCGGCCATCAGGAGCGCCTTCCACGTGGACGGGAAGTGTCGACGGGCAGGGAGGTCTGGTGGGGCATGTCTTCTTGATACGCCATCCCGGCCACGGCCGCCAGTCCGGACGCAGGCGGTTGACAGGGACGCGCGGACTTGGAGGATAAGGCCCACGGGTCTGGGTGTGACCGGGGCGCGGTCTCGCCGGCTCCGCCATCCGGCCGGCCCGTTTGCAGGAGGCGGCCATGAGGGAGCAAGTCATTGAGGTGGTCGACGAACATGGTGTGCCGCTTCGCGCTCAGGTGACCTTCGGGGTCCTGGGCCGGGAGGTCATATGGTCGGCGGAGATTCCGGGTTCAACGCTTACGGTACCCCTGACAGGCACCGTCGCCACGGAGGAGAGCATCGCGGGCGCGTTGCAGGCCACCGTGCTCCGCTGGGGCATCACAGCGGGCACGTCGGCCCGCTTCCGCTGACCCGTACATGGCTTTATCGACACCGTCGCGAAGGGTCAGACGTCGGAAGGGTCGGTCGTGAGGCCCGCGACGCTGGCCAGAAAAGCCGTCGGAGGGGTGGATGCCACCCGTGTCCGGCTTGCCTTGATGGGCGCAGTCGGCTCGGGGACGTCAGGGCGGCGTTCGTCCAGCCATTGCATCGCCGCCGCCATCAGGTGCTCGATCGAGCGTGCGAGGAAGTCAGTCCGGCAGCGGCGCAACTGAAAGTTCACCCGTGAGGCGCTCGGGGGGCATGGACGGGCCAAGGCGGCCGAGAGACGACGGAATCCGGTCGCACCCCGGGCCTCCCGGGTCCGGCACGAGGCCTGGATGCTCTCGGCACCCGCGCGGAGGTCGGCATCAGGATGGAGCATGGCAGCACGCAAGACAGACACGGTGCAGGGGTGTTATCGGAAATCCCGTCTCCCGGTTGGACCTCAAACCTGAAGAAGGTTTTGGCTTGCCGGTCACCATGGCTTGATGGCCGGGCAGGGATGCTCGGGTGAACCCTTCAGGCGCGTGACCTGACTCCCATCAGGCGCACCCTCGTGCGCTTTTTTTTTGAATCAGCGCACAGTCCGGGCGGGACACATGGCGGCATGCTCTCCTCGTCGGCCGTCACCCTCACCCCCTTGCGCCGGCCCTTGCAGCCCCGCCCATGGACGGGGCTGCTTTTGGGGCGGGGTCAGACGTCAATCTTGCCGTGCTCGCCGAGGTCCGGCTGGGAGCCCGTCACACGTGCCTTGATGTAGTCGAAGGCGACGGCCATCTTCGACGACGGCGCGTCCCAGTACTCTGCGGTGTCGATATCCATGCGGAGCAGCGCCAGGTCCGGGTCGTCCTTGCCGTCGGGAAACCAGGTCGCCACGAACTGGTTCCAGTGCTGGTCGATGGCATGCATGTTATCGACGAGGATGGCTCGGCCGGCGAGGGAAACAAGGCTCATGTCGGCAGCCGAGGCATAGGCCACATTGACCTCATGGTGACCCGCCACCTCGTCGACCTTGGGGGAACTCTTGCGGGTAAAAAACCAGAGCGTGCCGTCAAAGTGCTTTTGCGAGGCGACCATCGGCCGACTGTAGAGCCGGCCGTTCCGGGTGGTCGTGAGCATGGCGACCCGGGCGTCCTTGATGAGCGACCAGATCTTTTCAAGGTCTTCTTCCCGCTGGTTCATGGCGTGTCCTCTGGCAAAACCCGAAGCTGGCACCCGAGTCCTCAACCAGGTGTCAACGCAGCGCATACCCTGGGATGACTACGTGGCCGGGCAGATAGACAGCAGGCCCTTTCCGTGGAGCTTCTGGACCGTCACCGCTTGGTCAGCGCTCAAGGTGAAGACTGGACGGTGGTCTCCAATAACCGCCAGGATGCGGTTGCCGCCCTTGGCAACAAGCGCCGAATCCAGGCGCTCAATCAACGGATGCTCGCCGACCCCGCCATACATCCGCCCGTCCGCCTCGATGACGAGGTAGCGCAGGGCGGGACCATCGAGGGCCTCCCAGACCTCGACCGCTGGCGTGCCGGTTGCCAGGCGCTGTTCCCGGCAGTACCGGACAAGGGCATCGGTCGCGGTCTGCCAGTCCAAGGTGACCTTGCCAGCGTCGAGTTCAATCCCCGGATGCAGCCGGAGCCAGCCGGTGACATCCAGCCCGCTGTCTTTCCACACGTCGACCCGGACCACGTCGTGCATTCCCCGCTGGGCGGTGACGGGTGACAAGGAGCCAGCTGCCGGCCACTGGCGGAACGAAAGCTTGGCCCGCTGCTGGCCGTCATCCTCATAGTAGGACGCATCGAATACCAGCCGCCCCATTGCGACCGGATGAGCCATGATGTTCCCGCGTAGGGCGACCAACACCCGGCCGGCGGCCCGGTCGAGGGTGAGAGTCAGTTCGGGCGTTGTCAGTTCATCCCGGGACAGCCGGCGGTGACGGAGCAGCCGGACGGCGACCGCCCCCAATGCCCACAGCCCGACAACGACTGCTATGAGCCCACCGACGGTCGGCCAGAACTCAGCGCCCGGTCCGGGCATGGGTGGGGATGAGCGGGCAGGCGGGTCGAACAACGAGAAAAAGGCCATGCCGAGGCAGGCCAGCATCGCGACTTGCGATGCGCGGAATGCCACCTCCGACCAGTTGTCGTCTTTGATTCTGTCGGTGCCAAAACGACCACAGAACATCAACGTCGCCGCCAAAACGAGCCAGAGGACAGTCATATAAACACTCCTTGGTGTGATGGCGCTCAGTTCCGCTGGAAGCGCGAATAATTCGTGAAGAGACCACGCTGGTCGAAGGTGACCGCGGTGTATTCACCCGACGTCGTCGTGGCCTTTTCAAGGGAGGGGCCAACAGCCGGAATTGTGGATGCGGGGTCTGTTTTCACGGCTGAAAAGCTGTAGCCGAGGGTCGTGCCGCCGTCGAGTCGTTTGGTCACCGACTGCGGACTGCCCAGCAGTCGTTCGGCATCGGCCACTGTCGAGCGGCCGGGTTTCAACTGGTCGACCTGGGTGGTGTCCGTCCGGGTGCCTTGGCTCGTGCACGCGGCCATGAGAAGGGTGAGGGTCAAAATCAGATATCGCTTCATGCGTGCTCCCCTGTAGTGACGCCGGGAGGGGTGCCGCCCGCTGCCCGGCGGCCCGGTTGGTCAATGAGGGCCGGGCGTCAAAAGCGTATCTAGTTATCAGGTAAAAATCCTGAATTAAACGTAACTGTTTATCAGGTATAGGTTCATGGCCGTCCTTTTGGTCGCGGCCCAATGAAACGAACCTCCGTCCACAGCGCACGGCACGCCGTCATCACGAATTACCTTCGTGAGCTACGCGTGGTGCGGGGACTGACCCAAGGAGAGGTGGCTGATGCGCTCGACCGTCCGCAGACCTACGTGTCTGACATCGAGAAGAACCGGCGCGGAGTCGACATGCTCCAGGTCATGGAGTTCTGCGATGCCTTCGGCGTTCCTTTCGAGGAATTCGCCAGTGAGGTGATGAAACGCATCCGCAAGGTCAAGGCCTGAGCGGCAGGCGCCGCGCCAGATTCAGCGTTGGCGCGGGCTAGTGTGCTCTTGCCGGCAGTCGCCCATATCAGCGAGAGCCGTGTTCTGGGACGGGAAACCACGCCGCGCCTTCTTTGGTCGTGCGCTCCTGATGAGGACTAGGCTTCCTCCGTCAGCCGTTCGTCTTGTCCCTCCCTTTTTTTGACTGCACATAAGTGGCCCTTTGACGGCCACCAATTTCTTTTCGCGTCCAAGGTCGACTGCGGACGACAAAAGACGTCCAACGATGAGGTGTCAATCAGCCTTTCGTCGTATTGGTGGGACCTCTTCTTCGGGGCACAGTCATGCTTGGCTTGAAGTTGAGGCGCGGCCATGGAACCGGAGGTCAGGAACGCATTGCTCACGGAAGTTCAGCATTCCACAGCACGCGCAAAACTCACCGTGCAGGCGATAAGCATTGTCGCAGTGCTCATCCCCATCTTCCTCGATGACCGAATATGGGTAGCGTGTGGTGCGCTCGCACCGCTGGTCGTCTGCGCAATGGCGGGGTTGATGGCTCTGTCGCAAAGTAGGTCCATGGTAATGTCCCGTCTGGCTGCTCCGGCGTTCGTCTTGCTGGAAACGGGCTTCTTTTGCCTGGAGGCCCGGGCCCTGGGCCCCGAAGGCATTGTCTGGTGCGTGCCCATCGTGACTACGATCGCGCTTGCCGCTGCATTGTTCTTTTCGCGCTTCCCTGATTATTTGGTCGCAGCACTGGGTAGCTGGGTGGTCCTGTTTGGGGTGACCGGCGGTTCCCTGCTCACCGTGTTTGTATGGTATCTGCTTTTAACGTTCGCCGTGGTTGTCTCTGCAATTGGGATGGTCATGCAGCGGGCATTCAGCGGCTTGGTCGGACGCCTGATGATGGCGCGCGTACAATTCGAGATCTTGGCCAATACCGATGACCTGACGGCGCTGTCCAATCGCCGCCGCTTCCTCGAAGAACTCCACAGAGCGCTCCAGGAGGATGGTCGCGTTCTGGTCATGGTCGACATCGACCACTTCAAGCAGATCAACGATCGGTATGGTCACCCGACCGGGGATATCGTCATCCGAGCAGTGGCGGAACACATGATGACGCTCGAGGGTTGTATTGCCTGCGGAAGACTCGGTGGGGAGGAATTTGCAGCCGTGCTTACCGTCCCCATCAATCTCGCCGCCGCAGCATGCGAGCCGATGCGTACGGCCCTGAGGGCTGCGACGCTTCCTGTTACCATCAGTGTGGGAATCGTGAGTGCGACTGCTGGCGAGTCTGTCAGGCAGATTCTTGGTCGGGCGGATATCCAGCTATACAAGGCAAAAGCGCATGGTCGCGATTGCATCGCAGTGGAAGGTGTGATTGCTCCGCAGCCAGTCACCGTCCCTTTCTGAGGTCACGTGGCGGCCTGACCCCGGTCCCCATGTGTAGATGTTTCGTTTCCGTCCCGCGCGACACTGTGCGGGGAAGAGCTCCTTCCTTCTCAGCGTGGCCCTCCATTTGCATTCGCTTGTGACCAAGCGCTCTTCCCAGCTGCTCCTTCAGTGCTCCTTTCAAACGCCGGATGAGGCGTTTTGAGCTGTGAACATACATACTGCACCTCGATGCGTTACGACACGGCGTATCCGTAGCTTCTGAGGCCGTTGGAAAAGGAAACGACCTGCGCCGACCGGTTGCTACCCACCGGCAGGTGATGATCCAGAAGGCACGGTTCCGTGCCCACATTGTGGCTTTGGGCCGACGCGCTGTCTTTTGCCGGTTGCTCGGGGCACATAGGGTGCCTGACTTTTACCTCACGGTTCGCCAACCAGCGGCGGAGAGGGAGGCGCTACACGACAACGGACCAAATTGGCAGTAGACGTTGGCACGGCGTTGCACCGGCGCGGCACGGCTAATGCAGCCCGATGGTGACTCCCGCCGCTTTTCGGCGTCATTGACGTGTCCGAGGGGCCAGTTGCGCAAGGCACTGTCGGCGTCGGGAAGTCCATGAAGAATTTTCAGCGATAGACCCGGGCGGATCTGGCTGAACGTCTCCTCATCCAGGTCTTGTAGCTTTGCCACACAGTCATCGCGCAAGTCATCTCAGGCCCTGTGCAACCTATTCGGCCGAGATGGCATTCGAACTGTACCCACGTCTCGATTTCCGGCCAGTCGGGCTCGGTACGCAACTTCTCGACAAGGGAACCGACCTGATTGGCGCGGATGCGTCGGTTCCGCAGGTAGTAGGCGAAAGATAATTCGGAATCCAAACGCAGGGCCTTCATCACGTACATGGTGAGTCGCCGGCGTAGCTCGTGCATCGCGCCAGTTGGACTACTTATTACCACGAATTCCGTCCCCCGTTCCGCGTGAAAAGACACATTCTGGGAAAAGAGCACACTCCAGCAGCTCCAACAGCGATTCCATGTTCTAAGGACGCAGTACCTCAATGTTTCTCAGGGAGTACGTTTGTCCTGACGTTTGAAGCCTACCTCTCGAATCTGATGCATCCTCGCGCGAGACAGGCGACGACCTAGTTGAGGCCCCATCTGCCGCCGATGAACGCGGCAGCGATGGCCTTGAGCGTCTTGCCGGCTGACTCCGTGATTGAAGACGTGGATCTCCTCAGCGCCATCCAGCGAATCCTCGCGGTCTCGGGCGAGATGCTTGTCGTCGGCGATGACGTGGAGTCCAGCGACATCGTCGGGCGTCGGTACGTTGTCGTTGATATGGAGCCGCCTGTGACTGCTCGACTCTTCTCGTCCATGGAGGAGCTGCGGGAGGAGGTCGAGGACACTGTTCAGCACTCTCTCAACGCGCTGGGCGGCCGGCGCTACGTGAATGCCATCGGGGAGGGCGAGCTCGAACGCCATGATTTCCTTGCGTTCGCCGGTGAGGACGGCGAGGAATGGCTCGCCAAGGGGGAAAATGCCATCCTGGGTCAGTCGATCGACAAGGCCGTTGGTACGGCGACCGTGACGCAGAGGACACGACTGTGAGAAGCCGTCCGGGCAGCGGGTTTCGTTACACGTAACGTTTGAATCCTGTAACACGTAACACCTTTGGAGAGCGCGTATGGACAACATGCCGCTCCGCCCCTTGACGACCTTCGAATCCTCGTTAACGTGGAAGGAGTCCCCCCCATTTTGGAGTTCCCGTGAACGATCCCGTCCGTCTTCCGCCGACCACGCTGGGCAGTGAAATGCCTGGGTATAAGGAAGCCTATGGTCCATACCGCATCGGTCGGCAGGCACTGCAGCAGCAGTTCACCCCTGCCGAGCTTGAGTCACTCGGCTACACGTTGGTCGACCCGACGCTCGGGTACGCGCCGGATGACCCACGGAGGCGCCAGAGCGACCGTCCCAAACCGGCCAATGTGGACGACACCTTGCCGGGCCTCCAAGGCATGCTCGAAGGAGCACTCGAGGAACGGGACCTTCCGGCTGCGCGCGCTGTGCTCGGCACAGGTCTCCGGACAGACCTCGATTGCATGAATTTCGGGTGTGACCCCACAGGCGAGGAGCCGCCCGACGTCGCAGACATCTCCGCCATGGCCTATGCCACGTTGCTTGACTCCGAATCGGGCAACCTGGAGTTCCTCCCGCTGCTTGCCGAGTTCGGGAACCTCCTTCAGGTCGACACCCATGGCCGCACGCTGATTGCCTACGCCGCGAACCCGGCCGTGATTGGATTTCTGCTCGATGCCGGCGTCCGCATCGATGCAATCGATGAGGACGATATCCCCGTCACCGAGTTTCTGGGGCCGGACAACGCCCAGCTCATCGAGTCCATGTACCTTGAGCGGGCCGTGCCTGCCGGGAAGACACGCGACACCGCGCCGCGTTTGTGATGTGGGGCAAGGGAGACCCAGTCCCGACTTTGCATGCGATGATGGCGCCATTGGATAACGCACCGCAGGACGCCCATGGCCACATTGTCTGTCACCAACAGCCTCCCGACTTTTCTCTATGACCTCTACCGCGCGAAGGGGAGTGGCTGGCCGAGGCGACCCTTCGATGCCACAAAAGCCGCGGAGGAGCATGCCATTGCCGAAGCCTTTGCGCGCGACTGTGAGGTGGACCTCTTGGCGCTCTCAGGTGACAACCGTGGGGACATCGACTACGAGCGCGAACTCGGCGAAAGGATCCTCATGCACGAGTCCCACGCTGCGAGGTTCAAAGGTCTCGACGACGGCGACTGGATAGGACAGGTCGCTGCCGCCTTCTACTGCAAGGTGGGGAAGAAGGCGCTGGGCACCGCGTTGACGGCCAACTACGGTGCAGGTTGGAAGGCGTTCCTCATCACACAGGGCGTTGCAAAGCGCCATGCGATCCGTTTTTCGGACGCGCTGTCCCGACCACGGGCAGACGGAAATGACCGCATCCTGCCCACTCCGGCCGCTCCATCGCTGCTGTTCGTCTGGCACTGGGTGCGCGACGAGCTCCCGCGCGTGATCCGGCCCCCGCAGCCCGGCAAGGAAAGCGGGTCGAGCGTGGCGACACCCGAGGAGCGCCCGGCCATCAACCGTGCCCGTGTCCTGAAGAAAAAAGTGCCCTTCGTGGTGCGGACAAATCCTGACGGGTCATTTGTCATCGAAGGCTCGGCCGACGGCGGATCCATCAGTGTGGACACGATCGTCGCGGCGATGCGCGAAGACGGCTATCAGATTCGCATGTTCTCCGCGTTCGACGTCGTGGGCATGCCCTGGGCACGCAGCGACGAGCGCCGCGTCTGGGTGGCCCTGGTCAATGCCACGATGGACGTCACCCGGGATGCCATTCGCCTGGCCGACGACGAAACCCTGCGCATTGTTCTCGACGAGAGCCTGCCAGAGGCGGTGGCTCCCCTCCCGCCACGCAACCCCCTCTAGTCGGTCCGGGGATCAACCCCCGGACCGGGGTGATCCCCATGAGTGTCCGTTGCTCCCATCACCGGAGCAACGCCATGACCCGCTCGACCCTTCCCGCCCCCCGCGCCGCCGCCAGCCAGCCTGCCACCCGCCGTAAACCCGTCTCCCCAAAGTCCTCGACGAAGAAAGGCTTCCAAGCCGACCGCACGGTCGGGGAGGAAACCTGGCTGACGCCGCGCTGGCTCGTTGATGCCCTCGACCTCCCCAATGTCGCCGACGTCGACCCCTGTGCGCCGCCCATTCGCTACTGGAAGACGGCGCGGCGTCATTTCAACAAGGCGCAGGATGGCTTCAACCGCGTGTGGATGCCCGAGGACTTCTATTGGGTCAATCCGCCGTACGGCGCTGAGTGCGCCAAGTGGATGGAGAAGCTTGCAGACCATGGCAACGGCCTCCTGCTGGTCTTTGCCAGGACGGACACGAGGGCATTTCACGACTCGGTATTCGCTCACCCCAGCACCAGCGCGGTGTTTTTCTTTCGGGGCCGGTTGAAGTTCGCCAACGCAGCCGGTGAGGAAGTCGGCACGGCTGGTGCTCCGTCGGCGCTGGTTGCCTATGGGACCAAAGCGGTGGGCGTCATCAGGCGGGCCATTGGACGGGGCGAGATGGACGGCTACCTGCTCGAGATGACCCGGTGACCTTCGGACCGACCCATTTCCCGCCCCCATCCCTCTTGACGCCGTGCGGTTTTCTGCTTGAGTGGAAATGTCCAGGACGGACGGCTGCGCCAAGGAGGCGCCATGCGGAAATGAACCAGCGCGCATTGTGTGACGCGGCCTGGACGGGCGACATCGACGTCGTCAGGAAATGCATCCTCAACCCCGCCATGCGCCGCGTCGGTGACGTCGATACGGCGCTTCTTCACGCCAGCCACCGGGGCCATGCCCGCATCGCCGAACTCCTGCTTGGCGTCGGCGCAAATCCCCTCAGGCGAAACTCCGAATGCCTCTGGCGCGCAGCCTGCCATGGGCGGGGGAGCGTGGTGCGCCTGCTCTTGCCCCTGAGCGACACGTCTCGCTGGGAGCGCTGGCAGTGGGAGGAGATTTCGCCCACGATGCAAAAACGGCTTGGTTACCTGTCGTCGTAACCCGGCGGGTCAAGGCCGTCCGCACGACCGTGAAGGTGGGGCGCGATACGATGGGGTGAGTCGGGCGATGCCAACATCTCAACGGCACCGCGCAGAGCTGTTCGTACACGTCAGGGGACCGTATCGTGTGCGTGCTGCAACGATGTCGGCTGCAGTGGGTATGGCCCATCAGGCAGTTCGGTTGTGACGTTCCCACCCACCGATGCACCGGCCATCAGCGGTCCGGGCAGCAGCTCGAATGGTTTCTACACCATCAACTGGAGTGGGATGGCCGGGGCGACGTACAAGATGCAGGAGCAGACCAACGGCGGAGCGCGGACTGGCATCGGCAACGAGGGCTCGCCTGATGGCACAGGATCCGATTGAAGACGGCGGGTTCCGGGTCGTGTCTGTCCCCGATGCCGCTTCGGCCATCCGGATTCTCGAAACCCGGCTGGATATCCGCATCGTCTTCACCGACATCGACATGCCCGGCGACATGGACGGCATCCTCCTTGCTGCGGCCATCCGCAGGCGCTGGCCGCCCATCGAGATAGTCATGACATCGAGCCATGTCCACATCCAGGACAGCCAGTTGCCCGAGCGCGGGGTGTTCGTGTCCAAACCCTATGATGGCGAGCAGCTCCTCGGCTTGTTCCGCACGATGGCCACGCGGACGGACCTGTCGGGCGCCCCCTGAGAGGGCGGAACAGAACGCCGGGCCGGCCGTGAAAATCCGGATGCGATTTCCTACAATACGGTCCCCCATGGTGAGCCAGGCCAGGAGGACCGATGGCCACTACCCGCTTCCCGCGCGTCGTCGGCTTTGAGGTTCCACCCCTCAAGGACACGGTGGACCCTGCCGTCGATGCACCCATCATTGCGTTGCTCGACTGCACACCGACGCCGAAGTGGGCCGAAACCTTTGCGCGCGAGGTCACCGCGCTGCATGGCGAGCTGTCGACCGCCCATGTGGACATCGAGGGCGACCGAATCCGGTTTTTTGCCACGGCATCGACGGGACGGGCGCTGGCAATCAGTCTCCGCTCTTTGGTCGAGCGGGTTTCCCGTGTACGGCTCGACGAGCGGTTCGAGAAAGCCGGGGTGACCCCCGTCGGAAATACCGGAGAACCGACGGCGGGGGACGGGGTGTGAGTCGGGAAATGTCCGGCGGCCGAGCCTGCAAACGTCCTGCCCATCGCACGAATTTGTGATGAGATCGCCCATATGCACCAGCAGCCCAGATGCACTTACTCCATCCATACCGGACCCGGCGGCTTCTACGGGTCGTTCGAGGTGTTTGATGCCAATGGCGCCGAGCTTGAGTCCGGCCGCGACGCCGCCCGCCATCCGACCCGACAGGCTGCGATCGACAGCGTCTGGGCCCTTGCGCAGGCAGCGGTGGCGCGCCATTCCCCCAGGGACCGGAAGAGGGAGCGAGGTGAGCACTGAGGCGCCCGTTCGCATCTTCATCATGCACCCGGCCCGCCCGGGTGCCCCATGGCACGTCTCGGTCGAGGGCGAGTGCCCCCTGGCGCTCGACAGCGAGGCAGCGGCTGTGGACGCCGCGCTGGCCAAGGTCCGCGCTTGCGAGACCATGGGTCTGGCAACCCTTGTGCGCAAGGAACGGCCGGACGGTGGTTGGGAGGCCCTCTGAGTCGTGGGAAGCAGTCCGGTATCCATCGGGTGGAAGCGGCGCGCGTGGGCGGGCGTGCTGGTCGTCTGGGGTGTCAGCCTCATGGTCCACGAACCCAGCCGCAAGCACGCCCTTGCCATGGGTGCTTTCCTCCTGACCGGATGGCTGGAGGCGTTCGTGCCGAGGCCCCCTTACTTCCAGCCACTGTCCAGGACCGTGGCGGGATACCGGACAGGCCTTTATCCACGCCCCCGCATCAAGGACATGCTCGTGGCCCTGAGCGTCTTTGGCCTGATGATTTCGGCGATGCTCACCGACCGATGAGGGCAGGGCGCGCTCAGGCGCCCTGCAAGGCAAGGCCGGCCAGATCCATATAAGACGCATTCGCCTCATCGAGGGTCCGCAGGGGCGTCATCGTCGCGATGCCTGCAATCCTCGCGTCGATGTCCTGGAAGGTCTCATCCTCCCAGACGCGGTCAACATCCGCCCCCGTATCGAGGACAATGATGTAGACGATTTCCCCACGTGTTCCTTCGCACAGCAAAGGCGGCTGTTTTGCCAGCATGCCAAGCGCCCGGGTCCGCCGGTGCTGCTGGGCCAGCAGCCCGAGCAACTCCTCCCGCTTGCCCTGCATGGGCCGGTAGGCAACCACAATGACCCGGCTCATCGCATCTCCCGAGTTTGGTGATTCCTGCCGATGGTCGCCAAATGCGCCTGAGCCGGCAAGGGGCGTAAAAGGGTCAAAATCCGACCAATAATCGTCATGCCGGGAGGGTTTGAGCAGGCGTCGGATTCAGAACGCCGGAACAGGGTGAGATGGGCAAGGGTCTCCCGCATGCCCTGCGTCTGGTCGATGACCCGGAACAGCGCCTGGTTGAAGACGCGCCGCTCCTTCGCCTGATAGCGCACGAGCTGGTTGAAGATGGCCGGTTCCGTGTCGTGTCCGTGCCCGATGTCGCTTCGGCCATCCGGCTTCTTTAGGGGGGCGCCCGTCAGTCGAGACCCTGTGCGACCTGTTCGCGTCACTTCGGGTTCTGCTCCTGCAAGGGCGTGGAGCGAGGTGTGCGTGGGTGCGTTGCCGGTACCGGGAAATGAAGGGGTCGATTTCGTGGGGCTTGCATCGGGCGTGACCGGTAAAGTTGCAGCGTTCGTGACAGCCCGTTCGGGCCCGATCCCCTCGTCAGCGCTGAATTTTTTCGTCATCGCTATCACGGATGTGGAGGCGGCGTTCGCCGAACTGCCTGTTGTCTCGTCGGCGCAGATGCTTGTCGACAGCAAACGCCCCGATGATTTTATCGACGTCGCCACGCGCGGATTTTTTTCTATGACTGGCAGGATGTCCACCGCACGAGCAAGTCGGCCACCCGCGCTTACGAGCCCATCTGCGAGCCGGTCGAACCCATCAAGTCCGACGTCCCTCCGGAGGCACTCAGGCAGCTCATGGAATCGACAGTGCTGCCGGTGATCATTTGCCGACCGGCGAGCCCTGGATGTCTTCCGGACGGCCACCTGCGTTGGTCCAAGGGATGATTGACCTCACGCGTAGAAGGTTTTCCGTGTCAGGTTTAGGGTCTCGATGTGGAACAAAGTGGTGCTGCACGATTGCCGAGACAGTGGCCCTGATCATCGCCCTGACCTGCTGACGAAAGGATTCATTCGTCGTTGTCCTCGGGCCAAACCCTCCCGTCGCCGTTGCCATGGACAGTGACGTTCATCATCCCGGATGCAACAACGACACCAAGCGTCCGTCAGAACCGCGTCCGGGCAAGCGCCTGGACGAGCCCCAGCAGGACATTGCGGGTCACGGGCTTTTGCACAAAGGGGAAGGTGGAAAAGGGCGCGGGCAACACCGTCCGGGGATGCCCTGAAACGAAAGCCACAGGAATGTCTTTGGCAAGCAGGGCTGTGGCAACACCGAGCGAGTCCCCGCCTTCGATGTCGATGTCGAGAAGGGCAATGTCGGGGCGTGTGTTGAGGATGGCACGGATGGCGTCTGGTTCGGATGCCGCGATGGTGCTGACGCGAAATCCGCCATCTTCGAGGATGAGTTCAAAGACCCCTGACACCGCCGGGTCATCTTCGACAAGGAGGCAGCGAGGGGCGTCATCGGTCGGGTTGGTCATGGAGAATCCGGAAGTCAGGCCGGTAAAATCCCTCCAAGCCCGTCAAAGGCCCGTGTGACATTTGCGGTCGTCCCCTGCGCAGACGTGACGAGGGCCCCATTGGGTTCATCATCAGAAAGCCGGAAGCATCGCCCCTGTCCGTGATGTTGACACGTGCCTGCGCAATGCTCCCCATTTGTGCGCAGTGAAATGGTCTGGAGCAGGACACTTGGCTCAGCCCGTCGGAGGTGTCGACGGGGAGCGCCTTCACTCGTGTGAAGACCCTCACCCCTGGATAACGGCCGGAATCCGGCACCGTCACGTTCCTCGGCGCCTCAATACCTTCCCAACAGCGGAGGTGTGCCATGAGCGATCAGCAAGGGTCACGGGACAACCAGCAGCAGGGCCAAGGTCAGGGCCAACCGGGCCACGGCAACCCGCCCGGTAAGGACACGCAACCCGGTCAAGGCGGGCAACCCGGAAAAGACACCGGACAGTCGCAGCCCGGCCGGGATGACCAGCCCGGTGGCGGCCAGAAGGGCAAGGAGCCCGGCCAGGACAAGCGGTGAGACGATGGCGCCCGCACATGCGGGCGCTTTTTCATTGGTTCGGGGCAGGGAATCCCTCAGTGCTGCGACGGCTGGTGACAAGGATCCCCAGGCGTCAGTGTTGTCCCTGTTGACTCGATCGCACGCCAAACGGCTGCCACAGCAGCCCGCCACTCCCCATCGTGGGGTGAAGGTGTCCGCTCAGCGCCCCGGCGAGGAGCTTGAGGGGCGGCCGAAGGTTGCCGAGGGCTGTCCGGTTGGCTCGCTCCCGCACATGGGCAAGGCTCATTCTGGCCCCCGGCAAAATCTCCGGCCGCCGCCTTAGCAGTCATCGCCAGGCCAAGGGATGCGAGCCCAAGCAGCGTGGGAAAACCGGATTGCGGTTCGGGATGCATACGTTCAATTGTACGACATTGAGGGAGACCCGACGATTTAGGTATGCAAGTAAATCGCGCATGAACCGAATAATCGATTTTGTCATTTTTCCTTCAGGGGCCAAGTTTAGCGCCGATAGGTGGACATCCGTAGGAGTGACCCATGACCGTGCGCCAACGTATCACCCTTCTCGTCGCCTCCGCCGTCCTGATTGCCATGAGTGTCGGGGCGGCGGGCCTGTTTGCCCTCCGTCAGACCAGTCAGCAACTCGACGACCTGTACCAGAGCTCCCTTGTTCCCATTGTGGACGTGACGGCCATCCGCGACCTCTTCAACGAGAACCGTTCGGGCCTCAATCGGGCCTTGTTGAAAGGCACGGCGGAAGCCGCTGGCGAGGAAAGAGCCAGCAATACTGAGGCGGCGGCCCGCATGGACGCCCTGTGGGCACGCTATTACCCGGCCATGGTGTCGTCCAGCCAGGAACAGGCGGCCGCCGAGGCCTTCGTGAAAGCGCGTCAGCGCGCACGTGCTGCCAAGGCCCAAATCGAACCCATGATGGCCAGCGGGCGGCATGACGAGGCCGTCGCCTTCATGCTGGGCACCGTTGGGCCGGCCTTCACGGAGGAATCCAAGGCCATCGAGGCCATCGTCAAGGCCAACGTCGATGAGGCGGCCGTGGCCTACGCGGAGGCGCAGCGCCGTGAGAAAACGGCCATCCTGGTCGTGGCCTTCGTCATCCTTGCGGGAGGCATTGGTCTTGTCGTGGCCGGCCTTTTCCTCGCCCGGTCCGTCATGCGTCCATTGATGCAGGCCCGCGCGCTGGCCGCGTCCATCAGTGACGGCGAGTTGGGGCACGACATCGAGGTGAGGGGCAAAGACGAGGTCAGTGACACCCTTCGCTCCCTGGTGGCCATGGACGCGACCCTCGCCGGCATTGTCCGAAAGGTCCGGGACAATGCCGGGCAGGTCAGTTCCGCGGCCCGGGATATCGCCGCAGGCAACGATGAACTGTCGTCGAGAACCCAGGAGCAGGCGTCGAGCCTTGAAGAGACGGCAGCGTCCATGGAGGAGATGACCGCGTCCGTCCGTCAGAATGCAGATTCTGCGGCGGCCGCCCAGGGGCTTGCCGAACGCCTGACCATTCAGGCCTCGGCCACCCGTGGGCTGGCTGGGGAAACCTCCGAGGCCATGGGGCGGGTCAGTGCCGCCAGCCAGGAAATCAGCGGCATCGTGTCGGTCATCGACGAGATTGCCTTCCAGACCAATCTGCTGGCGTTGAATGCGGCCGTGGAAGCGGCCCGCGCAGGGGAGCAGGGCCGGGGATTTGCGGTGGTTGCAGGGGAGGTCCGGCGCCTCGCCCAACAAAGCGCAGTGGCAGCCAAGGACATCAAGGGCCTGATTGCATCGAGCGGCGAGCGGGTCGAGGAAGGGGTGGTCCTTCTCGAACGCACAACTGCTGCGCTCTCTGATATGCAGGGCGCAGCCGCGAAGGTAGCAAGCTTTGTCACCGAAATTGCCACCGCCAGCGCCGAACAGGCGGCCGGCATTGACCAGGTCAACATGGCGGTCACCGAACTCGATGCCGTCACCCAGCAAAACGCCGCCCTGGTCGAGGAGGCGAGTGCCGCCAGCCAGCAGGCAAGCGAACTGGCAGATGGGTTGATGATCCAGGTCGCGGTCTTTCGCCTTGCTGGAGATGCCAGCGGGCGCATTGCCCCAGACAACGCCGCTGCCATGGACATCCTTCCCGGTCCGGCGGTGACACCGACCTCTCCCCCGGCCACCGTGGCATTGGCCGCGTCGGTGTGGCGGGAGTTCTGAGAGTGCTGGATGCATTCCTCCTGCGGCTGCGCAAAGATGGTGGCAAGGGCCCGATCGAGGAGACAGTTGACCCGGACGGGCTTGTGCTAATTGCCCAGCAGGAGGCCGTCATGGAACACCCGACGACAGACATGCCAGAAGGAGCGGCGGACGCCGCAGCCTCGCAGGGCGTCATTGAACAGGAGCGGGCGCGCCTTGATGCACTCGGCAGCCTGAAGGTCTGGGACAGTCAGCCGCTCCCTGGGCTCGATCGGCTGACCGCAATGGTTGCCGATGCCTTCGACATGCCCACCGTCCTCGTGTCAATGGTCGGGGAGACCGAACAGCGGTTCGTTTCCCGGGTGGGCATGGAGGAGCCCGGCACGGAGCGCGGCGCGTCCATCTGCTCGGTGGCCATCGAACAGGACGATGTCTTCGTCGTCGCCGACCTGACGACAGACCCCCGTTTTGCCACCAACCGCCTGGTCTGCGGTGCGCCGGGCTTCCGCTTTTATGCCGGCGCCCCTCTCGTGACCCCGTCCGGTCATGCCGTCGGAACCCTGTGCGTTCTCGACCACCGACCGCGTCGCTTCACTGACCGGGACCAGCAGCGGCTGGCCGATTTTGCCGCCCTGGTCCTGGACCAGATTTCCCTTACCCGGATGGTGGGGCGGCGAGACCCCGTCACCGGACTGCCGAACCGTCAGCAGTTTTACGCCGACATCCGATCGATGACGGATGCGGGGTTTGGTGGCACGTTTGACCTCGCCCTGGTTGACGTCATCGACCTGCCTTTGGCCCACCGTCTGGCTCAGGCCCTCGGCATGGGGCCGGTCGAGTCGGTCATCCGTCAGGTGGCCCAGCGGCTCGAAGCAGTGGTGCAGCCCTTTGGCACGCTTTACCACGTGGCGGTCGCCCGCTTCGCCTTTTTCCTCCGGCCACTGCCTGGCGATGCCTGTGAGCGTCTGCTCGATGAGGTCGCCCATGCCGTCGCCGAGCCGTTGGAGGCGGAAGGGATTCCCCTCCAGCCGACCTGCCATGCCGGGTTCGTGTCCTTCGGTCAGGACAATGCGGCAGACGCGTTGCGCCGGGCCGTCTCGGCCACCCAGGATGCCATCGACGACCGAGCGACCTGGCGGGTGTATGACGCTGAGCGGGACCGGCAGATGCGCCGGCAATACCGCTTGGCGGCCGACGTTCCCCGGGCGCTGCGCACGGACGAACTCCATCTCCTGTTCCAGCCCCGCGTGGATCTCGACGCCGGGATGGTGCGAGGATGTGAGTCGCTCTTGCGCTGGGCGCATCCCGAGCTTGGCGAGTTGTCCCCCGGTGAATTCATCCCCATCGTGGCCCGGACGGCGCTGATGCGCGAGGTGACCGACTGGGTGCTCGATGCCGCGTGCCGCCAGTTGGCAGTATGGCTCGGTGAGGGTGTTCGCCTATCGGTCTCGGTCAACGTCACCGCCGCCGATTTCACTCTGGGCGACCTGCCCGGAAGGGTCGTCGCGGCCTGTCTTGCCCACGGTGTTCCCATGGACCGTCTCGAGCTGGAAATCGTAGAGGGCGACTGGCTCGACAACAGCGCGCATGTCATCGACCAGCTCCAGCACCTGCGTGAGCGAGGCGTGCGGATTGCCATCGATGACTTCGGCATCGGCTACAGCAATTTCTCCTACATCTACACCTTGCCGTTTGACATCCTCAAAATCGACCAGGCACTCGTGCGGGGTTTTCTCGGCAATGACCGTCAGGAAGCGGTGCTCACCGGCGTTCTCCGCCTGTGCGCAAAACTTGGCATCACCTCAGTCGCCGAAGGCGTTGAGACCGTTGAAGAGGACCGTGCGCTGGTTGCTGCCGGGTGCCAGGAGGGGCAGGGTTACCTGTACGCGCCGCCGCTGACGGCCAAGGAGATGTCCGCTCTCTCAGTCTCCGGCATCGCGTCGAGGGCATCAGGGAAAAGCCGGGACCGAATCATAGGACTCAGACCGGCGCCTTGAGTTCCGGGGTAAACAGCCGCCACTTGCCGTCCTCTCCCTCGATACTCAAATATGCCCCGCCCTTTGTCCCGTCGAACCTGGCGGCAAGCTTTGCCGCGAAGGTCACGGCGGCGTGCCGCGCGCCGAATGTGAGACAACTGCCATTGGGGTGGCTTACGTGCCAGGTGTCATCCGGCGGATGCAGGGGAATGTCAAAGACAAGCATGAGGGGAGGGGGCGGCTGGGGTGACTCCACCCTAGCTGTCATCGCCGCTTGGTGGGTCAAGGCCATCCACACGATTGTGAAGAAGGGTCCGCGATACGATGGGGAAAGTCGGGAGAGGCATCGATGGCGCTGACATGGCAAAAGCGGCTCTGGGCGTGTTTTCTCGCTGGCTGGGGCATTGGCGTCATGTGCATGGTGCCAAGCCGCAAGCATGCGCTGGCGATGGGTGCTTTCCTTCTCATCGCATGGCTTGAAGCCTTCGTTCCGCGTGCCCCGCTCTTCCAGTCCATCCGGAAAACAGTGGCGGGCTACAGGGACGGGACTTATCCCTCGCCTACGGTGCGAGAGACGCTCGTAGCAATGGGCAGCTTTGCCTTAATGGTTGCGGCGATCGTCGTGCCGGAATGACCCAGCGGTGAATCGGAATGGCCGTGGTCGTCGTGGAAGTTCCGACATGCCGTGACAAGATGCCCCCAAACTCGTCGATGCCATGAATTGATGGCCTGGTATCCACATCCTTCGCCCCGTGTTGATGGATGGTTCGTCAGCTTCGTCACCTCAACCACCGGAGAGCTGACATGCCCTATATCACCACGCCATCGCCAACCCAGCCGACGGAGCTCTTTTATGAGGAAGTCGGGCAGGGGCGACCCGTCGTCTTCATTCATGGCTGGCCGTTGAGTTCAGCAATGTGGGAATACCAGATGGGGGCAGTGGCTGAGGCGGGCTTCCGTGCAATTGCCTATGATCGCCGTGGCTTCGGGCGGTCTGATCACCCGTCGGCCGGCTACGACTACGACACCTTCGCCGACGACCTCAACAGTGTCCTCGAAGAACTCAACCTCCGGAATGTGACCTTGGTTGGCTTTTCAATGGGCGGTGGGGAGGTTTCACGGTTCATGAGTCGTCATGGCGCGGACCGCATTGCCAGCGTGGTTTTTGCATCAGCCGTCACGCCATACCTGTTGAAGGGAGGCACCAATCCGGACGGCGTCGACGGGGGTGTGTTCAAGGAGATGAAGGACAAGCTGCGCGACGATCGCCCCGCATTTCTCGACGCCTTCGGTAAGCAGTTCTTCGGCCAGGGCATGCTGTCCCATCCAGTCAGCAAGGCGACCCTGGATGCGAGCCTGATCGTCGCAATGCAGGCCTCAAAGAAAGGCACGCTGGACTGCGTCGACGCCTTCAGCAAGACGGACTTCCGCCAGGACATCACCTCCATCCGCGTGCCTACGCTCATTATCCATGGTGATTCGGACAAGGTCGTGCCGGTGGAATCGAGCGGCCGGCGTCTGGCCAACGAGATTCCGGGTGCCGTGTACAACGAGTATGACGGGGCGCCGCATGCGCTGGTGATCACCCACAAGGAAGACTTCAACCGCGACCTCATTGCGTTCCTGCGAGGCGACGTTCATCCGCCTGTCTGATAAACGCTCGTCTTGGCCGCCCCGGCAATGACGGTCCCAGACTCGTTGCAACGGGGCGGCACCGGTCCGCCGGAAAGTAGAGGGCCGCTTCCACCGACCGGCCGGCTCGGGCGGTCCGGATTGGAATCAGGTGGATTTTTGGCCAATGTTCTCTAAGCGGGGTTATTCCGGCCGCGCGTCGCGATTCAAGACCCCGCGGTACTCAGTGGGGACAGTTCCTCTTTTTGTCCTGTAGAAGCACGATATCGCCGGGTTTCAGGTCTTCGGAACCGGAACTCTTGTACAGATAGACCTTGTGGATGTTGTTCGTGGCCGATGTATCAGTGACCATGACCGAGGCGTCTTCGACGGTGCTCATGACTCCCTGAGCTTAAAGAGCTTCTGCTGTTCGCGATGGCCGGCTCTGGCCGACACGAACCAGTGCTTTCAACCAAGCTCTCTCGTTCCCGCAATCGAACGCCCACACCTGGGCGCAGCAGCCATAATCAGGCGAGCGGCATGGACATCTCGCTCGTGGTCACGCCACACGCGGCGCAAACCCCGTGTATTACCCGCAGCCGGTTGGCCTTTCAGGCGGCGTTGGCGAAGTGCTCTTTCAGCCATGGTTGTCTATCCGGCCCGACAAGGGCGTCCGCCATCACGCCCCATCTGCGGTCTTGGCTTTAGGCTTCATCGTGTAGAAAAAGAGGGGACACATCCGTGATCAATGATGAACTTTGGCAGCAACTGGGCGAGTTGCTGCCCGGCGTGCCTTGGGGTCGAAAGCTGCACGGCAAGCGGGACCGGGCGGTCTTCGAGGTGATGGCGCATTTGGCCGTGAACGGCGGTCACTGGTTCGACGTGGCGCCCGATGGCGCGGGTCCTTCCGGCTTGCTCTGTTGGCGCCGCTACCTAGCGTGGCGTGAGGCTGGGGCCTGGCCCGACCTATGGCGCGCGCTTCATGCTGGGTTGCTGGCGACCGGGCACGGCATTGCCCCGCGCGTGCCCGGCCACGCGGTGGTGGACATGGCCCCGTCCAGTTTCTGGACCAGCCAGAGCGGTGCGGCCGTGGCCACCGGCGTGGCGGCCTAGGCCGCGGCGAGCGCACGGGCTCCAGTCGCCCTAGGGCGCTACGCGCGGCGCCAGGATGCCCATGTGCTCCGCTGCCAGAGCGATCACGGCTTCCATCCTGGTCTCTTCGGTGAGTTGCGGCACCGGCGCCCGGAGCTCTGCGGCGAGGGTGTGGGCCTTTCCCGCCAAGGCGAACCAACCCTCGGCGTGGGCGTAAGCGCCCAACAGTCCCGCCCGGAAGGAGGCCTCCAGCCGATCACCGTTGCGCCACTCGGTCACCAAGGCGAGCATTTCTTGGCCGACCCCGGCAAAGGGCGTAAGGGGCATTCGGTGCGGCTTCATGGCAATCGATGGCTCAGGTCGGCGTGACTGCCCCTGTAGCGGCCGGGTAAGCCAGGACTGAAGGCATCCGCGGGGCCCAATATCATTTGCCTAGCTCGTCGGCGCCTCCCATCGGCGCGGTCACTCGATTACGTCTGCGTTTGACGGGCCACGCGGAGGCCCAACGAGTTGTCGAAGTCTGGTCCGGGCACCCCTCCGTCCATGACCAAGCCAACACCCGCGCCGATCCGTGGAACCGCAAGCGGTGCTGTACCGAGACGAGGGCCGCAGGGGCAATCGTGGTGGCGATCGATGGGGCAGTTGCCCCCGGTAAACCGGCATCGTGCAGGTCGCCGCTGAACGGGCATCCATGCGAGGTTCGCCGCTCATGGGTATCGTCCTCAATCGCCCAGCATGATGCCCGTGGACTGGTATCAGTCTGGTAAAGGCTGGCCAGTTGCGGCGGGTGCCTGGGGGCGTTCGACGGCGCGGTGGCGCATTGCCGATGGCTATGACGGATCCCGTTCAACTGACCTTGTTGGAGGAAACGTAGAGATCGGATGGCGCCGCACCGGCCTCCGCCTAACCGATGTCGAGCTGACGGTCGAGTGCGCGAGACTGCTGCTCAAAGGCCCAGCACGCCGCGGCTGACTATCGCCCTTCTGCGATCAGGATGTCTGGCAAATCGGCTGAGGGAGGGGTGCTCTGCGAGTGGCGCTATCACTCCGGTGGCGAGCTGCGCACAACCCGGCCCAGGTCGATGATCGCCTGTCCGAGATCACGAGTGGGCACCCCGCCTGGCGGGCCGAGCGCCTTGATGACCCGCCCCGTAGCGTTTACGACCGCACTGAGCCCGGCATTTGTGGCGAGTTCGCGCACGTGGGCAAGGCTCAGGCGGGCGCTGTCGAAGTCTGCGTCAAGGGCAGCAGTGCCTGTGGCGATGATACCTGCCTCAAGAGCATCAAGCAGGGGCGTCGAATGGTTGGAAGGCCCCATTGTGTATCCCCGGTGGCGGACTATCCCAAGTTTAACCGCATCAAAGTGGGTCAGGACACAACGCTCAGGGCCCGCGAACCAAGGTGATTTGGCCGTTGGGCTCAAGCCGGGCCGCAGCCACATCATCATCGACATCAATGGCCCTTCTGCCGGACCGGGCGAACAGCCAGAAATACACGTCTACGAGAATTCGCATTCCGATTCTCGAAAGCCGCTGACCAGAAATCCTCGCTGACCAGATATGGCGCAAACGCATTGAAGGGGCGGCCGTGCTCATGAATTCCTCATTGTCGGCGTCAAAGCCGGTGACGCATTGGACCCACCAAGCGGCAAACATCATCAGGAGCACCGCGATGCTCTAGCCGCTTCTGTGAAAGAACGTGCCATGCATTCCGGGCATCCCCCATGAGGCCTTCAATGGCCGAGGCGCCATGTGCAGGTGTCGAAACGCCACACGATTCGCGGAGATGCAAGACCGTCCGCCCAGTGCGGCCCCTTGATTGCAATGGTGTGGTATCGACGGGCATGACGGAGGATATTCCACGCAGATGGACATCGAGAACCGTGGCGAGTACGCAGGGGTCTGTGACAACGCCGCACATCACCAGGGTGGTAGCCCGGAGGTGGCGGAGAATGGACTGGAGCGTCGTCTCGAAGAAGGCCGGATGCCTTGGCTTGGGCATGCGGAAACCCAAGGACGCGGGGGGTAAAGCGTTGACCACCATCGTCCCCTTGGGCCAACTGCTGGGCGTACCAGAGAATACCGTCGGAGTCGTTCGGTCATCGGCCGAAATTGTCGTTGGCAAAAAAACCACAGGGAGCCCGTGGGCGCGCAACGACTGGAGGAGTGCATGGATGGGCTCGACGACGGAGCGGATTTTTGGATAGAGGTCCTTCGCACAGGGAACTCGAAGCTATCGAACACGCCGAGGGCCAGCTGTGTAGGGTTGCCGCAGCGATCATTGTCCTGTCTGTCGTTCATCGCTCCTCTCCCATCGACGCCGTGCAGTCGTAGGTTGCCTTGCTCGACCCTGAGCGCCTGCCGAGTCTTGTCCGAGGGGTTGAAGGGAGGCGTGTGCCTCACACAAGTCAGCGCGCCTTTCACGCCAGCATCCGACCGCCTGAACGCCCAGGAACATAAGGTCCCCGTTCCATCCCCCGGCGGAGCGCCGCTATGGCCATCACCACGATCGAAGACCTCTTTATCCATGAGCTTTCGGACATCTACAGCGCTGAAAAGCAGCTGACAAAAGCGCTGCCGCATCTGGCACGCGCTTCGTCGAGTCCGGACCTTGCGGGAGCCTTTGAATCACATCTGGAAGAAACCCGAGGGCAAGTCGAGCGAATTGATGAAATCGTCGAAATTCTAGGCGTCCGGCTCAAGCGTATGAAATGCGCTGCCATGGAAGGCTTGGTTGAGGAGGGCAAGGAAGTCATCGATGAAATCGAGAAGGGTCCATTGCGCGACGTCGCGCTCATCGGTGGGGGCAACCGTGTCGAGCACTACGAGATTGCCGGATACGGCACCCTGATTGCCTTGGCCAACCAGCTGGGGTACGCCAAGGCGGTACCCCTCCTGCAGGCGACCCTGAAGGAAGAAAAGGCCGCTGACGAGAAGCTCACCCTTCTCGCTGAGCAGCTCGGCAAGCAGCAGTCCGCCGAGAGGGCCTGACCCCGGCTTCCCACGTCCGTTGCTTCAGCCGGCGCATCCGCGGACCCACTGGATCAGGGCACCCTCGCCCCTCGTCTAACACGGGTCTTTGCAGCGGTGATGAACACGAACCTGACCTTGCGCATGGGCAACTGCAACCACCGCAACTATATCCCCAGGCTTGTCGAGCTCGTGCGCTCTGGTCAGGCCGTGCCCACCGCCATCGTCATCGAGAGAGAACCGCTGAGCGATGCGATTGGCGGCTATAAGCAGTTCGACAAAGACAGCCGGGCTGGATAAAGGTCGAACTCAACCCGTCTGCATAACTACCAAGTGTGGCAACCGGTGGCTTCAGGACCATCGGCTAATTTTGCGGTCCGCCGCAGGCCCGGTTCTCCAGGGCCCCTTTTACCCGCCCAAGAACACCATCGCCCCGAGGCCGGCGAACATCAGGAGTGCGGTGAAGCCAACAACGACCCGGTTAAACAAGGGGCTTGGCTGCCCCTGCATAAGCTTGTGGTCGCCCGTAATTAGTAGCAGGCCCACGAGCAGGAAGGGGGCGAGGATGCCGTTGACCACGGCCGACCAGAACAGGGTCTTGACCGGGTCGACGTCGAAGACATCAAACAAGGCGCCGCCGATGGCTGCGATGATAAAGACAGCATAGAACGACACTGCCTTGTGGAGTTTCTTGTCGAGCCCGAAGACCCAGTCGAAGGTTTCCGCAAAGGCGTAGGCGGCCGAGCCAGCGAGGGTTGGGATGGCGAGAAGCCCGGCCCCCACAAGACCGCCGGTAAACAGCAGGAAGGCATAGTCGCCCGCCAGGGGCTGCAAGGCGCTTGCCGCATCCTTGACCGTCTCCACGGATTTGCCATGCGCGTGCAGGGTAAAGGCCGCTGTGAGGAGGATGAAAAACATGACGAGGTTCGAGAAAAAGGTGCCGGTCCAGACATCGAGTTTCCGGTCACCGAGTTCCCGTTCCGTGGCATTCCGCCGGGACGACAGCAACCGTCGTCCCTTGGCCTTGTCCTCTTCCACCTCCTGGCTCGCTTGCCAAAAGAACAAAAACGGGCTGATGGTCGTGCCGAACAATGCCACCAGCGAACTCCATCCATCCTTGCCCTTGGGCAATGTCGGAATGAAGGTGTCATGGGCGACCTGCCCCCAATGGGGTTTCACGAGAAAGGCAGTGACGATGTAGGCCAGCAGCACCATCGCCAGCCACTTGAGGACACTGGCGAGCTGGTAGTAGCGAAGGCGGACGGCAAGGACACAGATGCCGATGCCGTAGACCCATACCCAGAGCAGGGCGGGGCCTGCATGGAGCATCTCCATCGCATCGCCCATGCCGCCCAGGTCGGCGGCGATGTTGAGCAGGTTGGCCCCGAGGAGGGCGACGGCGGAGACGCCCACCAGCCACCGCGGAAACCGTTCGCGGAGCGCACCGCCAAGGCCCATCCCCGTAACCATGCCAACCCTTGCGCACATCATCTGCACGACGGCCATCAGGGGCCATGTGAGCAATGCCGTCCACAGGAACTGGGTGCCGAACTTTGCGCCGACCACCGAAAACGTCGCGACTCCAGACGGGTCATCGTCCGCAGCGCCCGTGGTCAATCCTGGTCCCAGAGCGCCCAGAAAGCGGTGGAGTCCGGATGGTTTGGACGTCTCATTGCGGGTTGACTCGGCCATGGTGTTGTCCACTCTTTTGCGCACCATAAACCGGAAAAAATCACGCCGGCGTGAGGGATGTTCCCGGCCTTCAGGCAAGGCCAGAGGGCAAGAAAAAGAGGATCGCATCGGCCGTTTGGATATCGATCGAGTTTGGGTTTTTCGTCAGCTTTGAGTGCACCGACGACGACGGAGATAGATGACCTGGCCTGTGATGCCGGTGACCAGAAGCGCGGCATTGCTGACGATAAACACCGGGTTTTTGACGAGAATGCTGTAGACAAGATAGAGCAGGGAGGCTGTCATCTGACCAATGAACAGCCATTTGGACACTGCCTCCACCGTTGGGGCGTGCGCCTGCCGCCAGATTTGCCGGCCAATGGTCGAGAGGAGAATGAGAGAGGCCATCCATCCGAGCGGTTCGGGGCTCATGAGCTGGTCGGTCAGGGTCATGGCGTAGTCCGCAGGTCAATGCCTTTAGATAGCGACATGTATGTGTGCGCCCCATCAGCGCGGCGTAGTTATCAATGGACGTTCCGCGGTGTCGGCGATGGACGGCCGGGGGCCTTCAACATGGCGGAAAGGTCGCGGCCCGTTGTCGTGCGCGCCGTGGCCGACGTTTGCGCGCTGCTCGAGATTGGTCCGCTCGCCGATGCCTTTGAGACCTGAAACGAATGCCATGCAATTGCCGGGCTGGGGTCGATCTCCAGCAGGGATTCCTGTCCGCCCGTCCCCTTAGGGGCGGCATCCTCTGTCGCTTGGCCGAGGTCAGCGACAAGGCGCTGACAGGGTCGACCAAACCCTCACAGATCCTGGGGGAAGATGCAGAACCGGATATTGGAGTTCGCATGCGCACGCCTCCCGATCAGATCGATCCGCAACGCCGCCAAGTGCCCATCGGTGATCCCACAGCGCCTCAAAACGTGCCGCCACCGCCGCATCAACCGCCGCGTGATCCCGTTCCTGAGGGAGAGCCACCCCCGACCCGTCAAGGTTCGGACACGCAGCAGGACCATCGGCGCGCGACGGCGTCGACAGGGAAGGGTAAGGAACGGCGCTGATTCCCGTCATGCTGGTCGTGGGACTTGTTGGTCGCGCGCTCCGAGTGGTTGATTGGGAGAGCCAGCTGTGAACGAGATGGTCGATGCTGTGCACGACGAACGCATCCCCGGGTGTTGTGTCTTCCCACGGCCGAAGAGGCATTCGCAGCCGCCAATCGTCACAAAATGACGACTCTCTCGCCGCGAACATGAGGACGGTGGCACGATCCTCCACCCCCAGAGCGTGTCGCCGCAGCCCCTGTCTATGCAGGGGCTTTTTGCTTTTCATCGACGGTGGCAATGGCGCGCGTGCGCATCTACATCATGTAGCCCGCCCGCAACACGTGGACGAGGCATGTGTCAGTTAACGGCAAGGATGGCGGGTCTTACATCGACGGGGTGGCTGCCCTCCATGCAGCTTGCGACCGCGCGCGGACGACCGAGGAGACGGGTGACGAGGTGATGGTCTCCAAGAGGACGCGGGCGGTGCCTGGCACGTAGTCCGGGAGTAGGGGGCGCGAAAAGGGTCTCGCAACGGGCGACCTCGCCCCTCCCACCTCGACCCGTCAACTACCAGGATAACCCTGGGCACTGACCTCGAGCCTTTGCTTTGAGGGCGACTGGACGGCGGGCCGAGCAAGGTGCCGGAGTGGGGAGAGCCTCGTTTCATGCGGGCGAGTGACACGCGAGTCGGCGGTCCCTGACGGTCCCCAGCCTGACCATGCCCGCCTGCCACGACGGTTTTCCGCTCCGCGCATTGTCAGGTTTGATGTTTCGCCCCTCAAGGAGGCGGTCGATGTGGTATGCGATCCACCCCTCGTCGGCCTGCTGACCACACCTCCCCGGAACGGGTATGGCGCGATGCCTTCCTCATCGCGCCAGCACGCACGGGACGCTGGACGATTCACTGGCCTCCACCAAACGCGAACGTGTCCTATTCTTTGCCTCGATGTTCAATGCTCGAGCGCGGTCCGATGCGGTCCGCGCAATGGTTTAGGACTTAAGTGCCGAGGTCGTCTCCGGAACGAGCGAAGTGTTTCCGAGCACGGCCGCCGGTGGCCGGTCCGTTCCCTCGCATGGCCAGCTGCTGGTGGTCGAGGACGATGAGGTGCTGCTCGACGTCGCCTGCCAGCTGCGGACAGATGGCGGATGGAGCGCCATCCCGGCCGCAGGGTCTCCCATGTTCTCTCGGCCCTTGACGACCAGGCGTTTGATGCGGCCATGACCGACATCGGTCTGATCCGCCCGGCCGACGGCCTGGCCCTTTCCCGGGACATCCGCCAGCGTTGGCCGCAGACCAGCGTGGTCGTGGTTACCGGTCGCCACCCGGAATCCGCGCTCGCGGTCCCGCAGGGGGCGGTGTTCGTCGCCAAGCCCAACGAGCGGAGGCTGTTGCTTGCCTTCTGCACCGGGTGACCGGGCAGGCGGCCGCCGCCTAGATCTCGGGCTCCCTCGGCCCTCGGTCGAGCCATCCTTCGGGCAGGTTCATCGACCATTCGATTTCCCGGGCCATCGCGTCGGTGATATAGGCCCCTCTCTGGATGACCTCGGTGCTCCCTCCCTCAAGACCCAGCAACCGGTCGATGAGTGGGAAGGACTCAATGCCGTCGCCTTGGAGTTGCTGAAGCAACTGCCGCAGGTTGCCTCGCCGGTTGAGCTGCACGGCATCGGGTAGCAACCCTTGGGGCGGGCGGGGACGGGCGGTCGTCATCAGGACCTCACCTGCGGTCGAACACCGAAGCCGTGGGAGTGGGGGAAGCGCGATATCGTCATGGAAGAGTTGATACGCGAGCTGGCGGCTGGCGACAAGGGACATTCGCTGGCTTGCCGGTCACGAAGGCTTGATGCCCCTCGGGGAAGATTGGTGCTGAACCCTTCAGGCAGGATGCCTGGCTCCCTTCAGGCGCGCCCCACGGCGCGCCTGTTTTTTTTAACAAACGCAGCGGCCGCCCGGGCGGTTGCCGCATCCCGACCACTGGCGTGTTACCCCTCACCCTGATGCCGGCCCTCGGTCTCCGCCGCAACAAGGGAGGCTGTTTTGATTATCGGCTAGACATCAAATTTTCCAGGCTCTCCGAGGTCGGGCAGGAGCCGGTCAATCGAGCGTTGAACTCGATGGCTGCGATGCTCCGTCCAGACGCCGTTATCACGAAGACGCATCCACAGTAGCGCACGAGCCGGCGCGCCGCTGGGCTATACCGACCATGGGGAATCCACAATGTCCACAGACGCCGCTCCGCCGCCCGAGGTGGACGTGCCTCCGAAGGCGGATATAGAGCCGGAGGAAATGCCGTTGCCTGGCGACCCCAAGACGGTTTTCCTCGGGGCGCTGGCGATCATGGCAGCCTTGGCTTGCGCTTACATGGCTCGCGAAGTCCTCTTGCCGATCGTCTTGGCGTTTGTGCTCAAGCTGCTGCTCCAGCCGCTGATGCGTGTGCTTGCCCGCGTACGTGTGCCACGTCCCATCGCGGCGATCGTGCTGATTGTTGGATTGTGGGGAGTGTTGGTCGGGCTGGGCAGCATGCTCAGCGGTCCCGCCCAAAGTTGGGCACACCGATTGCCCGAAGGCCTTCCCAGGCTTCAGGAGCGCGTCAAGGTCATCAGTGGTCCGTTGGACAGCATCAAAGGCACGTTGGCGCATGCCAAGGGCATGTTGGGTTCGCCGGCTTCAGGTGCGGCGGAGACATCCGGTGGACCAGACATTCAGGGTGCGATCCTCAGCGGGCTCCAGACATTTGCCTCCGAGTTCTTCACAACGTTCCTGGTGCTGTTCTTCCTGCTTAACTCTGGGGATACCTTTCTACGCCGCCTCGTGGAAGTCATGCCCCGATTTCGAGATAAACGTCAGGTTATCGACATCGCTTGGCAGGTCGAGAGCGATGTCTCTTCCTACCTGGTAACCATCACGGTGATGAACCTTCTGGTGGGCGTGGCAACCGGCGTGGCGATGTGGGCCCTTGGCTTACAGGATCCGCTTTTATGGGGCGCGGTGGCTTTGTTGCTTAACTACGTGCCGATCCTGGGCCCTCTGGTTGGCTTGGCGACGTTCCTGGCTGTGGGAATGCTGACGCTCGACCCGCTTTGGAAAGCCTTTATGCCCATGGTCATTTACGGGGCTATCCACGTGTTAGAGGGCGAGACGATCACGCCGATGTTGCTGGCGCGACGGTTCACGCTCAACCCCGTCATCGTCATCGTTTCATTGCTGTTCTGGGATTGGATGTGGGGCGTGCCGGGCGCAATTCTCGCCGTGCCCATGCTCGCCATTACTAAGATTCTCTGCGACGGCGTGCGTCCGCTGGCCGCCTTCGGGCACTTCCTTGAGGGCGATAAGGGGGGTGGTTAGCCTGCCAGCGTGACCTTGTTTTAGCGCGCCCCAAAGCAGCGCGTTGGACACTCGGCGCCATCCCTGGCATGCCAAGTTCATCGTGTTCAGATTGCTTCGCAGGCGAAGACGACAAGGGATCGCGGCGGACAAACGAAAGACTGCCCGCCACGGACGCGGACGTTTGCGTCCAGCTCTGGCGCAGTCGACAGGACTACCGTCCATTCCAAGCCGTCGCTGTGCTCGGGGAGCTTGAAGTCAACGCCTTCCGCCCATGCGTTTACAAGCATGAGCAGGGAGGTATCCGTGCCCGGTCGCTGCACGCCCGTTTGCTGCGCACGTCCGTCGATAAGGGCCGCGATCGAACGGGCACCGGCGTCGGTCCATTGGGCTTCTGTAGCTTCCGAGCCATCGGGCGCCAGCCACACGATGTCACGCACCCCGGTGGCCTGATCGTAGCGGCCGTCCAGGAATCGCCCACGACGGAGCAAGGGAAAGCGCTGGCGCAGACAGGTTAACTGCCGCACGAAGTCGGCCAGGCGCCCCTCGGTGGGGTCGCGCTCCCAATTCAGCCAGGCAATCTCGCTGTCCTGACCATACGTGTTGTTGTTGCCGTCCTGGGTCTGTGCGCGCTCGTCACCGGCAAGGAGCATCGGGGTGCCCTTGGACAGGAACAGCGTCGCGAGCAGGTTGCGCATCTGCCGCTCGCGCAGCGCCTGGATGCCAGCGTCATCCGTTTCGCCCTCGGCCCCACAATTCCACGAGTGGTTGTTGTCCGAGCCGTCCTTGTTGTCTTCGCCGTTGGCGTCGTTGTGCTTGTCGTTGTAGCTCACCAAGTCATAGAGGGTGAAGCCATCGTGCGCCGTAACGAAGTTGACGCTCGCCCAAGGGCGGCGACCGCGCTTGTCGAAGAAGTCGGCAGACCCGGTAAGCCGCTTGGCGAAGTCGGCCAGCGTGCCTTCATCGCCTTTCCAAAACGCGCGCACGTCGTCGCGGAAGCGGTCGTTCCACTCCGCCCAGCCGGGCGGGAAGTGTCCCACCTGGTAGCCGCCCGGGCCACAGTCCCACGGTTCCGCAATCATTTTGACAGAAGCGAGCACCGGGTCTTGCGCCACCGCGTCCAAGATGCCGCCACGCTGTTCGAACCCGGTAGGCTCTCGACCCAGGATGGTCGCCAGGTCGAAGCGGAACCCATCGACATGCATCTCGTTGACCCAGTAGCGGAGCGAGTCGGTGACCATCTGCACCACGCGAGGGTGGCTCACATTGAGGGTGTTTCCGGTGCCGGTGTCGTTGATGTAGAACCGCGGGTCATCGGTGAGGCGGTAATAAGACACGTTGTCGATGCCGCGCAGCGACAGGGTAGGGCCCAGCTCACTGCCTTCGGCGGTGTGGTTGTAGACCACATCGAGCAACACCTCGAGCCCTTGGCGATGGGCCGCCTTCACCAGATCGCGGAACTCATCGCGGTGCCCGCTCGACAAATACCGCCGCTTGATCGCAAAAAAGCCGATGGTGTTGTAGCCCCAGTAATTTCGCCGCTCTGCTTCGAGCAAATGGCGATCGTCAAGATAGGCGTGCATCGGAAGCAGCTCAACCGACGTAATCCCGAGTGACCGTATGCTTTCCAGCACCGCCGTCGTCGCGAGGCCCGCGCAGGTGCCTCGCACCGCTTCGGGCACCGCTGGATGGCGCATGGTGTAGCCCCGAACATGCGTCTCCATGATGACCGTCTCGTCCCATGGGATCATCGGGCGCTGGACATCGCTCCAGTCGTAGTCGTCGCTGACGACCACGGCCTTGGGCACAAAGGGTGCGCTGTCACGCTCGTCGAAGCTCAAATCCTTGTCGGGGTGGCCCACGGTGTAGCCGTAGAGTTCATCGCACCACACTAGGTCGCCCGAAAGTTCGCGCGCATACGGGTCAATCAAAAGCTTATTGGCGTTGAAACGGTGGCCTGTGCCCGGCTCATAGGGGCCATGCACGCGGTATCCATAGAGTTGGCCGGGTCTCACCTCCGGCAGGTAGCCATGCCACACCTCGTCGGTGTATTCGGGCAGGTCCACGCGGGTCTCACTGCCATCCTCATCGAACAGACACAGTTCCACGCGGGTCGCATGGGCAGAAAAGAGGGCAAAGTTGGTGCCCGAACCGTCGAAGAAAGCTCCGCGCGGGAAGGGACGGCCCTCCGCGACAGCGAGAGCGGAGGTGGTCGTAGTCTGAGTCATGGAAGGGGCGCCGGCGGGAGGTGGCCCAGCATTCCCGCACGACGGTCGAGGCCGCGTTGAAGCGGGGCGACGCGCGCGTGGAGGATCGATTGGCCTGTGCCGGGTGCGGTTGAAGTCGCCTTCACTGGGTGGTCGGCTATGCTGGATGCCTTTCCCCCGTCCGAGCCACCATGCTGCCGTTCCCGCTGACTGTCACAGCCCCCGAGCAGCTGGCGTTCCGCTTGCTGCAGGACAGCGATTGGGCCCAAGGCAATCTCGCTGCCGATGTGCCCCTTGAGTTCAAGACCGCCCTGTCGATGGTGCTGGACTCCCCAGAGCCCTTGTGGCTGGCATGGGGCGCCGAAGAGAAGCGTTTCTTCTTCAACGACGCGTATTTGCCGTTGCTGGGCGAGAAGCTTCATGGCGCCATGGGAGCAAAGCTCCAGACGGTTTGGCACGACGTGTGGCCAGAGGTGTGTGCGGCCATTGATGACGCGTTCGCTGGGCGTCCCCGCAGCTTCAAGAATCTGAGGCTGCTGATGGACCGCGACGGCACGATGAAGGAGACGTTCTGGACGTTTTCGTATTCACCCATCCGAGTGGCCAGTGGTGAAGTCGAAGGCATTTTATGTGTCGTGAGTGAGCAGACTGAGCGAGTTATTGAGCGCGATTTACATAGCCGTCAAGTCGCGGCCATTACCCAGGAAGCCCGGCAGGCACATCTGGAATTGGTGCGGGCGCGAGAGCAGCTGCGCCAGTCTCAAAAGCTCGAAGCCATGGGCCAGCTCACCGGCGGCGTTGCCCATGACTTCAATAATCTGCTCCAGATCATCACCGGCTCGGTCGACATGCTCTTGCACTACGCAGGCGGCGACGAACGCCAACAGCGGCATGTGAAGGCCATCGGGTCGGCCGCCGGACGCGCGGCCAAACTAACAGCCCACCTCCTGGCCTTTTCGCGTCGCCAGAGCTTGTCGCCTGAAGTGTTCGATGTCGGCGAGAGCATTCAGGCGTTGAGCGAACTCATCACCACGATCGTGGGTGGCCACATCGCGGTGACAGTCAACCTGCCTTACGAGCCCGTCCATGTGCTGCTGGATCGCAACCAGTTGGATACCGCGCTCATTAACATGATCGTCAATGCGCGCGATGCGATGGCGGGCGGGGGGCGCGTGACCATTGATGTGGAACGGGTCAGCGCGGTGCCAGCTGTCCGGTGGTCCCTGCCGATCCAAGGCCGTTTTGCGGCCGTTCGGGTCTCGGACACGGGGTCGGGCATCGCGCCCGAACTGCTGAGCCGCATTTTCGAGCCGTTCTTCACCACCAAGGGCGTAGGCGAAGGCACCGGTTTGGGGTTGAGTCAGGTGTTTGGGTTCGTCAAGCAATCCGAGGGCGACGTGGATGTGCAAAGCCAGGTCGGGCAAGGCACGACCTTTACGCTCTATTTGCCGCTGACCGAGCAGACGCCGTCCCATCATCTCTCTCAGGACGAGGGATTGGAGCAAGGGGAGGGTCATCGCATCTTGGTCGTGGAGGACAATGCCGACGTCGCCGAGTTCGCGATGGGAGCCATCGCGTCGCTCGGCTATCAGGTGACGCTCGCCCGCAACGCCGAATTCGCGCTGCAGGAACTCGCCCAGGATGCTTCACGCTTCCGCGCGGTGTTTTCTGACGTGGTGATGCCTGGGATCAGCGGGTTAGACCTGGCCAAGGCCATCCGTTCGCAGTATCCAGGCCTACCGGTGGTGCTGACCAGCGGTTACAGCGAACTGCTTGCCAAAGACGCGGGTCACGGCTTTCCGCTGCTGCTCAAGCCTTACTCGCTGAGGCAGTTGGGGAAGTTCCTGGCCGAGGTCTGCTGCGCGGTTTGACGCGTTCCCAACGTGCTCTGCGCGGATTCCTCGGAAGGACGTCCGGATGCCAACTGCCTTCGCCGACCCGTCGATCCCGGCGCACGCAACTGGGCAGACGGGAAGACGTGCTCATGGATCACCAGGTCTTGGCATCAGAGACGACGACGGTGTAATCGCTCATGCCGGGCTGGTACCGAAACAACCGCCCCAGATCGAACTCGACCGATTTGCCCGGGTCAATGTTGGACGTCCCCGCTGGCCAGCCCTGCTTGCTGGCGAGCACCTTTCCGGAAGCATCTTTCGCATCGACGCGAATCTGTGCAGCGGCCGCCTCCGGACAGCGATTCACCAGCTGCCCCTTCATGCTGAAACGGGGCTGTCCGGAGCCTTGTTGTAGTTTCACCGCGAAGGACTCGATGCTGAAGTCCTTCGCACTGCAGGCGGCCGAGGCGCGCCCTGGTACGAGAAGGGGCAGCAGGGCGATGGCAAGGAAAGGGCATCTCATGGGTTGCCTCATCGAAGGACCCGGTGGCCGGGCTTACCAAGGGTATCGGCGCGATCATCTCGCCCTTTAGCGGTGCAGTAAGAAGCTCTCAGAGGGCCTTGGCCGGCCGCCACGCGTCGCATCCGGCGCTTGGGCAAGAGAGTCCAGGTGCTCTCCGTTACGTCCAAGGAGCGGCCCCGGCTGGTCACTTTGTCCACACAAGGCGCTAGGCATCGTCTGGGCAGTAGTCCGCGGACGGAGAAACGGTGATGCGTGGAATTCCTGCCTTGCTCAAGCGGTTGACCATGGCGACCATTGACGGGTTCAGTGACGATGAGCTCATGACCCGGGCGGCGGCGCTCGCATTCTATGCCGCGCTTTCTGTAGCTCCGGTGCTCTTGCTCCTGGTCTGGCTGCTCTCGATGCTGCACCCCGGACTCGAGGAACAGTTGAGCGAGGCGCTGCGGACCACAGTAGGCGAAAAGGCGGCGTCATCCCTTGAGTCCGTCATCACTAGTGCGCACGAGCGACCCCGCCTGGGCCACGTTGCCGGCATCGTGGGACTGGCGGTGACGCTGTTCAGCGCATCTGCGGTGTTTGCCCAGCTTCAGGGCACTCTCGATCGCGTCTGGCGGGTGAAACCCAAGCCCGGTGCCGCTGTGGGCACATGGCTGCGTGCTCGGGCCCGTGCTTTTGCGCTGTTGGGTGGCGTCGCTTTCCTGCTTATCGTCTCCTTGGTCGCGAGCGCCGTAATCCAGGCCGTTTTTTCCGGCGAAGGCGCCGGTTGGACCGTGGTGAAATACGCCGTCTCCATCCTTGTGTTCATGGGCGCCTTCACGCTCATGTTCCGTCTGCTCCCCGATGCGTCCATCGACTGGAGCGATGCGCTGCTGGGGGCTGTCGTTACGACGCTCCTCTTCCTTGCGGGCGAATTCGTCATCGGGCTGTATGTCGCGCACAGTGATATTGGTGGTGCATACGGGCCGGCTGGCGCGTTCGTTGTGCTGCTGACTTGGACATATTATTCGTCGCTGATTGTGTTGATCGGGGCGGAACTGACACGTAGCCTCGCCGACGCTCGCGGTAAGCCAATCCGGCCAAGCGCTCACGCGGTGCAGATAGAGGCAGCGCCCGCCGAGGTCGGGGCGCCGGGAGTTCCGGGACAATCCCGTCGTCAGGCGCGCGGTCCATCTTCGCTGGCGGGCCCTGCCGCCCTCATCACGGCTGGGGTGGTTGCTGGCCTGATCACCGCACGCTCGCGCCGACCCCGGTAAGTCCGGTCCGTCGGCCATGTGGAGGTGGAGTCGGGCCCGGCTCCGGCGTGCGCGTCCAAGCGGTCAGCTGGCATAAGAGGGGGCGTGTGCCGCCATCTGTCCTGACGGTTGCTCCCTGCCCAGATGAGCTGCGCTGCCGGCGGACGGCCCGCGTCTGGCGTCCCGACAAGCCTGCACAGTTTCCCGACGGCCTACGGGCGGAGAGGGTCCAGCTAATCGATTCAGACAGGGCCAGTACGGGAGATCAAGCATGCATATCCTCGCGCCACTACGGATCTAAGGCCTCTTCATTCTTGAGTGCGGGGTCCCGGGGTGGATGCCATCGACATCGCCAGCAGAGCTGAGGTGGCTTTTGCAGAACGCCAGGTGGATTGCTGGCAGAAGGTTCGGGCACCCTAACGCGAAGGCTGTCCCTCCCCGCCAAGCCGGAAGATTTCGTGGGATCCGATTGGGCCAATGCTGTTGGCGGATATCTGGCGCAAAGCTTGGGGATCCGACCCGCAACACTGGCAACGACACCGGTTTGTGAGGCAGCCCTTCGGGGAAAGGCTCTGGCGGATCGCCTTCGGCGTTATAACCCGCTGGCGGGTGTTGGGTTCAAGGACGAATGCGTGCCTGCGGAAGGCAACGACTTGACCTTGTCCGACGAGCACGTTGCGATCGGCATGCCCACGGCACGCACTTATTTCAGCTGCAACCGAAATCGACGCGCGCTGGATACCTGCGCGACAGAAGTGCTCTTGGCTATCTGGCAGGCGCACGGCGCGTCGGACATCTTCGCCAGTGCGCGCTCCGCGCACACGCTCGCCACATGCAGGATGGGACCGTCGCCCGATGATGCGGTCTTGGACTCGGACAGTTGGAGCTTCGACATGCCTAACCTGTACATGTATGACAACTCCATATTCCCGGGCGCGCTCTTCGCAAACCCTGCGACGATCTCCATGGCGTCGGGGTTGTGGATCGCTGAGCGCTTTCTTCAACGTTCCCATATCAATCAGCGGAGGAGGGGGCGGGCCAAAAAAAACCGCGGAGGGGAGGCCGCGGATTTTCAGGGAAGTTCCTTCGAGGCATGAGAGGCAGGGGAGCCGCAATCACACGATGGGATGGGCGCCTCTCGGCGGCCTCGATTTGAACGTTAATGGGCTCACGATGAATGACGCATAAGCCCCTGGGCATCATGCACGAGAACCCCATGCGGCCGACCGCATCGGGCGGCATGGTGCACCAAATGGTTCTTCACCGGTCTCGAGCTCAAGGACGGCGTCGACACTCCTTCGACGCCACGCGCCGCACCATGCCACCTCTTAAAGCCGGGTTGACCCATGCCAGAGACGATTTTCGAGCCACTGCGCGAAAGCCACTCGATCCAGCGCTCACTCATCCGCAAGCTCATGCGCGCCAAGCCAGGCCCCGACCGAGTGGCGCTTTTCACCGCCTTGCGTATGGAGCTGTCGGCGCACGAGGCGGCGGAAGAGCGCTTCTTGTACGTCCCGATGCTGATGGACGACCGAGGGCTGCATCCCTCACGCGATGCTTTGGCCGACCATCACAAGATGGATGATCTGGTGGAGGAACTGCAGACGCCGGACCACGCAGGTCGACACTGGATGGCAACGGTCCATAAGCTGTCTGAGGAGTTGCATGAGCATTTGCGCGAGGAGGAGCGGAGCTTTTTCCAGCTCGCGGGAAAGATACTCAACGATGCTCAGAAAATTTCGCTCGCTCGAAAATACCGCAAGGACTATGACGCCATGCGAATGAAGTTGTCAGCCACCATGTAGCTTTCGCTTTCGCCGACCACGGATTTTGGCCGGTAATCAACCGATCATTGCGAACTGCATGCGGTGCAAAGAGGAAGCATGGCGCGGCGCTCGCAAGTGCCGCGTGCCGTCATTTCCGCTACAGTGGTGTAGGGTATGCGGCAAGCGAAACGACCAAGATTTCTTTGTGCCGCGAAAAACAGTGAAGCGCCGCCCGTCCACAAGCATTTTTCCACTGGAGAGCAGAACGTTAACAAGGCGAATTAGCCATTTTACACGGCAAAAACCACGCGTTTTTTTATATGGCCTATGTGAGGTCTTGGTAAGGACGGTTTCGGGGGCAATTCCACATCACGGCATATCCGCTCGATTAGATGATGTTCCGCTGCTGCGGGTCCTCGGCCCTAAGCGTGCCTATCGTTTCAAAGAGACAGTCCTTTGTCGGCTCGTCGAGCCAGTCCCTCGTCGAAGATTCCCGTGGGGGCACTTCAACGCCCGTGGCTCCAGAAGCAGCGAGCCACGTCCAAGGCTGATCATCCGTTGCTCCTAATCTCGCTCGGCAAAGGTGTCATAGGCGTGGGTAAGTCCGGGTAGCCAAAGTCCGGTGCGCCGAGGGTACCCACGTAGTGACCAACATTGCTGGCCGCATGGAGTAGGCGTTTACGCATGATGTTATCGACTGGGCGGATAGGGGAGGGGCGCTGCGAAGCGGGACGTTTCAAAAGTTGGCGCTCCATCAGCGTATCGGTAAGCTGAGCGGCGAGCAAAGGCTGAACATGGTGAGGTTGGATCACTTCGACCTTCAGGTGGCGTGCGCCTGACAATGTGTGCGGCGACTTTGGTGGTTCTACGACGACTTTTCAGGAGTTTGAGGGGGGGACGAGCCGCTCAACGGGCGGCGCCGGAAATTTTGTGGCTCCATTTATGAGAGCATGGCGGCGCGGTATCGCATTGCTGTTGGCGTCCCCAGCCTGCCGTTCATCACAAAGTCCCCGACGCACAACTTCGGGGGACAACTGCGGCAAATCGGCAACGTAAAAAAGCCAATGTGGTCTACGACAAGATCAGACAGACGCTCTCACGCAGCGCACCGATAGTGGCCCGCTGGAGCATCGGTCGTTAACGCCGTGACTTTTCGACAGTTTCTTCTTCCGCTGCTCAACATTCTCAGGGCCACAGCCCTTACCGGTCGATCACCGCCAGCTCGGTGGGAATCCCATCGCGCTCGATGGTTTCGGTGCGCCAAGCCCAATCGGTAAAGTTTTCGGCAAGCTCTTGGGTGGCTGGAAGGCAACGGTGTGCTTCACCGGTGTCCCGTTCTGCCGCGTCACGGACCGCTTCGGCCCACTCTAGGGTCTTGGTCGACGCCACGATCTCCTGATCGTCATCACGGACCACTACAAAATATTCGGCGAAGCGGATGTCGTGGCTCATGTGGGTTCAGTCCCTGTTAGCGGCGAGGGACCCCAACGGAGTTTGCCCTCGCCGGGGGCGGTCGGATCGCAAAACGCCAGGGCGCGGCGACCCAGCGGCGTGATTTGCCACCAGCCTTCATTTTCCAACAAATACCCGTGGTCGCGTAGCCAGACACAAGCGGCCCGGTTCAGAGGATGAATGGCCAGCAGGCCGGTATCGTCCAACTGGCGCAAGGTATGGAGTTGAGCTTCCGGAAGCGCAAAAGGCATGGCGGGCGAGTTCGAGCGGGCTACCCCTATGCCATCACAACCAAGGCCGGCTCTATAACCGATTTTTCGGCAAATCGACCACTGGTCCTTTGACGCCGATCACTTCCTTTCTGTCACGAATGGGACAAAATCGGCATGCGATGACCTCATCCGACGCCACCCGCGACCTCGAACGCCAGACCCGGCGACGGGCGAACCTCCGGCACCTTATCGATCTACTGATTGGTGAAGGATTCACATCGGCCGCGGCCCAGGGGGGCATTCTGGGCAACCTGACCGGAGAGGCCCTGCGCGAGATCCTGGCCGGTGCCGAGATTTCGGACGCCCTCGCCAGGGAAGTGGAGTGGTCCATGTCCCGGCCGGAAGGGTGGCTGGATGAAAAACGGCAGTCCGCGCTGGACGACTGACGAGCGGAAGAAGTGGGCTTTGGCGCACTGGGCTCCGGATTCTATCGCAAAGGATATTGTTTGCTCAGTTCAATGAGCAAACTGGCGCGCACGACCGACTCCGTTTGAGCACGCTCTTCCCACAAGAAACCGAGCACCACCGCACCGAGCGAGGCCGTGCTGATGAAGGTGGCCCATAGGGGCCAGGCCAATGTCGGCTGGAGGCATGCCGTCACTGCCGTGGACACCGTCGCCGCGGTCACACCAATGGCGTGGTGCTCGAAACGGCGCTGCGCTCGCACATGTCGACGCAGGGCCAGACGAACGCGTTCGCTTTGGGGGCGCATCGCTCGATCTCCTGTTTGTGTTCAACCTACCCCGGTGTTGCGATGCACAATGTGATGGCGGTCGCGGTTGCGCGGCCGTCCCGCCTGATTTGCCGAGGCAATCCCTTTTCGCGGCGGTCGCCACCGTGCCACTCTTCTGTTGCCTCCGGCTTTCCTCCTTCCCGTTGGTCCCGGGGGCAAGCTGGTCCGCTTCGCCGGGAGGCGTGGGCGGCTGGTGACTTACTTAGGGCACGTCCGCCATGCGTCCGTTCGCGCGGCCGTATGGGTGTCCGAAGGACCGGCTGGCATAGGCGGGGGCGGGGAATCGGTTGTTACCGATCCCCGCCAGTTCGGGACGCCGCGCGGTGGACCTCGTTGAAAACGGCATGTAAGGCCATCGTCAGTTCCTCTTCGTCGGCGTACGGATCGGAGAGGCGTTGGGCCAACACCGCCGCAGTCGCTCCCGACCCCGCCAGTCCCACCGACCACGCCAAGTCCCGAATGTCACACGCTACGCGGTGTGCACAGGCCCGATTTGCAGGCTGGATGGCTGCCGCCGATAGCGCGATGGTCTGCTCGATGAGCCGCGGAATGACCAACTGTTGGGCCGCCTGCGCTTTAGCGTGCGCGTCCAATGCCTTCAAATCGGTCCGGCTAGAGGGCATGAGGCAACTCCCGCAGGGTCGCCATGACCTCGCGGACGGCCAGGGGTTTGCGCAGGTAAAGCCGCGCCCGTAACTCGGGCGGCACCTCCTGCGGTTCACACGACGACACGAACAGGACGGGCACCCGCGACGCGGTGAGCGCCTTGGCGGCAGGAAAGGAGGTCCCATCTTGGAGATGGATATCGAGCATGGCGACCGCCGGCGAGCACTCATCGATGGCTTCAAGCGCCCGAACCACAGAGGGGCAGGGCCCGGCGACCTCTGCGCCCGCGTCTCCCATGATGTCGGCCCAGACCCCGCCAAGGGTAGGGTCGTCCTCAACGATCAGGAGTCGAACACCTTGGATCCTCATAGCCCGCCTGCTGCAATACAAGACCAGTGCGCAAAGTGGGCCACCGCTCGGGAAGGCGGGGTGAAACCAGGGTTGGTTCATCGCAAGATTTCTGGAGAGGAGCCCGAACAGAGAGGGCTGGACACCCTCCTGTGCCACACGACTTGGACGTCAGTCTCACTGACTTCCTGAATTGGGCCTCATGGTCGAGGTGGATGCCTTCTCCGAAGCCGTTTATGCGTCGGGTTTACTGCCGCCTTTTGCCGCTGGCGCGGGCTCGTGCCGGGTCGAGCTCTCTGTGAGTCGGCACCCGGCGAACGGCTGCCCGGCAGACTCGGCGGATTTCGCCCTGCGGTTCCCCCAATGAGCCGCAGTGAGCGTGTCGGGGGGCATTGAAGGGGCCGCCCGGATGGCGGGCCGGGGGTTTCCGACACGCGGTCGTTTGGGAAACCGTAGAGCGCCTGATCGCGGCCGCGCCGCTTTTGGATGTCGGCCCCGTAGCGATGTCGGCCTGGAGCTCGACCGGCGTGGCGGTGGACATGGCCTTAATGCTGGTTGCTCGGCCGTTTGCGGTGCGGCTGGGGGCCATCGGCAGCTAGTTCCGCGGCACCCCGGTCCCCTCATTGGTTTGTTCGGTATCCGCGGGTTAGGCAGCTTGAACTTCCTGGCCCTTTGCCATCGGCTCCTGGCGGGGCGATCGGTTGGGCGTGGTGGACAAGATCGTCACCACGGTAGTCATCGTGAGCGTACTGGCGTCGCGAGTGAGCGGGACACCGCTCACTCGCAGCGATCGCGCGCCTAATCCGGACAAGCAGATGACGTTGCCAGCGGAATCTGATTGATCGCAGCGAACGGGCTTCGCTGAAATCATCATGTCCGTCGAGACGACTCGAGGGGCAGGGCTTCGCCGCGAAAAGCGGTGTTCATCCCGACCATCGGGTAGGCCTCGGACGAAGAATGGCGCTGGATCATCCACTCGCTATCTTCGCCCAAAGCCGAGGGATATGAGTGGGTCATCGTGGCCTGTATGTTCTCGGTGGGCATCACAGCGAAAGCCCGCTTCGACGCTTGGTAAAAGTCGCGGTATGGGATCACGAACGAAACGATTATGCATCCACATGGTCGAACGGCACGGAGATCGCATGGCTAAGGCTTGTTGCTGAGATCGGCCCATAAACAATCAATCACGGCCCTCGACTTCTGACCACCTGGGAAGAGGGTCGTAGTTAGCGACGCCGGTCTGTGTAGTTTCCGGTCAGGTCCTGCGTTTCGCGAAGCGCATTGATCGATCGCCCAGCGCCTACTCGGTCGCGGCGCGTTCAACCTTCGTTTGTACTACTCCTTCATCCTCAGTCATACCTTCTAGCTACCAAGGTGCCCAGGCCTGTATTCGCGAGCTACTCGTCGAACTCCCGCGCGCCAGGATCGTTCTGAAATGCGCCCCGGATACGTCGATCAATTCCGCCAGAGAGGACCAGTCCACCAAAGGTGCCCTCGAACGACCGGGCTTGCCTTATCTCCTCAAGCATCGTCCCATAGAAATCGCCATGCCCACCTACCTGGGGCGATGCAACGGAGTCTCAGTCGATGATTCGCAAGGCGTGGTGCCCGCTGAAACTGTGTCGGTGACAATCATTGTAAGATGGCGATCTCGACGTTCGCTCCCTTGTATTTCCGTGAAAAATGAAGATTGGATATATCTCCATGATCCCATCATCCAGGCTTGCCGCCGGGCTTGCCTGCTTGTTCTTATAAACGAACTCGATGCGGAGGGCATCCACTCATGGAGGGCACTCGGCAAGATCTTGGGCGGTCTAAGCGGCAACGACCTTAAAGCGTTGGTTACCGGTGATCCGATTTCCAACGAGATTGCTCGTGAGATGGAATGGACAATGCACAAGCCTGTCGGATGGATGGACGGCGGCCATGCCACCGTTTTGGACAATTAACACGGGACTGCAGACACGATATAAATCCGACGGCGCCAAAACGCCATACACGCGTAGGTAGCGAGTGGTTGAACGAGATGGTTCTGATATGTCTGTGAATCATCGATTGACGTTCGGGAGATACGTGATGAAACTGCCGCCGAGGTGGTGCCGGAGTAGTCAGGTTCATCGAGCGCCTTCAATGCGAACCACGCCGTCCCGAAATCGAGACGCGGGTGCAGTTCGAGCAATACCCTACCGCGGCGCCTGTGGATGGCGTGGACATCTCCTGCGCGCGCTCCGTGTGGCAAAGCGACAAGACCTGGATGCGGCGTCAGCGGTGAGGTAGGCCGGCGCCACTGGCAAGCTTGGCTATGGAACGAGAATACCTTGTTACAGCTGCTGGTCCTTCACTGTATGGAGCTCAAGACGACAATCCGGTTGGGTTCTCGCCACATCTCGTGATGTGCCATGGCAAGCAGTAACGTTAGATGGAAATGCCGCAGGTATCAGATGACCTCGTTAGTCTTTTGAGGATGTAGGTGGCGCGTCACGGCCAAATGCGGTGACGCCGACTCCCTCTCTCCGCAATTTATGGGGAACTCACCGACATTTTCGACCTCACGCTGGAGGTTTGGGTCGCATGGAAATAGGTGACAGCACTTCGCCGTGCTCACTTAAATGCACCGGCCTTGATTCGTTGCCGAGCGCTCCCCGCCCGAGCACGCGCATACCTCGTCCCCGCTGTCGAAGCAGGGCTCTCGTGGAGTAGGCCACCGCGAGAGCCCTTCTCGTCACCTCGAACCGTGTAGCGCATGTTTTAGGTCCCGCATCTGGTCATGGCCGCTCTTCACCGGGCCGTACGCCTCATCGATGACGCGGCGGGTGCCTACGGTGACATCACTGTCCTTGAGCGCGTCCTCATATTTCCCCTTGATGTGGTCCTCGCCGCGCTCGACTTCATCCACAATAGCGGTGTCCTCATGGGAGGTCATCTTGGAACGCAAGTCGACGAACACACGGTGGGCCTTCGCAAGGACCGTGCCGTCGTCCTCGGGAGTGCCGCCCAAGGCGCGAACGTGCTGCTGAAGGAGTTGGGTGACCTGGCGGCGTTCAGTCGCACGCTGCTGAAATATAGAGGTGTAGCGCGAGTTGTCAGCTTCCTTCGCCGCTTCGGTATAGCCATCAGCACTGTCGATCGTCGCCTCGATGAGGCCGTTTAGGATCTTGATGTCGTGGTCGTTCGAGGCAGTCATCTTGTGCTCTCCGAAGTTAAAGGGTGCGCAAGCTTGACGTCTTCGAATAAGAAAAAGCTGTGAAGCTGAGGCGACGATGACAAAAACACTGGTGGCCGCTCGAAGAGGCACAATCACCTTCACATGGGTCGCGGCGCTCGTGACGGATCTGACTACATCGCAGCGACAGCGAACCCATTGAGCTAAGTGCGTTGACAGGTGGGCACTGGTTCGCCCGGAAACGACAAATGGTTCGACCGTGACCTCCTGCGCGGATCGTTTATGTTGGCCACTCCCAGGGCAAGCCGGCAACGCTCACACACTGTCGCCGGCTTTTTTTTCAGCAGTTCCCCGATCGACGCGTCTACTCGTCCGTCGCCGCGGCCCAAGTGTGAGGCATTCCTTTCGGGTCACAACCCTTCTCGCAGATCAGGAAGTTTTGCCGCTCAACCAGCTGCAGTTCGGTGCCATCATCCAGTGTGATGTGAAGGATGCCTCGGGGTACATTGTCAGCCTGCCGCACGCGGCTGTCATTAACGGCGATAACCCTCTGCCACTTGTTCCCGCCTCCCCACGTCCAGGTCACCGCCCCGCCACTTCCATCGAGCCGGATGTCAGCTGGCGCTGCCGGAGGCTGACTGGCAAAATGCAATTTTCGCCCGTCGGAACACGCACATACGATCCACGAGAACGCTCCCATGGCCACGCTCATCCAGAACCGCATTCGTCATTCTCGTTCTTCGATGCGGTTGCTTATCGGCACTTGGGTGCAGCACTTGAGGGATCCTCCGCGGAGCGACGGATCACTCCCAGCGACCTTCACTTTTGTGAAGATTTTTTCATGTGATGGAATCTGACGCTGGATGTGACGCGCAAGAGTCTTGGCCGGATGCGTTGTTCCATAATCCTCGGGCAGGCGACTCATAAGATGGGTGCGGCCAATCGATGAGCCGCAGTCGGCAAGGACCGGTCGTCGGCGATGGTGGGCAGTCTGTTCAACATCGCGCAACGGCAAAGTCGAGCGCGTCTCGGTACCCCTACCGTCAACACGCCCGTCACGAGACCCGCACCACGCCTTCAGCGCTTCCCCCGGAGTCTGGCCGCTTGCTGACGGAGGAAACAATGGCAAACGAAAAGAACGCACCACAAAAGCACCCAGGGCAAAACGACGCGCCCAATAGCTCGAACAATCCTACTCGGCCGCGCGACACGGACGCTTCAGGAGATCCGGTGGACGGCAGTGGTGAAGACAACCATACGCAAAAGGGCGGCCAATCCCATGCTTCAACTTAATCCTCCGCTGCCGCTCAACACCCCGAAGGGCGAAGGCTTCGCTCATTTTCTTATCGACTACGGTCCTGAGTCGGACCTATATTGGACGGTCTTCGTCACCGAGACCGGCGAGATTTGGACCTTTGCCAATCGCGAAGTGCGCGCCTCCAAAAATATTACTCTCGGCCGCACGACGCCTTCGAAACCTCGCGCCTCCGGCGTGCGACATGCCGAGTCCGTCGAGCGTCGCGAGGGTGCGGTGGTTCCCTTGGGCGCGAAAGACAACTTGAAGTAGAACTGTCGGCCCGCGCAGGTCACCATCGCAGCGAACCCTTCGCCCTCGATCGCACGTTGGCACGGCAGGCGGCGCGGTATCTCGGACGGAACTCGGGCCGGTGGGGTGCGCTCGCGCGGCATGCCGCCGGTCTTAAAAACGGCCCGCTTGACTTCTGGAGTAGGCGGGTCCGCGTCGCCGAGAGGCATGGGCTGCTGGTGACCTACCTACGGCACGCCATGCGCCCGTTCGCGCGGCTGGGGTGTCCGAAGGGCGGGATCGGTCATTGCCGGTTCTCTCCAATTCGGCCGGCTGCTCGGCACCCTCCACGGCGCAGCGTCGAATCCTACGATGGGTCAGCCCGGTCGGACAGGTGTGGACCCAATGAGGTCGCTCCTGCTCCTGACGGTCCCGATGGTCACTGGCTGTCGGGCACCTGGCCCAAGCTCCAATAACCCCTCCGCCTGCCCGTGAGGTCAGGCGGAGGGACCGGTCATCCTTGAACTGCAGGGACGCCAGCGCGACCGGAAGGAGGCGCTGGAATCGTGCGATGCTCGCGCATGGCGGCGGGAGGGTGGCGGACGCAGAAGGGTTTGCCAAGGTCAGTGCCCGGCCCGGCCCGTCCTCCGCCGGGCGGCAGATCCGATCGAAACCTAGCCTTCCTCATCTGGGGCGTTCGCGCCATGAATCAGGAGGGCGATTTCATCCGCGAGCACGATCATCGCCACGCCGAGATCGTCCTGCTCAGTCGACTCTTCAGACAGCGCATTGACCACGCGTTGCGCCGCCAGGGCGACCGTTTGGAGTTCGGCTCGGCCAGCAAGCTTTGCGACGTCGATGGCCAGAAAGCGAGCCTCTCTGTCATCCCCTGCTTCGACGGCGGCAGCCAGCTGTGTGGCAGCGGCAATCACATCCTCAAGTGTCATGTCAGTTCCCGGAAGATGACATCCATGGTAGTGCGCGACGCAGAACACGGCGACCCGGTAGCCTGGCGATGGCCTTGCGCGACGCCATCGTGCCCTGACCTGAAAACGCGCGTGTCCCATTCTTTCAACGACTCTTCGATTTCGCGTGGCACGGCAATCAGGGGGACGTGCCTGCCCTCATCGGGCATCCTGACGTTCTACCGAAGCCCGCTACTCGGTGTTCGTAGTGAGTGCGGCACTCCGAGGCAACATGGCGTGTGACCCTCTCCTGCTGTTGGTCGGCAGCCCCAGTGGAAAAATCGCCGAGCCTTTCTCGCCGGCACCGCACCGCAGGGCTACCTGCGCGCGGCTACTTGCCTCGTATCGGACACCACCGGCTGGGTGCGACGGATGTGGACCTAGGCCTCCGCTGCGCGATTTGCCGCCGATTCTCGCCAAGCCCGCGACCTCTCAACGCGCAACGCCGCCGTCAACCTCCATGTCTCGAGCGGCCGCCTGACCGGATGCCGGTTCGATGACGAACTCGGCGACAACCACTGGAGGTCAGGGGAAGACCGGTCGTTCTGGTTTGTGCTTTGGTCGAGTTAACTGGCGGGGTGGGGCGACTGGGCACGACGACCGAATTGAACAATGTCGCCGACCAATTGAAGCCTGCTGTACGCGAAACGATCGTTCCGGCCAACGAGGATGGCGGACTAGGACGTTTTGCGCGCACGCGTCCGAGCTGCCTTTTTTGCTGCAGCCTTGCGTACGGCGGGGCCCTTGGTCTTCGCTGCCTTTTTCGCCGCCGCCGACTTGCTTACCGAGGTGCGTTTGGCCGCACTTTTCTTGGCATGAGCAGACAGGGCGCGCTTTGACACGGCCGTGGTGCCTTCTCGTTTGAGGGCGCCGGTTGCGGCCTTTTTCCGGGTCGCGGATTTCTCGGTCGTTGCCCCGGACGAGCGCTTCGTCGCGATCATGCTCTCTCGGGTTGCCTTCTTCTTCGTGGCCTTGCTGGCCGTCTTTTTTGGCGTGGCCTGAACACCAGCCCGGCGTGCCTCCGACAAGCCTATCGCGATGGCTTGCTTGGTCGAGCGCGCCCCATGCTTTCCTTTACGGATGTGTTCGATTTGCTCGTGGACAAATTCGCCTGCCTGCGTCGATGCGGATTTGCCTTTGCGTTTGTCTTCGGCGGCCTTGGCAATGGTTTTTCTCTCAGGCATGGGCGGGCCTCCTCTTCGCATGAATGAATGTTGTGCCCGCTCTGGAGCCTACATCGACCTTGTGTGACGAGGGTGTATGGCAAGCCATGAACTTGGTCGTCGGAACAGATGTCTCAGCCAATCCTACGGCAGCCCGCGCCTTTAACGTTTGGGAGAAGGCAAATCACGCCGATATGAACACGTCATGCGCGACGCGCGGGTAGGGAATATGGCAGAAGTGACGATCCTTCCGGCACCGAATGCATGCCATCACTTTCCGTTCACATCTCGCGTCGCGCAGTGGGGCAGGCTGAGGGTCTGCTCACGTCAGGAGCGACGCTCCATGCGCACCCAGACGTTGGCGGGTCGACGTTACTTACCTGGTTGTCGAAGACGACTATCTTGTCGCTGGTGCCCTGACGGACCTGCTTGTGTTTCTGGGTGCCCATGTGGCCGGTCCTGTATCAAATCTCGAAGACGCCGCGACAGCGTTGCAGGCGGCAATGATTTGGACGGGGCCTTGCTTGGCATCAATGTGTACGGAAAGACCGCATATGGTCTGTTGGACGAGCTCGAGGGTCAATGCGTGCCTTGTGTGTTCGTCACCGCGCTCACGGCTGAAAGCATCCCGCCACGCTACGCCCTTGTTCCCCGCATTGAAAATGCCTATGGGAAGTGCTGCGGTCGTCAAGGCCTTGTGTAAGCTCAGCGCGTCCGTCATGTCGTTCGCGTGCGGATCTCCGGCAATACGCTCAACGGCGTGTGGCTTGTCCATTCGGTCTCGCGTGATTGAAAGACGAGATGTACAACGTGCTGATAGGCATGCACGAGCCCGCTAGCGGGAGCGGCGCACTAAGGTGATTTTGCCGTTTGGCTCCAGCCGACCTGCGACGACGTCCTGCTCATCCTCAAGCCCGGCCGCATGCAACGCGCGATCCAGCGCCGCATCGGTGAGGCTCTGGCGGCGCATTACGGTAGGGTCGCGCCGGCCATCGCGTACGAGCAACGATGGAAAGCCCTCTACGAGACGATTGAACCAGGGGACCCGGGTGGAGAGCCAGGCGATGGCCTTGTCCGTCGCAAGAATGCCGGCGACCCCGAGGAAAGGGCCAAGCATGCCCTGGTCTTCGCCGATGATAGCGGTGCGCAGGGTACCCCCGGCCAGTGCGATAACGACCACATCGAACGCCGATAATTCACCGAAACTACGTTTGCCGGCAAGTCGCATTAGGGTCAGAAGTCCTAGGTAGGTCACGGCGCCACGAACTACGAATGTCCACCAGGCGGACGAGAGGTTCAGGACATCATTCATGGGGAACTCCTTGATCTGGTTCCTTTACGCCCAGTGCGCAAAGGGAAGTCTAACGCCGCGCCCTCCTTCCCCATGCGGCGTGGCGACGGTGGTCGCCGTCGTTCTGCGATGCACCCATGGCACGCGTACGCGAAGCAGGTTCCCCCGGATGGTGATGGAGGCCTCCAAGGCCGCTGGAGAGCCCATCACGTTGGCCCTGGCTGCGGGTGTGGTCATCGTGTGGGCCGCCAGTAGCCCGTTTTCGGGATTGGGGACACTTGGCAGTTGGTCATTTACACCGGCACGACCATCGTAATCTCCTCGATGGTGTTTTTACTCAGACGATCCGGGATCGCGACACCGAAGCGCTGCAAATCAAACTCGATGAACTGATCAACGCGCTGAAGCGCACGAACAGGGCGTTGCTCATCTTGTACAGCTTGACGAGAAAGAGCCCGACCGTATCAGGAAGGCATATGTGAAAAAAGGCCGAAGCGGCCCCGTCGGCGACGGCGCTAGTTCGCCCGGCAACGAGGAGTCCCGATAATCGGTGTGCGCTGTGCCGTTGGCCGACGGGGCGCGAGGTAGAGGCCCATGGCCACGTGTCCTCGCTTCCCCGTGGTGCGTCCGGTGTGCCCGCTGCCAAGCGCTGGCGCGGCGGAAGCCAGCACCGGCCCCCCGATCATCCCTCCGGGCAGGCTTCCGCATGGACGGATGCGGACATCGTTCCATCGCCACGTCGGCGCAGCACATCCGTGACCGTTCCGGGCACGGACGCCCGGAGGGGGGCACTGATCATGGCGGTCTCGACGGACAGGAGCACCACGAGGACGTCCCCGCGTCCTCAGTCCAGCAAGCCTCCGTCCGGTGCGGCGCATGCACTGCCGCCTCACGCGTCGGGAGGCACGATGCGTTGGTGCTGTTGCGTTCAAGCAGCCCTGACCTCCAGCCGTCACCAGATCGACGTCAACGTCCAGCTCGTGTCTGGCCGAAGTCGTGCAGCTTACTCGTTGAGAGCCGGTGCCGATGGAACCACGGTCCCTCGCCATGTTATTGCCAAACGCTTAGCCGTTTAATCCGAGGCGATGGGATGCGCGCTTGATCCGGTAAGGAAAATCATTGCCACCCTGACATCCCCGCAACAGTCCTGAACGCCTCAGCGGGTTTTCCGGAGCCGTTTCGTCAGGGACCTGTCCCACTGTCCCTCTGACGGGCATTCGGTGCGGGGATTCGTCAGCCACCTATGGGCACTTCTCGGCGCATTACATCACGCTGCCTTGTCGCAGCAGGAGACCTTTTCACTATGGGTGTTGTCCACATTTATGTGATGTATCCCTCGAGGGGCACGAGAAATTGGCACGTCTCCGTCGACGGCGCGGATGGTGAGTCGTATCCCGACGGTTTGCTCGCCATCGAGGGAGCACTGAAGCGGGCCCGTACGCTCGAAGAGCAGGGTGTTGCCGTCGTGGTTCGGCAAGAGGGGTCGGACGGAAGTTGGCAGGTCATTCGGGAGTGACCTCACTTAGGGTCGGTTTGACCGTCATAGCATGGAATTGGAAAAACAGGGCCCGGAAGGGCACCTTCGCATGAATTGTGCCAACGGGCCCAATCGCTCGCCGACGTTGTCTATACGTGCCTCTCCGGAAGATTCGGGGTCAACCACAGCTGAGGTCTGCCATGGTCAGCAAAGCGAAAGTCCCGCCGAAGCCGACAAAAGAAGCCCGCGGAAACGGCGACGAACTCCACCAGCTTGCGGGTGGTACCCATCCGCCCATGACCACGGACCAGGGCACGCCGATCAGCGATGACCAGAACTCGCTGCGTGTGGGACAGCGTGGGCCGACGCTGTTGGAGGATTTCATCCTCAGGGAAAAAATCACCCACTTCGACCACGAGCGTATTCCCGAGCGCATCGTCCACGCGCGAGGCTCGGCGGCCCACGGGTTTTTCGAGCTCACAGCGTCGTTAAAGGCTTATACGACGGCTCGCATCCTGACCGAGGTCGGCGAAAAGACGCCAGTATTCACACGGTTTTCCACCGTCGCTGGCGGCGCAGGTTCCGTCGACACGCCGCGCGATGTGCGTGGCTTCGCGGTGAAGCTTTACACCAAGGAGGGAAACTGGGATCTGGTTGGCAACAACATCCCGGTGTTTTTCATCCAGGATGCGATGAAGTTCCCGGACCTTGTCCATGCCGTGAAAATGGAACCGGATCGGGGCTTCCCGCAGGCGGCGAGCGCGCACGATACGTTCTGGGACTTCATCTCGCTGACACCTGAAGCGTTCCACATGATTATGTGGGCAATGTCCGACCGGGCTATCCCTCGCTCGTTGCGCATGATGGAGGGCTTCGGCGTGCACTCGTTCCGCCTGGTCAACGCCGCGGGCAAGAGCACGTTCGTCAAGTTCCACTGGCGTCCGAAACTGGGACTGCAATCGACCGTCTGGGACGAGGCGGTGAAGCTCGCGGGTGCCGACCCGGATTTCCATCGCCGTGATCTGTTCGAGGCCATCCAGGCCGGACAGTTCCCCGAGTGGGAGCTGGGCGTCCAGTTGTTCACCGAAGAGCAGGCCGCGAAGTTCCCCTTTGATCACCTCGATGCGACCAAGCTCATCCCCGAGGAGCTCGTACCGCTCAAGATCATCGGTCGCATGGTGCTCGATCGCTGGCCGGACAACTTCTTTGCCGAGACGGAGCAGGTTGCTTTCTGCCCGTCGCACCTTGTGCCTGGTATCGATTTCAGCAACGACCCGCTGTTGCAGGGGCGTTTGTTCTCCTACCTCGATACCCAGCTCTCGCGGCTGGGCGGCCCGAACTTCCACCAGCTTCCCATCAATGCGCCCAAGTGCCCGTTTGCCAACCACCAGCGCGATGGCCACATGCAGCATCAGGTGCCGAAGGGCCGGGTGGCCTACGGCCCGAGTTCGCTGCAGGGCGATTCGCCACGCGAAGACGCGGAGCGGGGCTTTCATTCCTACCCGGCTGAGGAAGCGGGGGCGCGTGGCCGAGTGCGTTCGGAGACGTTCGCCGACCACTACAGCCAGGCGCGGCTTTTCTACGTGAGCCAGACGAGTCATGAGCGCGCGCATATCGCGCTCGCGTTGACCTTTGAGCTGTCCAAGGTCGAAACCCTGCATGTGCGGGAAGCCGTGGTTGGGCATCTGCGGCATATCGACGAGGATCTCGCCCGGCGGGTGGCCGGTGGCCTTGCGTTGGGCAAGCTGCCTGCCGCACCCAAGGCGAAGGCACCGGTGATCGACATGCCGCCTTCCCCGGCCTTGCAGATCATCGGCAAGATGAAGCGCACGCTCGAGGGCAGGGTGGTCGGCATCCTCATCAACGATGGGTCGGATGCGAAGACGGTAGCCGCGCTGCGCAAAGCGGCGGAGGCCGCCGGTGCGTCGGTGAAGATCGTCGCGCCGAAGGTGGGGGGCGTGAAGCTCTCCGATGGGCAGAATCTTCCTGCTGATGGTCAACTCGCGGGCACGCCGTCCATCAACTTCGATGCGGTGGCGGTGGTTCTGAGCGATGAGGGGAGTAAGGCACTGCAGCACGAGGCTGCTGCCGTCGATTTCCTGCGCGATGCGTTCGGGCATCTCAAGGCCATCGCCCTCGATGCCGGGGGCGAGGCGCTCTTCGAGGCCGCCGGGCTGGAGGCGGACGAAGGCGTTATTCCCGCGAAGGACACCAAGGCATTTATCGAGGGCGCGAAGGGGCGGCACTTCGACCGTGAATCGACCGTGCGGATGCTTCCATGAACTGCGCTCTGGACGCGAACCGCGATTGTCGATCGCGTGCATCGGACAACGGCGCGCCAAGCGCGGCCCGTGGCGTCCGTTGTCGGCGCTTCTAGGGAGCCCCAGGGCGCAGCTTGCTTTCAGACTACTCGTCCCGATTCGCCCCCCTCCCCCCGACGGCGTCCGGCTTTGGGGGGCCGAATGTCGCTCGGCGACCTTTATGGCATCCGGGAGATTACAGTCCGATTCCCTGCCGCCAACATGTGGGCACCCCGAACAGGGAACACCATGAAGTTGATTCTCGACATCGAACTAGAGAGCGAAGCGTTCCATGCCGATCGCGTTGGAAACCAGCTGGCACGCATCCTGACCGATCTGGCGTCCAGAGTTGAAGGCTTGGACTTTACGGACCTCCCAGGGAGCCGCTGGGTCATGTACGAGTCCCCGGGCCAGTCGGTCGGGGAGGCACGAATCGTTTATTGAGTGGCGCAAGCTGCCAGCTAGCCGCCACTTCCTGCGCTCGACGACTTACCCATCAGATGCGCTTGGACGGCCTCGGCATCGGTGCCGACTTCGGCCACTGCCGCGTAAACCGAGGCTGGCGTTACATCGAGGACGAGCGCCCAGAGGGCGACATCGTGGGGGTCATCCGGATTGATGTGGGTGACACGGTTGAAATGGTCGGACACGCGGCATTCCGGTCTTCTCGATAACCAGAATCTGCCCGGCGCGATGTCAACGGCTGATTGAAAAGCGCTCAATGGACTCATGATTGACGTGAAGCCGCTCGGCCTAAACGCCCGTCGTTTCCATGGCGCGATCGACGGCCGCCATCAGCTCATCACGGCTGAAGGGCTTGATGATTCGCACGGCGCCCCTAGGCGCGTCGTCAACCGGTTCATCGGGGTCGGAGAGCATGACCACGACTTTCATACTGGCGTTCTTCCTCCGGGCCTCTTCGAGATAGGCACCGGCATGGCCCTCGCCAGGGGCGGGCACCGCCGCAGCGAGGAAATCAACGCGGGCGACTTGCTCGACCTGCCGGGCACCCCCGGCATGCGTCGAGGCGGTCAATGTCTCAAAACCGCGCTGGCCGAGCACCTCGGCCACGGTCTGTGCGAGGGCGGAACTGGGTTCAATGACGACGGCGAGCAGTTGACGGGGCATGGCCGGACCTTACCAGATGCAGGGAGGCGACGGCGGACGAAAGCACCGGGCGTACGATTTCGTGCACCAGCGCCTCACACTTCATCTTGCAGCATGGAAGGGTCCCATCCAGCGCGATTGACCCATGCTCCCCAGCCCCTACCAGATTGATGTCGACGTCCAGCTCTTTCCTGGACGAGGCTATGCCGCCTCCTATGTGATTTCCGGGGCCGACGGCACCGTGGTCCACCATCGGCTCATTGCGAGACGGTTTACTGCCTACTCGGAGGCCATGGACTGTGCGCTTGACTTGGCGAAGGCAACGGTCGCCACCTTGGACGTGACCGCGACCGGGCGTCCCGGTGCCGACCTTGTATTGGGACCTTCCAAGACGATGTCCCCGCTGTCTGCCTGACACGTTCCTGGCCCTTGCCTGGGGAAATCAGGCGGCGGAAAGGCAAGCTGGCGTCCCGTTGACCCATCGATGGTCCACCCAAGAAAAAGCCCGCAACGAGCAGTTGCGGGCTTTTTCCTGATAGGGCCGGCTCAGTGGCCCTTGCGGGCGTCATCGGCAGCCTTGCCGACTTCTTTCTGAACCTTGCCGGCATTCTTCTCGATATTGCCGCTGACTTCCTTGGCCTTGTCGCCGGTGAACTTGCCGGCCACTTCTTTCACAGCGCCTTTCACTTCGTGCTTGGTGCCTTCAGTACGGTTCTTGTCCATGGTTCAGCCTCGTTGGTTGGTGAGGCGACTGTGGGGTAAGGGTGTGATGACAGCCGTGCAGGGGCTGTGGAGGCGATATTCACCCGTGTCTGTCTGTCGTCACGCGCACGGAAGCCAGCGCGACCATGGCCTGCATGCACACATCCATGAAATGCAGGTGACTCCACGATGCCCGGTGACGTCACCAACATCACAGGGGCCTTCAACGGAACTGCTTCAGCGTTTCACGGACGGGCCACCATGCTCGCTCCATGAAGACCGAACCGCATGCGCGAATAATCAGTGAGTTTGAACAGCTCGTCGAGGGCACCCATTTTCCTTGTTTTGCTGGCCGCACGGCCCAGCGACGCCAACTCGTAGACCACCTGTTCGCCGGTCATATGGCGTGCCCAGCTGACGACCACGCATTGGCCGAAGGCATTGCAAGGTTCGCAACCGACAACAAACCAGAAGACACCTTCAGAAGCCTCGTTGTGCATTTTGAGGGCTCCGAACCGGTGCCAGAGCAGGTGTTCGAAGACCTGCTGTTTGCAAGATTGCAGGGCATCCATGAGGTTGATGCACGCGCCCATGCGTGGGACTCCTCCGTCTCCGACGATGCCGATGACCCGGGCTTTAGCATGAGCATTGGCGGGAAGGCCTTTTACGTTGTGGGCCTGCACCCAGGGGCGTCGCGGCCCGCGCGTCGGCTTGCCCACCCTGCACTCGTCTTTAATCTCCACAGCCAGTTTGAATACTTGAGGCAAGCAGGCCGCTACGAGCGGCTGAAGGGGGCCATTATCGATGAGGACATCGCGCGCAACGGCTCGGCGAACCCCATGCTCGCTGTCCATGGCGAAAGCTCCGAGGCCATTCAATACAGCGGGCGGCACATCACTGGGGAATGGCATTGCCCGTTTGCAGCTGTCCACCCGCAGACCGACAGGACGACCGCGTGACGACGACCATTATTCCGCCGCAAAGTGGCACGGCATTTCTCTTGAAAAAGGGTCAGCGCCTGACCGTCGTCGACCCTGAAGGACAACAAGTCAGTGACCTCGTCGCCTTCAATGCCGACGATACGAGCGAGTGGCTGTCGAGCGGTCGCACATTGGACTATGCAAGCAGGTTTCTCCTGACGACGGGTGACACCCTCTATTCGAATCGAAGCACTCCGATGCTGGTCATTGAGAGCGATGATGTAGGCCGCCACGACTTTCTCCTGGCGCCGTGCTCAAGGGAGATGTTTGCGAAGCTCTATGGGCACACGGAACCGCATCGAGGCTGCTTTGGCAATCTTGCCGAGGCACTCGAACCCTTCGGTATCGAGCCCGACCGCATCCCCACCGCGTTCAACGTGTTCATGAACGTCCAGGTCAATGGAGAGACCGGCGCGCTTTCGGTCGAGCCACCCTTGAGCAAGCCAGGCGATTCGACCACGCTCCTTGCCCAGATTGACCTCGTTATCGGGCTGACGGCTTGTTCTGCTGGGCTTTCAAACAACTTCCGGTTCAAGCCCATCTCATACCGCGTTGAATGAAGATGTCGTGCCAGTCCCGGCCCGCTTCCCCTCAACGCAAGGTGACGGGTGGCGGGGAAAGACTGAACGCTTCGCATGCATGGATGGATTCATGGTGGCTTTTCCAACATCAGGAGAACGAGATGAGCGATGAACAAAAAGGGCACGCCGACGCCAGCCCGCATCAATACGATGAATCGGCCGACAAGCGCGTCGAGAAAAAGCCTGCCAAAAAGGAATCGCCGCAGCAGGAACACAACGACGAAGACCAAGGCTGAAGAACCGTTGATGGCCGACCAAGGGCACATGCCCCGGTCCGACGACCGTAACCTCAGCTACGTCGCGAAGAAAGGCAAGCCACGGCAAGACGGCCGGGACGATGCCATCGGAAAGGACCAGGAGAAGATGGACGAGGCATCGAAGCGCGATGAGAGCGTCTGATAGGGCCAATCGGATTACCATCCAGTGATTGCGCTTCCTGCGCAAGTTTCCTTCACCCGTGTGGACGTCACTTCACCCGTTGGGCACATGCTGCTTCTACTCCGCCAGTCAAGCTGTGAAATCACTCGCTGTGCGGAGAAGCCATGAAAGCCCTGGTCTATAACGGCCCCAGAGATGTCGCTATCCAGACGGTGCCCGACGCCCGGATTGAAAAACCGACCGACGTGCTGGTGCGCATCACCACCACTAACATTTGTGGGTCGGACCTGCACATGTATGAAGGACGGACCAGTGTGGAGCAGGGAAAGATTCTCGGGCACGAGAACCTGGGTGAGGTCATCGAGGTTGGTCCCGCGGTCGACCGCGTGAAACTCGGCGACCGGGTCGTCTTGCCGTTCAACATCGGGTGCGGCTTTTGTCGCAACTGTGAGGCGGGGCTCACCGGTTTTTGCCTGACCACGAATCCCGGCAGTGCCGGGGCGGCCTATGGGTTTGCTGACATGGGTCCCTACAGCGGCGGGCAAGCCGAACTGCTCCGCGTGCCCTATGCGGACTTCAATTGCCTCGTGTTGCCGGAAGACGCCAAGGAAAAAGAACTCGATTACGTGCTGTTGTCCGACGTCTTTCCCACGGGCTGGCATGCCACCGAGCTTGCAGGCCTCAAGCCGGGTGAGAGCGTGGTCATCTACGGGGCGGGCCCCGTCGGGCTCATGGCCGCCTTGTCAGCATGCTTGAAGGGTGCCGCCCAGGTCATCGTCGTCGACCGCCATCCCGATCGTTTGAAGCTGGCCCGGAATTTTGGGGTCACCACCATCGATGACTCCAAGGGCGATCACGTCGACCAGATTCTTGAACTCACGAAAGGTGGGGCTGACCGGGGCTGCGAATGCGTCGGCTACCAGTGCCACGATCACCACGGCCACGAACGGCCCAATGCCACGATGAATGACCTGGTCGCCTCGGTACGGCCGACGGGCGGTCTGGGTGTGGTCGGTGTGTTCGTGCCGAAAGACCCTGGTGCGGAAGACGCCTTGGCGAAGGAGGGAAAGATTGCCTTTGACATGGGCAGCTTCTGGTTCAAGGGCCAGTTCATGCGTACGGGCCAGGCGAACGTGAAGCACTACAACCGCCAGTTGCGGGAGCTCATCCACCGGGGCAAGGCAACACCGTCGGAAATCATTTCCCACCGGTTGTCGCTGGATGAAGCGCCCGAGGCCTACCGAAATTTCGATGACCGCAAAGACGGATGGACGAAAGTTGTCCTTCATCCCGGTAATTGACCAAAGGAATATCCATGAGCAACGAAAAGAAGAGCCCTGTGCTCGTGAATCCCGTCACACAGTATCCCGGCCCGCCGTTTGATACGCCCAAGCAAAGTGCCCCCGGCACGGTTCACAAGTTGAAGCCTCCGGCTGACCACGGGGAGACCAGCTATACGGGCCACGGTCGGTTGGCAGGGCGCCGGGCCTTGGTCACGGGCGGTGACAGTGGCATTGGTCGCGCAGCGGCGATTGCGTTTGCACGAGAGGGCGCGCACGTCGTCATCAACTATCTCCCCGAGGAGGAGGAAGACGGCAAGGAGGTCGTGGCCCTGCTGGAGAAGGAAGGCGTTGTTGCCAAGGGTATCCCGGGTGATCTGAAAGACGAGGCGTTTTGCCGGTCGCTGGTCAAACAGGCGAGTGACGCGATGGGTGGTCTCGATATCCTTGCCAACGTCGCAGGCAAGCAAACGCACCAGCAATCCATTGAAGACATCACCACCGAGCAATTCGATGCCACCTTCAAGACCAATGTCTACGGGCTGTTCTGGTTGTGCAAGGCGGCGCTTGAGGTGATGCCGGCCGGGAGCACCATCGTCAATACCGCTTCCATCCAGAGCTACGATCCCTCTGCCATCCTGCTCGACTATGCCTCGACGAAGGCTGCCATCGTGGCGTTTACCAAGGCCCTTGCGGGTCAGGTGGCGGAGCGCGGGATTCGGGTCAATGCCGTGGCACCTGGTCCCGTGTGGACCGCCCTCCAACCGTCGGGTGGCCAGCCGATGGAGAAGCTCAAGCACTTCGGAGCTCAGGTTCCCCTGAAGCGTCCCGGCCAGCCTGTTGAGTGTGCACCGGTCTATGTGCTCCTTGCCTCGAACGAATCAAGTTTCATCACCGGCGAGACCTACGGGGTGACGGGTGGCAATCCGCTCCCATGACCCACATCCCGGGGGCCGCGCATTTGCGGCTCCCTCCGTCGTCGCGCAAGAGCGAATCGCCCATCCACGCGAGCCTCTTGACGGCCCGGAGCAATCTCCCGTCGTTGGTTCGACCGCACCCCACAGGCAGCCTCCGGCCCCAGACAAGCCCCACGAATTGCCTCAGAAAGCGCCTCCCCAGCGCCACCGCTCGCCCATCACGCCATGCTGTCTTTGCCGGTGAAGGCGTGGAGCGAAACGTAGCCTGCATCATGCTCGGCTCAACAGCATCCCGCGCGCCGTCCACGGCGACCTGTGGGCCATGCGGGACTTATTGCCACGGTGAAGCGGAACGGTCGAGGTCGTCGAGAAGCTGCGTCCCAACCGGTGTTGGTCTTCCCTGAGCCACAGGCTTGCCGGGCGGGGCACGCTTTTCACAGCCGTGCCCGAGGACGGTCCCTTGGACAGACGAGCGTTTCGCGCAACATACCTATGGGGCAGCGGCAGCGGAGCGACGCAGGAGAGAAATGGTTAGAGGGGGGCGGGGCCTTCGATGGAGTCGAGCCTCCCATCGAGCCAGCCATTGGTTAGGTGAAGGGTCCATTCTATGTCTCTCGCCACGTCATCGGGCATCGGAAAGCCGTCCGCATAATTTCGCAACGCGCCGACCGGCACGCCGAGACGCTCAGCCTTCGCTCGAAGGGACAGTGAACCTTCGGCATCAAGCCGGGCGAGAAGACGGTCGAGGCGCCTTGAACGCAGCGCTGATTCGGCCGGCGGACTATCATTGAGAGGAGACGACATTTTGCGTTCGGACTCACGGTGGATCATCAACGTTGGGTACACAGGTCGCAACGCTATGTGAAGGATCTGCATGCGCGCGATGACGCGGCGGATGCGTTCCACCTCGAATGGCGTAGCGCTGGCGCCTTGGACGCGTATCCGGCGGCGGGGGCGCGCGGGACGACCTTCGGCGACCCGTGCGACGACCCGTGATCTCGGGCACGCTTTCCCGAATGACGATCATCAATGGGGACGTTATCGGCCGGTTCGCCGGATTGGGTATGGACGCTGTGGCGAAGTCGACGCGGCGATGGCGACGATTTCAACGCAACCCGCATCGGCACGCATTGTACTTGTGTTGCTGCCGAGGACTCGACGCTGCGCCGGATTGCCGGAGGGAGTAACCGAGGGCATGGTCGTGTTGCTGCGGCCTGTCGGTTGTGAACCCTTGCCGCGATGCGACCGCTCGATGCTGAGGCTTCCAAGGCCATTGGCAGCGCGACAGCGATCACGTCGGAGACTGTCATGACCGTCGCGGTGACCAGCGGGTCCTGCAGGCGCGTCGTGGAAGCCCGATGCGCCCCGGAATGGCACCGGCCGAAGTCGCGCGCCATGGCCGCTTTAAGCCGGCCTCGTTGACGGGGCAGGGCGAGGAGCCCACCTCCACTTACCCCAGCCCGTTGAGCGAAGTACGGGGAGGGGGCCGGGACGTTGGCTCGCTAGTCGCGGGCGCCGTCCGCTTCCGGTGGACGAATGGCACAGGGCGCACATTCGCAACGCCGTCACAATGTGCCTGTCCGTCTATCTGGAGTCAGCGTGCAAACCAAGTCCACATGGAAGCCGGTCGCCTTCTTCCTCGCATGGCTGGTCGTCCTGAGCGCACCGGTGGATCTCCTTGCATGGCATGCGGGGGCGAGCACGGCGATGCTCTCCCGGATGGTGATGTGGTGTCCTGGGATTGCGGCAATCCTGACTGCATTTCGCTTCAGGGTGTCGTCTGAAGAGCTCGGGCTCTGTTTACCCGAGGGAAAGTCGGTGTGGGTGGGCTACTTTGCCCCATGGTTGTATGCCGTTCCCGTCTATGTCGTGACCTGGATCCTCGTCAAGGACGCGTTTGACTGGGCCGTTTTCGCTCGGGCGCAGGCGGGGCCGTATCGCATGGAGGCCCACCAGGGCCTTTTTGCAATGGCGTTTGGCGTGCCTTCGACGCTCACCTTCGGACTTCTCTCGACGATCATGTGGGCTCTCGGCGAGGAGCTCGGTTGGCGTGGCTTCCTTGCGCCGGCATTCACTTCACGCTTGGGGCCCACCGCCTCGGGCCTCATTGTGGGAGCGATCTGGGCGGTCTGGCACTACCCGATGCTTCTTGGCGCAGGGTACAACGCGGGTACGGCTCATCTCTACGCGACCGTCTGCTTCACCCTCATGGTCATTTCCCTCGGCGTCTTGCTGTCCTGGATGCGGCTCGTCACCGGCAGCGTCTGGCCGTGCGTCATTGTGCACGCAAGCCACAACACCCTCGTGCAGGGCGTTCTTGATGCCATGACCTCGCATACAGGTCGGGCGCCCTGGGTAACCACCGAGTTCGGCGCCGGCATGGCGGTGACCGTTGCCCTTGTCGCCACTGCGTATGTCTGGTGGGCCCGGCGCTCCCGGACGCGGAAGGCCTTGGCTTGACGACGTGAGGTTCTCGGGATCGGCACATGGCGCTTCGGGGCCGACGGAACTATCGAGTGGAGCGCGTCGGCAAATGACAAGCCAGACAAGGAACTCTTTCGATGTACGCAACACTCCTCATGTCGCGTTCCGTCACGCTACCGTCGACTTGCGCCGCCATCGCCCGTAGACAGCCCGCGCCCAGGAAGGCGCGCAGGCCGGACCAATCCGTGGTCAGTAGGGGATGCCCCCGTAGGGGCGTGCGATTCTCACGAATGGCCCACCAAGGGTAGCCGACGTCGGGCGCCGGACAAAGACCGTCAACGCGCCCTTGGGGACCTGCATCAAGGGGTACAGGATACTTGTCAGCGACCCCGGGCGTTTTTGCGCTCTGGACGCGCCCCGAGGTGCCGGTGCCGCCTTCATCGCGGCAGTTGCTGGGCGCCACACCTTTACGTCGCTGTCGAACTTGGGGATGCTGACCAACGGTGAATTCAGTCATAGGAGGGACAAATGGTCCCGGTGTTTCCCCGCTGGACGTGGTTGTGGGTTCTCCTGCTGCCCATGGTTGCGGGTTCCGTCAACGTCACCGCGCTCCTGTTTCTCCGCCATGGCGGCATCACCCACCTGACAGGGGTGACCACGGAAGCCGCCGCTGGTGTTGGCCGTCATGATGCGGCCTTGCTCGCCCATGCTGCGCTTGTCATCTGCCTGTATTGCCTTGGTTGCGCAGCGAGTGGCTATGTCCACCGTCTGCCGAGGTGGGTCCCCACCGGTCGCGCATCGGTGCTGCTTGCCTGCGAGGCATGCCTCATCGCGGTTGCGGCCGACAAGGATCTTTCCCGGTTGTCCAGCCTTGCGTGCCTTGCCCTCGCCATGGGTCTGCAAAACGGCCTGACCACGGTTGTCTCCGGCGCTTTGCTGCGCACGTCGCATCTGACCGGCATGTTCACGGACGCTGCTGTCGCGGTGGGGCAATCCTTGGGCGGTTTGAATTGGGATCGGCGACGCGTGGGACTGTGCGTCACAGTCATTGCCGGTTTCCTTGCCGGTGGCGTGCTGGCCGCCGCAGGGTTCACGACGGCGGGACTTTCGATCCTCTGGTTTCCAGCGACGGTGGCCGGCGTCGTTGCTGCAGCGACCTTGGGTCTGTCCATTCGGCACGCCGCGCGCGCCCAGAGCCCGTGAGCAGAATCGATCTTTCGGTCATCATCACAAAACAATGACCTCCCGGATACGACCATGGCCCTGTGGCATGCTCTTCCACCCCCGGAGCGTGTCGCCCGAGCCCCTGACCTGAGCAGGGGCTTTTTATTTCTGGCAGGGTTGCGCCTCTCATTACTGGAGTGATCAATGGCGCACGCGCGCATCTACATCATGTATCCCGCGCACAACACGCGGACCTGGCATGTGTCGATCAACGGTACGGATGGGGACTCCTATACCGACGGTCTTCTCGCCCTGCACGCTGCCTGCGAACGGGCACGGGTCATGGAGGAGATGGGCGACGAGGTCACAGTCTTCCAAGAGGATGCGGGCGGTGCGTGGCACGTTATTCGGGAGTAAGTGCCCGCCATCATGCCCCTCCGCCAGATGCCCCGCATTGTCGGATTTGAGGTTCCCCCGCTCAAGGCGGTGGTGGACGTGGTGCGCGACGCGCCCATCGTCGGCCTCCTGAGCCGGCCGCCCTCCGACCTCTGGCTCGATGCCTTTGCCGTCGAGGCAGCCCGCCTTCGCACGAGCCTGACCGATGCCCTGGTATCCATCGAGGACGACCACGTCCTGTTTTTCGCCTCGGCCTCCAACGCGCGTGCCCGGTGCCATGCCGTGCGCACAATGGTGCTGGAGGTCAGCAAACGGGCCATTACCGGCCCGAATACCCGGCGGCCGGACGCTCCCGTATTGGCGGTGACGCCGCAGGCCGGCAGGCGTCGGGTACTCGTGGTCGAGGCGGACGAGGTTCTTCGTGAGGTCACCTCCGAGCTTCTGGCAGGTGCCGCGTGGCAGGTGACTGGGGTTACGGGGGGTGATGCGGCAGCCAGGGCGTTGGAGGCAGGCGCCATTGATGTCGTCCTCGCCGACATCGACCTCATGGAGGACGGTCACGGCCTCGAGCTTGCCGGGTTCGTCCGCCAGCGATGGCCGCAAACCGGCATTGTCGTCCTCACCGGTCGCCATGAGACCGCAAAGCTTAAGATGCCCGAGGGCACGTTCGTGCTCGCCAAACCCCATCAGCGGCGCCAGTTGCTGGCGGCGCTTGATCTTGCCAGTGGCCCGAGCACCAGCTAGACCTCCGGCTCCTTTGGTTTCCCGTCCTGGCTTTGCTGGGAGCACATCCCGGTCGGCCTCGTCGAGGCACCCCTTGGCGCATTGAAGGTGCGTCAGCGGGGCCTCAGGTGTCGGACGACGGGCAACGCACACTGGGAGCCGAGCGTCCGGGCGATGGCCGAGGGCGATTCGGTCTGGCGGACTTGTCCAGCGAGCAGGTGGCGCGCGTTCCAGTGCATCACGCAGGGTTTCGTCCAACCGGTGCCCTGGCTCCCATGATGTCTTCGAGCGATTGGGCGAGGACATCGGACATCTCCCCGTCATTGACCACGCCCGCAAGCCGCTCGGGCGTCATTGACGGAACGAAGCGCCCGCGAGGCAGTTGGCGTCGCTGAGTGCCTGCGGTCGGTGGAACTGGCACAGGGTGCGGAGATTTGGCGACGCGGGCGTTGGGCAGGGATGTCGCCATCGGGAATGGAATGGGATAGGTCTTGCGGCACGGACCTCTAATTGCCAAGGGGCGGATTCTTGAAACGTGCACAAGACACGCTCGTACCAAGCCGGCTGTGCGATGCCGCAGGTTGCCTTGCGGCCGCAGCGTTCCCGGGCGCCACCGCAGGGAGGCCGGTCCTCTCCGCGGCGAGGTGTCGGAGTCTGGCGGCTGCAACGGGCACGTCCGACACTTCCGGGGAAACGTCCAGGCCGTGGTTGTCCGGTGCGCTCGCGTCCATCCATTGGGTAGGGAACCTGGGCGACCGGATTGATGCGATCGCGCTGTCAGTTCCATTCGCCGCAGGGAGTACTCTGCGTTGGCGACGGGTCATGGTCTGGTGCCCGCTGGGCAGCGCCAGCGGAGAGCGGGTGACAACAGCCAGCGACGTTGGGTCGCGCTTCGTTGGACCCGGTGCCCAGAACTTGCTGCGGCGGATTGCCGTGCCAAAAAAGCAGGCATGCACCGAGGACGCCGCTCGCCCCGCCCGTTGCCTCCGTTGTCCAGTCTGGCCGTCATCCCAACCTCCGTGTTCTCCTTGCGGGCCACACCCACGATGGCGTGAACGCATGGGACCTTTCGGGCGGGACTGTCGCAGGCGATGGGCGGCAAGGAAGGACGTAGCAGACCCACATCAGTTCAGTACAATAGCGAGAATCATTCGCATGTAACCGGCCGTGGTCGAGCGCTACTACAACGAGCTGTGGGGGTTCCTTCGCGGGCAACTGCACGATGGCGACGCCGCCGGCGATCTCGCCCAGGAGGCGTATGCCCGCGCGCTGGGCGCCCAGGCCGCTGGTCGCGAAACGCGCGATTTCCGCAGCCTGCTCTATCGGGTGGCGCGCAACCTGCTGGTCGACCGGCACCGACGGGCCCGGGTGCGCCAGCACACCGATATTGATGAGTGGCACGGCCTACGCGCGCCCGATGCCTCCCAGCCCGAAAATGCCGCCGCCTCGGGCCAGCACGTGGCCGCCATGCTTGCCGTGATCGAAGGCCTGCCGCCACGTTGCCGCGAGGCGTTCGTGCTGCACAAGTTCGAACAGCTTCCCCATGCCGAAGTGGCCGCCCGCATGGGCATCACGCGGAATGCGGTGGAAAAGCACATCATCCGTGCGTTGCTGGCATGCCGCGCCTGCGATGACCGTTACAATCGCCGCTGAGGCGCATCCATGTCAGGTTTTCACTGGCTAAGGCGTCAGCCCTGCACGCCATGGAGCCCCTGATGCACGGAATCCCGCCGTCGCCGGACGAACCGACCGACCGCGCCACCTCGCCCGACGAGGCCGCGGCCGCTTGGCTCGTGCGTTCGCACGGTGGCCTCGGGCGCGCGGAACGCGAGGCCCTTGCGAAGTGGCTGGCCGAGGACCCCGCCCATGCCGTGGCGCTCGCGCGCCTGCGCAGCACCTGGGCCTTCCTCGACGACGTGGCCCCGGCCCATCGCCGCCGCCGCCGGAACGCACGTTTCCGCCGGGCCGCCCTGGTGGCCGCCGCCACGGTTGTCGTCGCGGTGGCGGGCAGCGTCGTGTGGTGGGAGCGGATGCCGCCGCCAGCCGCGGTGGCCGAGGCCTACCGCACGGCGCGCGGCGAACAGCGACAGGTGACCTTGGCCGATGGCAGCCTGGTTTGGCTGGACACCGGCACGGTGATCAGCGTCCGGCTTTCGGAAGGCGGACGCGACGTGGCGCTCTCGTCGGGGCAGGCCTTGTTCGATGTCACCCACGATGTGGCGCGGCCTTTCGTCGTGCATACGGCCACGGCGCAGGTCCGCGTCGTGGGCACCCGCTTTGGCGTGCGCGAGACGCCCACCGGGCTGGTATCGTGCGGTACCGACATCAGCGTGACCCGGGGGCACGTGCAGGTCACCGACCCGCGCGGGCAGGGCCGCGTGGATCTGCTTGCCGGGCAGGCTGCGCACGTCGCGCCGCTCGGCTTGCCGGCGCGGCTGGCCAACGGCGCCGGCGAAGCCTGGCGCGATGGCCGCGTGGTGTTCGATGACACGCCGCTGCCGGATGCGGTGGCCGAACTGGAGCGTTACGGCGATACCCACCTCGCGGTCGCGCCTTCCGCCCGTGGCCTGCATGTCACCGGCAGTTTCACCGTGGGCAACGCCGATGCGTTCGCCAAAGCGCTCCCGCAAATCCTGCCGGTGCGCCTCGAGCGACACGGTGCCGAGGTGCGCATCGTCGCCCGCCAGGGGTCGCGATAACTTTCGATGTCAGGTTCGGGACGGGTCGTGCGTCTACGACTATCGATCCAGTTCCAGGGAACCCGCTCCATGCGTCTTCGTCTTGCTGCCCCGGCCGCCCTGGCCGCGGCCCTCGTGCTCGCCTTTTCAGTCACCACGCCGGCTTTCGCGGATACGCCAAGGGAGACGGCCGTGGATATCGACGTGCCGGCCGCCCCGCTTGGCCAGGCATTGAACACCCTCGCCGCGCAGCTGCACGTGCAGCTGGCGGTCGATCCCGCCCTGGTGCGCAACCTGCAGGCGCCGGCGATCAGTGGCCACTACACCTCGCGGCAGGCGCTCACCCGCATCCTCGCCGGTACCCACCTCGTCGCCACCGAAAAAGACGGCGTGCTGCTGATCCAGGTGAGCAGCGACGCGCGCACCTCGACCACGTCGCTCGACGCGATCACTGTCACCGGCCTCACCTCGGGCTATGTGGCCCACGAAACCATGGCGGCGACGAAGACCAGCACGCCCTTGCTCGAAACGCCGCAGTCGATCACCGTGATCACCCGCGACCAGCTGGATGCGCGGGCGGTGGAGAGCGTGAGCCAGGCCCTGCGTTACACCCCGGGCGTGCTTGCCGAAGAATTCGGCGGCGTGGAGACCAAGGCGGACTACTTCTCGCTGCGTGGCTTCCCCGATGCCAATCCGTACCTCGACGGACTTTCCACGCTCACCTACTTCACGGTGCTGGCGCCCGTGATCGAGACCGAAGGCCTGGACCGCGTGGAAGTGCTGCGCGGCCCTTCATCGGTGCTGTACGGCCAGGCCACCAGCCCGGGCGGCATGGTGAACGTGGTGAGCAAGCACCCACTGGATACGCCGTTGCACGAAGTATCCGCCGCCACCGGTGCGTACGGGCGGGCACAGGCGTCGTTCGATCTCTCCGGCCCGCTGGATAAGGACCGCCAGTGGCTGTACCGCGTCACCGGGCTGGGGCTGGACACCAGCACCCAGACCGACCATGTGCGCGACAAGCGCGTCTTCATCGCCCCGGCCGTGACGTGGGCGCCCTCGGATGACACGCACCTCACCTTGCTCACGCACTACAGCTACCGCGACGCCAACAGCCCGCCCAACGACCTGCCGATGCAGGGCACGTTGTGGGGCAACCCGAACGGCAAGATCCCTTCGGATTTCTACGACGGCGATCCGAACTTCGATCGCTTCGCGCGTCGCGAGTACGCGGTGGGGTACGAGTTCGAACACCGCTTCAATGATGTGTTCACCTTCCGCCAGAACGCACGCTATGCGCATGCGAACCTGGACTATTCGATCATCGGCTCCGCCGGGCTCGAGGACGATCTGCGCACGCTGGATCGCTACGGCTTCCGCACGCAGGCGAGCAGTGACGTGGCGGGCGTGGACAACCAGGCGGAGTTCCGCTTCGACACGGGCAAGGTGCGCCACACGCTGCTCGCCGGCGTCGACTACCTGCATGCGGAAGATCGCTGGGCCGAACAGGATCCGGAGATTCCCTCGCTGGACATCTATGCGCCGCTGTACGGAATCACCGTCGACCTGCCGCCGGTCGATTACAGCGTGACCCACACCATCCGCCAGCTGGGCACGTATGCCCAGGACCAGATGCGCATCGACCACTGGGCAGCCACGGTAAGCGTGCGCCAGGATTGGGCGAGCACGCAGACGATCGACCGCCTCGAAGGAACCAGCGATACGCAGAAGTCCAATCGCTTCACCTGGCGCGCGGGCCTGGTCTACCTGTTCGATAACGGCATCGCGCCGTACATCAATGCCTCGACGGCGTTCACACCGTCCACCGGCACGTCGTTCGAAGGCTCACCGTTCAAACCGAACCTTGGCAAGAGCTACGAGGCAGGCGTGAAATTCCAGCCGCGTGGCCAGAACAGCTATGTCATGGCGTCGGTGTACCAGCTCACCCAGTCCAACGTGCTCACCACAGACCTCGACCACCCGGAATTCCAGGTGCAGTCGGGCGAAGTGCGCGTGCGTGGCGCGGAGCTTTCCGCCGTCGCCGATCTCGGCAACGGGCTGAGCCTTATCACCGGCTACACCTGGATGAACGGCGTGCAGCTGCGCAACAACGACGGCACGCAGGGCAAGCGCCCGCGTGACGTGCCGCGCAACATGGCCAACCTTTGGCTGGACAAGACGTTCCTCTCCGGCGCGCTGCGTGGCTTCGGCGTGGCGGGCGGCCTGCGTTACGTCGGCTCGACCTACGGCGACCTGGCCAACACGATCCGCTTGCCCTCCACCACGCTGGTCGATGCGGCAATCCGCTATGAGATCCCGCAGTGGCGTTTCTCGCTGAACGCACAGAACCTGTTCGACAAGGAATACATCGGTAGCTGCCAAGGTGAGCTGGGTTGCCAGTACGGCCTGCGCCGCGCCTGGATGGCCAAAGCCACCTTCAGCTGGTAAAGCACGGTGAAGAGCAGCACCCTGAAGGCGTGGGACCGCGTGCATAGGTGGTCCAGCCTGGTCGCGACGGCATTCCTGCTGGTGGCGTGCCTTACCGGGCTGCCGCTGGTGTTCTCGGATGAGATCATTGATGCGTTCGACCCGTCACTGCCGCGGCTCTCGGCGCAACCGGGGCACGCTCCGCTCGACGCGATGCTCGCCTCGGTGGAGCGTGCACAACCCGGTGCGGTCGTGGTGGCCACCTTCCTTGATCCACGGCATGCCCGGGTGGCAGTCACCACGGCGCCAACGTGGGCCGCGTTTCGCGACGACCCCGATCATGCCGTAAGCACCGTGTTCGATGCGGCGACCGGTGCCGAAGTGGTGACGGGCCGTGCGGACAATGGCCCGGGCGATGCCTTCATCAACGCGGTGCACGATATTCACGAATCGATGTTCATGGGAAACACCGGCACGTGGGTCATGCTGACGGTGGCGTTGTGCTTCCTCGCTTCCCTGGTTTCCGGCGTGGTCATCTACGCACCGTTCAACCGTGGTGCCGGCTTCGGCAAGGTAAGGCGCAAACGCACGCGCCAGGCGTGGCTGGATCGGCACAATTTCCACGGGATCGTGCTGGTCGCGTGGGCCTGCGTGGTTGCCTTCACCGGCTTGCTCAACGAGCTCGAGCGTCCCTTGTTCGACCTGTGGCAGGCGAAGGAAGTGACACCACGAATCGCCGGCGCGGATGTGGGTGTTCCACCGGCAGGGCCGGCAGCGAGGGTATCGCTGGATGCGGCGCTCGCCACGGCAACGCGCGCCGTGCCGGGCATGCTCGTCACCGGCGTGGTCTTTCCCGGCAGCCCGTACGGCACGCCAGTGCATTTCATTTTCTGGGCGCGCGGCGCCAGCACGCTCACGGCCGAGCTGTATCAGCCGGTGATGGTGGATGCGCGAACCGGCACGGTGACGGCCGTGCTGCCGATGCCATGGTACCTGCGCAGCACCGAGCTGTCGCGGCCACTGCATTTTGGCAACGGCGGTGGGCTCGCCATGAAGACAGTCTGGGCGCTGCTCGACCTGTTGTTGATAGCGGTGCTGTGCAGCGGCCTTTACCTGTGGCTGAGCCGACGAAGAAAACTGACCTAGCCCGGGCCGCCCACCGGCCGGCGCGCGGCAAGGCTTCTGGAGGTCGCATGACCGGTCATCCTCGACACCTCGCGCATCCTGCGGCCGCGAAGCTTGGAAGATTCTCGTAGCAATCGGACCAGGGGGCGCGGCGCTTGAGGGTCGTATCCTTTGGCGCAGCCACCGTCCTTGGTTGCTATTGGCAGACGAGGACCGGGACGCGAGTGCTGAGCAGGACCTTGTGCGTCTCACTCCCGAGCAGCAGTCGGTCGAGGCCCTGGCGGCCGTGTGAGCCCATGACGATGAGGTCACAGCCTTCCCGTTCTGCAATGGCGACAATCTCGCAGTAGGGTCGGCCGTCGACGACACTGCGCAATTCGCATGGGACCCCATGGGCCTTGGCCAGGCGCTGGACGCGTTCAAGACACTCGGCATCTTCCCTTGACGCCTCATCAGGAGTCGGTATGGCGCCTTCAATCCCTTGTGCAAAGTAAGCGTACGCGGGGAGCGCCGGGACAACGTGAAGGGCAAGGACCCGCGCGCCAAGGCGTGACGCGAGGTCGATGGCCTGCTTGGCGGCGCGATCCGATACGTCCGAACCGTCGGTTGCGATGAGGATATGCTGGAACATGACCATTCTCCGCGGGCAGTGCGGGAATCGTATCGGGTTGTGGTGCGGGGTTATCCAGGGCGGCCCGGGGCACTGTGTCGCATGCGACTGACCGTGCCCGCATCCCCATACCCGGCGCCAGGGGGCGGGTGGACCCAGCGCTTACGTCCTCACGAGCGTCACTGATGGGACCTGTATGCTCAGCGCTGGGAGGACGGACAATGACACAGACGATTTGCCAGGGGTGCGGCAATGCCGCCGAAGTCGCGCAACGCATCACGATGGCCTTTCAACCGATCGTCGATGTCCGTGCGCGGACGGTCTTCGCCCACGAAGCGCTGGTCCGTGGAAACAACGGCGAGGGTGCCAGCGCAGTGCTTGCATCGGTGCGGCATGAGAACCGGTATGCCTTCGATCAAGCCTGCCGGATTGTAGCGATCCGGACAGCCGCTCTCGTTGAGCCGCCCGGGATGCTGTCTATCAACTTCCTGCCGAATGCCGTGTACAACCCCGAGCATTGCCTCCAGGCGACGCTTGCTGCAGCCGCGGCGGCGCATTGGCCCCTGGGGCGGGTCATCTTCGAAGTCACGGAGCACGAGGAGGTCACCGACCACGAGCATCTGGTGGGCATCCTGACGGCATACAAGGCGCATGGTTTTCTCACCGCGATCGACGATTTTGGGGCAGGTTACGCAGGACTGAATCTGCTCGCTGACTTCCAGCCGGATCTGGTGAAGCTCGACATCGGTCTGGTCCGGGGCATCCATGCTAGCCGCCCTCGGCAACTCATCGTCCGCCATGTCGTTGACCTCTGCCACGGCCTCGCGATCCGGGTGATCGGCGAAGGGGTCGAGACGCTGGACGAATGCCGTGCGCTCCTTGACCTCGGGGTGTCGCTGCAGCAAGGGTTTTTGTTCGCGCAGCCCGCTGTCGCCACGGTCCCTGCGATCTCATGGCCGAGGCTCGACGACGCGATACGATGAAAAACGGCGCGCTCGCAACGCTGCCTCGGACGATGCCACCCGCTGTCACGCACTGCACACCCGCCGTGTCCCATAACCGTCAAGTGGCGAAAGGTGACTCAGCAACCGCCTGGAGTCTCAGACTGGGCAATGACGGGTGTATCTCGCCCTGTACGCAAGCGGGGTAAGTCCTGTGCTTGCCTTGAAGACGCGAGTGAAGTGCGCCTGATCGCTGAAACCGCATGTCGATGAAATTGCGCCAACCCGCTCATGGGTCGTACCCAGCAGCATTCGGGCATGTTCGATTTGCGCGGCCCTGTACCGGTGGTGCGGAAGGTCGGCGCGCGCCGCGTGGTCGTCTGACGTCGGAGTCCGGACCGTCAACATTGGCCCTGGGTGGCCACCGGCATGCGACGAGGAGAGCTGCATTCGACTTGCCGACCCATCGATGTGGGGAGGTGTCTCACGTGACGCGACAGGAATTGACGCACCCTCCGAGTGATCCTTGAAGAGTTGCAGCGCGCGGAGAAGGTAGTGGGTGCACGCCACGGTGTCCGGCGGGGAGGTGCAGTCAAGGCATCGTTGCGCTTCCCGCACAAGTCGCAGGGCCTCGGTCGAGGTCAGCCAAGTGGGGAGAGGGGTTAGGGGGCCTGCCATCTCATCAGTACCAGTCAAATCATCGCAACCCTACACCTTGTCCGGGCATCCTGTTCCCCCAAACCGGGGATTCGCCATGTTCGGCGCAAACGCGTGCAAACGAGCGTAGCCTGCTGCAATTTCTGGTTCCCGAATGGCGCCCCATTGGCGCCTTCCACACATGCGGCCACGTCGATTCTGGCCTGGATTCATGGCAGCATGGCGCGCGCCTGGACCGATGGCCGGAGAGAATTGAAGAGAAAATGCCGGTATGGTTCCCGCGATACCCCGTTCGGCTTGGCTATGCCCTTTGCCTGCCTGCGGAGCAGGCGCCGCGCGTCGGAGGGCAGCATCGGTTAGGCGCGGAAGCCCGCACGGCGTCGCGGAACGAAGACCTCTCTCCCGGTCGTCTCGTGTGGCGACAGCTCCGCTGCAATTGTGAGGACGAATACAGGGGGAGATACGACCGCCGGGCGACCCGCGCCCAGTCGTCGGTACCGGGATCTCATCCCTCGTCAGCCTCTCGGGCACCTATCCTCTCGGTACCGGACGCAGACGCGCGAATCCGGACACCACCATCGGAGAGCAATCGACGCACCTTCGACTGGATGTCGTCACGAACCTCTGCAAGTGATTGTGAGGAGCCCAGCATTTCGGCCGGCGGATTGCCGGAGGCAGGGAAAACAGCGTGCCACACGAATGGGGAACTTGCATCATCCTGGGTCGCCGTTACTTCCGCGAGCAACGAGGCGCCGGTGCGATCGATGCATTGAAAGCTGAAATGGATGGGGCGGGGCAGTGTATGCACAAGTCACTCCTTGCATGCTTTCACAGGTCGCGAGTATGTGGAACTTCGTCCATCCATCCAGCACGGCGCTGCATCACCCATTCGACTTCACGGGCGAAAGCGTCGGGAATGTAGCCGCCATTGAGCATGTTTTCGAGCAAGAGGGGGTTTACCTGCAGGCAGTGCGCCTTGGCTGCAACGCCGACGATACCCTCGTCTTCGAGCTCTTCGAGGACAGCGCGCAAATTTCCACGTCTGTTAACTTGCTGGCAATCCACAAACCAACCAGGCATCGAGTCCGACCACGGTCCTATTCGGCTTTCAATGGTGTGTGACAGTGCAATTAGCGCTGCCCCGAGTTCGGTCTCGCCGGAGCGGGGAGTCGCAAGGGCAGTGATAACGCGGTGTGCTGCGAGCACGATTCCAAGAGCCTCATCGGCGGCGGCAGCCGTCGCAATTCGGCCCGCCCGGAACATGGCTTCTTCAATTTCGCCACATTCAATCGATGACGCGAGGGCGTGGGCGTCATCCACAATTTCGTGGAGGTCCATCCCAGTCTCCGTTGTTTCGCCTGTAGACGCATTGAGAATGGCAGAGGCTACCGGCGCTTGGCAACTTTCCCCGGGATAAATTGCGAAATTCGTTGGTCGAGGCTCCGGCGCGTGGCCGTGCCGTGATGCGCTGGTCCATCCGTGAGGCATCCGCACCTGGCCGTCCGATTCAGTTGCAGCCCTTTTTTGGCTGCAAAGCGCCAAAGAGGATGGCCCGGTTCCGACCACTGCGCTTGGCGGAGTAAAGGGCCGCGTCGGCTTTCCTCAGGAGGGTAAGGGCATCCGCACCGTCGTCAGGAATACATGCGATGCCGACACTCAACGTCACGTGAAGGGGGATGCCCTGCCAGAAAAAAGGAGCCGCCGCCGCCTCGATGAGCAATCCGGCGCGCGCCAGCGCACCTGAAGGGTCATTCACCGGGCGCAACAGCGCCACGAATTCGTCACCGCCAAGCCGGCAGACGACGTCAAGCGGTCTGGCAATTGCGACAAGCCGGCGGCCGAATTGGCGCAGCAGTTCGTCCCCGGCATCATGCCCGTAGGTGTCGTTGACTGCTTTGAACCCGTCGAGGTCCATGTAGAGCAGCGCAAGGCAGGCGTCCCCTGCGCGGGCGGCCAATGCGTCGCGTGTTCGCTGTTCAAAGACCATCCGGTTGGGAAGACCCGTCAACGGGTCGGCCTCCGCGAGCTGACGCATACGGTCAGCGACAGCTTGGGCAATGCTCACGTCGCGGACCACCAACACCCCTCCGGCAAGTTCTCCGTTTCGCATCTCAATGGGCGCGGCAACATCCTCGACGTCGAGAAAAATGCGCTCATCGAGAACGAGTCTTCGGGGTTGAAGCATATCGACCAGGCGACGTTCAACGAGTGCGCGGCGCAGCGAACTCTCGCTTGGTTTTCCGGATCCATCGACAAGTTTTACCACCTCCTCAATCGGGTGGCCCACCAAGGTCGCCGCGGGTCTCTCGAGCAGCGTTTGAGCGCGCCTGTTTGCGAAGGTGACGATGCCTGCTTCATCGGTTGTAATCACCGCGTCACCAATGGAATCGAGTGTGACCTGCGCCATCTCATTTGCTTTGAACAGATTCTCTTCGAGTTCCTTGCGCTCGGAGACATCGGTGACCATGATGTAAAACCCTGTAATGGTGCCATCTGCCATGAACTCAGGCGTATACGTTACGTCGCCGACGAAGTCGCGTCCCCTAATGTGCTGGCGAGGCATCTCAAAGTGCACGGTCTTCCCACCCAGCGCTTGCTGAACGTACTGCGCGATGCCGCCATACGCAGTCTCTCCGAGGAAATTCCGCATTGATTCGCCGAGGGTCGGCGCGGCATCGAACCACACGCCGTAGGTCGCGTTGACGAAGCGATAGCGCTCCGAACAGTCCACACGTGCAATGAGCGCTGGTACGGCATCGGTGATGCGCTGCAGCTGATGACGGCTGCGGGTCAGCTCCTCCTGCAGAAGCATCTCCGGCGTGATATTACGCAGGACCGCAACGAACCCCGTCACATCGTCCCCGACGCGGACGGGGCACGCATGGGCGTGGGCCCACAGCCTTTCGCCCGTACGGCTGCGCATCCGGAACACCTCGTCGAGTTCTGTAGCTTCGTCGAGCAGGCGGTTCCACGCGCGGACCAATCGCTCTCGATCGTCAGCGTGGAGGCCTTCACGCATTGTCTCTACCACGCTCGTTCCGCGTTCGGTACCGACGAGCTCTTCTGCATCCTCATTGAGCCATGTCGGGCGTCCGGTCTTGTCGGCGTGGAACACCGCAAGTGGTGCCGCATCAATGAATGCCTCGAGTTCGCTGCGTTGGCGTGCCGTCGTCCGTAGGGCCTCGTCGAGACTGCGGATGAGCCGCGCCGCGGTATGTCTCGTCCTGCGCAGAGAGAGGATGGACCAGCTGACGAGTGCGACAAGGACAAGGCCAGCAGCGGAGAGCACGGCGTTCTCTCTTTCTTCGAGAACGCTGAGGCGGTCCTGCTGCGCTTTGCTGAACACGTGTATCCCATCCATGAGCTGCGCGTTGATGCCTTGATAATAATCCCCCATCAGGGTCTCGATTCGTGCCTCACGCTCGTTGGCGTCCGGATCGCCCAATAGGGACTCTGCGGTATCAATGCGCCGCTGCAGCTGCGCACCGATCTCGCTGATTGATCGCGCCTGCGCCGTATCGGGGGTCCCCAGGGTCTGCAGCCGGGAAAGATGAGCCTGTCCTTGTCTGACAGTGCTGCGCCAGTCGTCGCGTGCGTTCTTGTCGCCCTTGATGACCCAGGCACCCATTCGCAGTCGCATCTTCTGAACGTCATCGGCGAGCGAATCGGCGGCAAAGAGCATCTTGTATCCGACGCTGACCCGATGCTGGACAACCAGCAGGCCGACGGAACTGAACAGCGCGGCGATGGTCAGGAGGACGACAAGCCTGGTACTCGCCTTGAGGCTGCGGTCCACGAGGTGGGAAAGCTGTTGTGGCAACATGGGGAAATCGGGTGAGGGGTGTCGTCCCGAATCTATCACTCAATGTCGGCTGGCAAATGGCGGTGCTTGGCAGGTTTATGCGATGACTTGGTCTCCCGCGCCGTGTCGCTGGCACGGGCCAAGGGGATCCCCAATACCCCTTGCCGCAGGCGTGCATCTGGCATCAATTCGGATTCGTCAACACGCAATCGACCACTTTGCCTGTCTTCGAACCGGAACGTCGAACATGCTATGTGGGGCAAAGGGGGCTGACCTTGCCTGGGCGGAGAACGGGCGTCCCGCGCCGAGGCCCCAGTCGCGGGAATGCGTCGCCTGCATCCACTTTTATTCCCGATACCATCAATCGGGAGGGCGGCCTCGGCCGGCGTCGACATGCGGTGTCCGTCGTGGAGAGGTTCGGGGGATGCAGGGGGATAAGGGAGGTGGACCTTGTTCACCCCTCTTTACCCGCGGTGTCGTGCCCTGCATGCTGTCGTGTCAATAGGCTGCACCAATTGGGAGACGCCATGGAACAACGCATCGTCGTCACTGACGAGCACGGCCGGCATCTGGTGGCCCTCGTCACGCATGACTGGCTCGGCCGCGAGGTGGTGTGGTCTGCAGAAATCGAAGGGAAGATCCTGAGCGTTCCCCTGACCGGCACCGCGGAGGACAAAGGGAGCATCCCTGCGGCTGTGCAGATGACCGTCCTCCGCTGGGGTATTCGCGCGGTTGCCGATTTTTAGCCGGACCGCCACGACAATTGGCAAGAGGACGACTTTCGGACTCGCGGCTTCACCGGTGCCAGCCTCCACATCTGGGGTGCAAACAGCGCTGCCAGGGCGGCAAGTACAGGTGCTCAGGGTCACCCGTCCTTTTCAGTTGCGCTGTTTGACTCAGCTTTTTTCGGATCGCAAACCGCTGCGGCTGGCGCGGGACGGATTTTGCAGGCGGGTATGATTTTCGCTCTTTGGACCTTGACGGTCATGGCGGGCAGTCAAGGACGGACAGACGACAATCCGGGTGCAGGCGGTCAACGCTTTGCCATGCTCGGCCAGTGGGAAACGCGCCTACTCAACGGCGCGACAAAAGGGCGAGGACGCGTCTCATACGGTCTGGTCGCAAGCAGGCACATCTGGATGGTCGGGGTCGACGTCGTCCGGCGCGGCGGGCACGCAGGTACCCATGTCAGGAAGGTCTTCCGGATTTGTCCTTCTCGGCCATTGGCGTTGTTGGCGTCGCAACCTCGCGGGACATCACACTCCGCCTCTTACGGGTACGGTGGTCAACGCCCGCTCCGGGGTCCGCACAATTGGGGACACAAGTGGTTTCCCTCGATGAGATCGCCGAGAGGGGCGCCACAGCGGGAGCATATGCCGGTTGCTTCGATCATTGGACGGGATGCCTGCAAGGGAGTCGGATTGCCGTGGTGATGGTGGACATCTGGTTCGAGGTGCGACAGTCCACGGGAAGACGTAGCCCGGGCCTGCACAGGAAGGTTGCAGGCACACCGGGCGCCAGCTGCCAAGCCAGTAACCTTTTCCATGATGCACATCCGGAGGCAAGGGCGCGTGGACGGCGACTGCGATCTCTCCAATCACGAATGTGAAAGAATGGTCGCTCAACCATTGCCGTGGGATGCCGAAACAAAGGGGGCCGGGCGCTCGCCGGCGCATCGGAGCTCATTGATGTTCGGAAAGGTCATCTGGTTTCACAAGGATCTCGGCATGGGGCTGATTGAACGCGCTGGCGGGTTCACCGTCGGCTCGGTGGAAAGCGGCATTCTGACGCTCGGCGGTCGGGTGGAAGGAGATTTTCTCGGTGAAGGGATGACGGTGATTCAAGACCTCGAATCGTCCGCGCAGGTCACGTTTTTCGTGGAAGCGGACGCGGTCACGGAAGAAGAGGCCAATGAGCTGCTGGGGATCGTTCGCGGCTGAAGGTGTAGCCCAGAGTCGATCTGACGAGGCACGTGCTGCAAGCGTCTAGGACCTTGCGCCAGGGCCATCAGCGTTCGCGCAGGGCGTGGCCGAGTCACCCCGGGGCAACCTGGGGAAGAACGGCTTGCCCGTCTGTGCCCGCCGCCCCCCGCACACGCTCCCGTTTCGGGTCGTGGTGCATCAAGCGCGATGCTGCGCTTGATCGTGGGGCCCGAGCGAATCGAGGATGAGTCGCCCGGCCTCGGTAATGCGCCACCATCCGTCGCCATCCTCGTATGCAAGGCCGTGAGCCTGCAGGTCGCGGCAGGGCGTCTTGTCCAGCGTCCGGACGGCAAGGAAGGCAGTGTCGGCCAGCTGTCGCAGCGTGAGCAACTGCGTTGGAGTGAGCTTCGGCGACATGGAAATTACCCCTGATGTGGCCGCAATCGAACCATGGACCCAGGTCAGCGACTAGGGCGTTTTTCGGCAAATTGTGTCCCTAGAGCAAGGGTAAACGGGTTGCAGGATAGGGCAGGGCGAGAACGGTCACCCGGATCCCGGCGGTCAGTCGGTCGGCGGCTGCGAGTCGCCGCCGTGGACCTCGTCGGGGGGGATTGCAGTCAGACCGATGGCAGGTGGCTCTTGGAACGAGGTCAGGCCGGTCGTGGGGCGATAGGTCCTGCCGACCGACAAAGTCGTTGAAGAAGTGGCAATGTGCCGACTACGTGTTGTTGATGCCCAACCGTGTTTACTGGCTAATTGAAGTGGAGCATGCCATGAGCGATGACACGAAAAAGCGCGGGCCCGCGGACGCAAAGCGCATCAATGTGAAGGAGGACTACGAGCTCGAGTACTGGACCAGGGCTCTCGGCGTTTCCCCCGAGCAGCTCAGGCGTGCCGTCCAGCGGGTCGGGCCCATGGCCGACGACGTCAGAGCCGAATTGCGACGCCGCCGGTGACGCGGTGCGCCGAGGCGACCGCTTGTGATACCCCTTTTCGAACGCTGTTTGGAGCACCTCATCGCGCAGGGGCAGCATAGCCGTTGGCCGGCGTTAGAGGCGGCGGCTCGACGTAGTCCATGCGGGGTGCGGCCGATGGCGAAGGCGCGCAAGTGTGGCCCCCGCTGTCTCCATCAGCGCTCTGCCTGACGTCTTGCAGCCGATGGCCGCAGGTACGGTCGGGGGTGCAAAAATGAGACACGGACTAAAGGTTTCAGAAGCGCTGCCGATAACGCTGGAGTGGTGGGCGGTGAACCGCCTGCGAGCCCGGATGTGCCTGAGGCGGGGACACTTGCCGCAGTCCGTCTCGCGCGAGAAGTTGGACGCCACCCCGGTGTCCGGTGAGGGCGGCGAAGCCTCGGGCCAACCGGTGCGGCTCTTGGGGACGCAGACAAACTGAAGGGTTGGCGACTCGCTTCTCGGCTTTCCGGGATGCTGGCGGGCGCCCGTAGACAGGAAAGCGCAGTGCACGAACTCAGCTTGAGGCTCCAGAATCCGGTGATTGAAGGCATCAATGACCGGGGGCGACAAACGTACCAGATTTCCTTCACCGGCACCTTGACCGACGGAGCCGCCATCCGGACCAGCAGGGAGTTGCGGACATTCCACGTCACCGTGCACCATGCGCACTCTGATGGGATGGTGCATACGAACGGCATCAGCGTTGAAGACCACCGGACGGATGAGGCTTGCGTGGACGTCACCTTTGCACCGGCCGTCGTCACCCGGCTGATGGCAATGGGGGGCATCGAGGAAGCGATACTGACCCTCCGCTTCAATGATGGCGGGACGCGCGATGAGCGTGGGCCGGTATTCGAATCGAGCGCTTCGCCAGGCGTAATTGAATGGAACGCAACGCGCATCACAAGGGTCGAGCCGGCCGCATCCACGGTCCGCATCTCCCGCGTGCAGAGTCACGATCGGGCCTAACGAGAGCTCTTTCCACCGTAAAAAGGGGCTGGCATCGACGTTTGGCGGTAGTAATTGGCGTGGGGGCGCCCACTAGCGCCACCGGCGCGACAAATCAGCGGGGAGCGATTCGCCGGTGCACGCTTCTCAGGCGCACTCATCATGCTGGCGAACCTGGGCGACTATTCGCTTCGGGTTTCAGCATCCTGAGCTTGCTTTCTCTCTCGGTCCTGGCTGGTATTGCCGCGAAGCGCCCTTACGCCCCTGCGCCCTGACGGGCACCTTCCGGTCGACTCCAGGGGGGGGCTAGATCTTCACGAGATCACGGCGCGGACGGGCCTACCGTCGGTCCTTCCAGTAGCGAGGCGACCATGACCATCGCGTTTCTCGTCCCCTGCCTCAACGAGGAGGCCGCACTGGGGAGCGTCCTTGAGGACCTCGCCGAGTTTGGCCTGCCAGTATTTGTCGTCGACGACGGCTCAACAGACAAGACGACGGAGATAGCGTTGGCCCATTCGGCGCGGGTCATCCGTCACATCCGATGCAGGGGCAAGGGCGATGCACTCAAAAGCGGCTGGGCCGCGGTGCGGGCCCGCGGGCATCATGGGGTAATTACCGTCGACGGCGACGGCCAACATCGTATCGACGATGTTCGCCAGGTGCTCGAAGCCGCCTGCCAACTTCCAGGAAGCATCATCATCGGCGCACGCCTCAAGGACCGTCAGTCCCAGCCCTGGCTACGCAGGCTGGCCAACGGGTTTGGCGACTGGGCGGTGAAGGTCGCATCGGGTCAGCCCATCACCGACACACAAAGTGGCCTTCGCTACTATCCTGGTAGCGTATTCGATTGCTCGCCTCCGTCCGTCGGCCATTTCGCTTTCGAAAGTGCCGTGCTCGTCGAAGCGTCGCGCAGGTTGGGAATGCGCATCGCCTATGTGCCCATCCATGCCCGGTATGGGCAGGGATTGCGTGGCAGTCATTTCCGCCCGGTGCGGGACATCGCACGCATTGCCCGCTATCTGGCAGCGGCCGTCCTCCGCCATGTCGTCCTTGGTCGGCTGCGCGGCGCCCGCGCAGGAGCGGGCGTCGGAGCGGGGCACGACGGGCGGCCGCCCCCGTAGCAGCACAGGGGCGCGCCGTCGGGGACTGTAAGGACCCGGCGCCAGCCGAACTCATGGCGATTTAGGCACACATGCTATGATAATCAGATGTGCATTGGAGACAGCCATGACCCAGGAAACGCGGACAGCCCGGTTGACCGTTCTCATCGATCCGCGGAAGAAGGCGGTTTTCGAGCGCCTCTGCGAAGAGCAAGACACCACACCCTCGCAGGTGGTGCGCCAACTCATCCGCGACTACATCGAGCGGGTTTCAGGCCGCCCGTGGCACGTAGACGATCCGACACCGGCGGCAAACGGTGAGTAACGAAGCACGCTCGCCGTCCGCCGGTCCATTACCCGCTGCCCAGGTTGCCGTGTGGGCGACCTCGACCCGATCCCCGGCGGACCCGTCAGGTGCGCTGCGATCGATTCGTGTCTTTTGCTGGCCTGAGGTCGCCCATGCGTGGCCCCGTCTCGGCGAGGCGTTATCGGCGGCAGGGCAGCGCTTCGGCCAACACGTAACTGCGGGCAACCGCTCCTGGCTGGCAGAGAACGCACCACAATTTTTCGCGTGCCTCCATTCGGACGAGACCATTGCGGAGGCAACGCTCGCTGCCATGGTTCTGCGCCTGCCCGTTCGGCTGACCATGGCACGGCTCGACAGTCCGGTCGGGCGCCCTGTCAGCATCGGCACACGGTGCCGCTCGCTCTTTGGCGAGTGCATGGCCCCATATGCCGCATACCTCAAACAGACCAATCAGACGGCACGGAGGGTTGCTGTGTCTGCCGAGGTCGATGCGCAGACGCGCAAGGCGCAGGCAGATGCATTCATGTCGGTACTGCCGCTGATGGAGGAGGGCGATCGACTTGCGCCCATGCAATTGCGGTACTGGCCCGGTGAGCCGCTGCCGCTTCCTTTGGAACTCGCGCATGTGATGGCGGAGGGCGTCGCACGACACCTCGATGACCCCCAGAGGGCCAGTCCCCTATGGGATGCGATGCGGACAAAGCTTGTCGGTGATGTGCGCTGGGTCGGCTCAAACGGCCGTCGCCGCAAATAGGCTTCGTCGATAGGTACAGGCGGGTCATCGCCCCGGTCGTCACTCAATCGTTCCATTTTGGAACACACACCATGGCAGCACGTGACACCAATGGAAACGAACTCACGGAAGGAGACGCCGTCCTGCTCGTCAAGGATCTTAAGGTGAAAGACGCGCCCCTTACGCTCAAGCGTGGAAAGCAGTTCAAGGGAATTCATCTCACCGACAATGAGGCGGAAGTCGAATGCCGCGAAGGAAAGAGCGTGCTGGTGCTGAAGACGTGCTACCTGAAAAAGGCGTAGCGTTGCCTGCGGACCATTGAATCAGGTGTGGCTTCCGTGGTGAGGCAAGGGTCAGAGGAGGCGCAAGGTTGTCCGGCAATTTCCGGCTCAAGTGTGCCACGCCATAAGGGGCGGAGTAACGATACACGGCGCAGCCGCCATCACGGACCATCTTCCAGACGGCGCAGAGCGTTGTACCCAACGCGCCGTATGGCAGCTGGGACGTGGACCCGGCCGAACTGACGTCGCGACCGCCCATGTTGAGCTGGTGGGATTGGCAATGACCGGGCGGCACGGACACCGCGGGGCAAGAAAACTTCCGGGCGCTCGGACCGACGCAAGACTGCAGCAGAGCGGCCGGCGCACCGGGATGTCACTGATCATGGGAGTGTCCGTGCTCCCACCACGCGGGGCTACGACAGCGCCCAGCGCGCCTGCCGATGCGGGGTGGGCCATCAGGCATCATCGTGGGCGCGCGACTCGATCGCACCCATGGCGCCGGTTCCCCGCCTTGTGCCCCTATCGGTCGGGTGGTCCGCCCGACGTGTATTTCTTGTCGCAACCCAGGTGCGACGACACATGCGGGGGCGGGGTACAGTAGGCGACACACAAGGGGGCACCAAGTTACGCGTGCGCTCCGGCATGATGTGGAGAGATCCATGGAACTCTACGAGATAGTTGACCACGCGCATGCCTTGGCATCCGCGATCGAGGATGGCCGAATCGATGAGGCCGTTGATCTTTCCGAGCGGATCGCGACGGTTGCACGTGCGTCATCTCGGATATCAATTGCTGACGCTGCCGAACGCCTTTCGGCCATCCTTCGGCTCACTGATAAGGGTTCGGACAACGCCTGGTGGCCAGCACTGACCCTGCTGGCGGATGCGCTTCGGGAAGCCATTGACCGTCGTAATGCGACGACGGATCGGTTGGCGATGGATCCTGTTCAGCGCGCACGCCACGCGCGGTTGCGTGAGGTGCTCGACGAGATGAGTGGGGATGGCATCACTGCTCTTGGGGCACAGGCGCGGGCACTCCGCACCAGCGGCCGGTGGCTGGATGCGATGTTGAACGGCTTGCGGGTCCCGGACCTCTTTGCCCGAGAAGTCGAATGGATTAGACACAAGCGCCGGTTTTGGATGGATGAAGAAGGCTCCCAGGACGGACCTTGATCGTCGCCGCTAGGAGTGGCGTCGCCGGGGGCTGCAGTGTGCAATGACCAGGGGCCAGCGAGCATGCCGATTCTGCCGAGTCCCTCTCGAGTCAGAGAGGTCGCCTTTGACGCCTCACCCGCAGGGCTCGAACCACGAAAGGCCCACCTGGAAGCTGTAGGCGTTCCTGCAGGGGACCGGAGAGCGTCAACCCGGACCCGTGGAATTTGATGGCTTCCCCTAGCGCGTCCCGGCAGTCTGGGAGACGAGGATACTTTTGGCGAAAGGAGGCGGTGGTGAGGAGACCAACGGTGATCTGACGAAATCATGTTCCGTCTCCTGGATGCTGCTCGATACATGCAAGGAAAACGCTGGTGCCCAAGGCGCGGCGTGTTAAATTCAGGAGATTGTCACCAATGACCTTCCCATGACGAAGCAGCCCAGCCATTCCCCCCGTCGCACCCGGGCTGATGCCGGCACCGTGGTCATCCTCGTAGTGGTTGTCTTGTTCTTTGTGGCCAGCGGGCTTCTTGCCGGGGCCAACATCCGCACCATCCGAGCTGACAATGCTCAGGTCATTCGCTCCCAGGAGACCGTCGCAGCACTCGCGGACATCCTCTCGAGCGTCCAGGACGCCGAGACCGGCCAACGTGGATTCCTGCTCACCGGCAATGATGCGTATCTGGATCCATATCGCACGGCGCTGGCGGTCATCCCTACCCGGGTTGACACCATCCGCCTGGCGCTCGACGGGGATGCGGGCCAGCAGGCGCGGCTCCGGGAGCTCGCCGCGAGGGTGAACGACAAACTCGACGAATTGAAAGAAACCATCGAGTTGCGCCGCGACAAGGGGCTCGATGCCGCCCTTGCCGTTGTGTCCTCCGACCGCGGCAAGGTCGCGATGGACGACATTCGTGCGCGCTTGGCAGCGATGCGGGCAATCGAATTCGACCAGCGCACGCGACGTCTCGCCGAGATGGAGACCGCCTACAGCACAGCGCTGACCAGCGGGGCAGCGAGCGCCTTGCTTGGGGTGGGACTCACTCTGTTTGTGGCGGTCCTCATCCGCCGCAATGCCCGCGCGCAGGCACGGGAAGCGTGGTTGCAGATGGGACGGCTGGAGTTGGCGGCTGCCATGAGCGGTGACAAGGACATCGAAGAGGTTGCCGCGGCCATCCTTGGTTTCTTGGCGCGCTTTACAAATGCCCAGGCCGGTGTCCTCTTTGCCCGGGCGGACGATGCGCTGCGATGTGTCGGCGCTGTGGGACTGGCTCCGGCCGCAGGCGTTGCAAGCCGAACGGCAGGCGGCACCCTCGTTGCCCGGGCCGCTGATGAAAGGGAGGTCATGGTTGTCTCCGACGTACCAGCAGGCTACGTCACGGTCGGGTCCGGTCTCGGCCAGGGAGAGCCGCGGCATCTGGTTATTGCGCCCGGGGTGGTGGACGGAGAGGTTCACGGCGTCGTTGAACTCGGCTTTTTCAAGGCCGTTGACGCCGATGTTGTCGCCTTGCTCGAACAGGCGTCTCCGGCGATTGCCGTGGCGCTTCGGTCAGCCGCTTACCGTGCCGAGCTCGGACGCCTTCTCCAGGAAACGCAGCGCCAGTCCGAAGCGCTCCAGGTCCAGCAGGAGGAACTTCGCGTTTCAAACGAGGAGCTCGAGGAACAAAGCCAGGCGCTACGTGAATCCCAGCACGAACTCGAAGAGCAGCAGGCGGAACTCGAGCAGACCAACGCCCACCTCGCTGACCACTCCCAGCAGTTGAGCGCACAGCGGGACGCCCTGGCGGCCGCAAATCGTTCCATTGAGGCCAAAGCGGAAGAGGTCGAGCGGGCAAGTCGCTACAAGTCAGAGTTTCTTGCAAACATGAGCCATGAGCTCCGAACCCCGCTCAACTCTGCGCTCATCCTCTCGAAGCTCCTGGCCGACAATGCACCCGGAAACCTCACCGATGAGCAGGTCAAGTTTGCCCGGACCATCCACGCCTCGGGCAACGACCTGTTGACGCTCATCAACGACATCCTGGACTTGTCCAAGATTGAGGCGGGGCATGTCGAGACGCACCCCGAACCGGTGTCCGTCGACGCCTTGCTCAAGGGCCTTGCCGCGCGTCTTTCCCCGCTGGCTGCAGAAAAGGGACTGAGCTTTGCTGTAACCATCGAATCCGGCTGCCCGCCCGTCATCGAGACTGACCGCCAGAGACTCGAGCAGGTCCTCAAGAACCTGCTGTCGAATGCGTTGAAATTCACCGAGAGCGGTGGCGTGACGGTGTCGGCCCGTCTCGAACGGGGCGGCATGGTTGCATTTGCAGTGACCGACACGGGAATCGGCATCGCGCCCGACCAGCAGGGACGCATCTTCGACGCGTTCCAGCAGGCCGACGGGTCCATCAGCCGCAGATACGGCGGCACAGGGCTCGGCCTCTCCATTTCCCAGGAGCTCGCGCGCCTTCTTGGAGGCGCCATCGAAGTGACAAGCGAGCCGGGCATGGGGAGCACGTTTACCTTGACTGTGACGTCAGCAATGAACGGGATCACTGTCGGGCAAGAATCACGCGCGCCAACGGTACCGGAGCCTGTGCACAGAAGCACTGACACATCTATGTCAGTCCCCGCTCTGGCCCCTGCGTCGATGGGTCTGTCGCCCGCAGTCCTCCCCTTGCGTGATTCGGAAGCAGGGCGCCTCATCCTGGTCATCGAGGACGACGCGGCGTTCGCGGAGATCGTTGGCAGTCAGGCGCGGCAGATGGGGTTCCGCACCATCCACGCCAGCACTGCAGGTGAGGCACTCGTCATGGCACGCGAGCAGCTTCCCCAGGCGATCGTTCTGGACATCGGTCTGCCGGATCAGTCGGGCCTCCACGTGCTCGATATCCTCAAGCACGATGTTCGCACCCGCCACATCCCCATCCATGTCGTCTCCGGTTCGGACCACTCGCGTACAGCGCTGTCGCTCGGTGCGGTGGGATATCTCGTCAAGCCGGTGAGCCAGGACGACCTTGGCAGTGTGCTCGACTCGCTCGAAGCCCGGTTGTCGCAACGTCCGCGACGCGTGTTGGTGGTCGAAGACGACGCGGTCCAGCTTGACGCCATCCGCCATCTGCTGGCCACTGCGGACGTCGAAACGGTGGGCGCGGCAACGGCGGCCGAGTGCCTCGCGGCCTTGAAGGCCCAGACCTTCGACTGCATGGTCCTTGATCTGTCGTTGCCGGACACGTCGGGCCTTGCCCTTCTTGAAGCAATGAGTGCCAGCGACGAGCATGCCTTCCCGCCGGTCATTGTCTACACCGGCCGCGTATTGTCGTCGGCGGAGGAAGAACGTCTGCGGCGGTATTCGAACTCCATCATCATCAAGGGGGCGAAATCCCCTGAGCGCCTTCTTGATGAAGTGACCCTGTTCCTCCACCAGGTGGTAAGCGAGCTGCCTGAACCCCAGCAGGGCATGGTCCGGGCGGCACTGCATCGTGACTCGGTTCTCGAGGGGCGACGCATCATGCTCGTCGAGGACGATGTGCGGAACGTCTTTGCCCTCATGAACGTCCTCGAGCCGCATGGATGTATCGTAACCGTCGCCCGGAACGGCCAGGAAGCGATAGACCTGCTGGCGCAGTCGGGCTCTGGCGGGCAGGAACCCACTGAACTTGTCTTGATGGACATCATGATGCCCGTCAAGGACGGGCTGACCGCCACGCGTGAGATTCGTCAGGACGCCCGTTTCACCAAGCTGCCCATCATCGCGCTGACTGCCAAGGCGATGCCCGACGACCGCGCCCAGGCTCTCGAAGCGGGCGCAAGTGACTACGTGGCAAAGCCGCTGGATGTCGACAAGTTGCTCTCGCTCATTCGCGTGTGGCTCACAGATCGCCGCTAGCTCGCTTGACCGCGGAGCAGGTGCGTCATCGTGGTGAGGAAGGCGACATGGCCGCGCGGGTGCCCAGCCTCGGTGCGCCTTGACGGTGGCAACGGTCCGGGCAAGAAGACGCGCTCACAAGCCCTGCGTGATGTTCGGCAATGAAGCGCGGCGAGGCTTCAGGAAACGGAGCGTTCGGGATCTCCGAGGTGTCGGCGGTGCCTCCCCGTTGGTCTGGGAGCTTATGCATTGTGATCCGATTGTCTGATTGCGCGGCGCGCACCATGGCTGGGAACCCGGCATGGGACGCGGACGGACCGGACCGTCGCGCGGAGACGGGGAAGGGCAGACAAAGCAATCCAAGGGGCACGACTCTGGGCCGCGGGGTGACGGAAGGATGAGACCCCACCCCCTTCGTAACTGATAGAAAAGCGGCTTGTCTCGAGGGCAGCAACAAGCGACCCGAAGACCTCAACAGATCCATCAATTCGACCACAGGCTGACCGCAGGAAGTTGCGTGGTCGCAGGATGCCTTTCGATTTCGTATACGTGACACTGGCCCATCCCATCTAACCCGCATGTCAAACCGATCCCTGTTCAACCGCCTGACCACCTGGGCCGCCAGTGCCTCGGGGACGCCTGCCGCCTCCATCGGAGCTGCCGTCCTCGTCGCCATCTGGGCTGCATGTGGCCCGCTGTTCCACTACAGCGAAACGTGGCAACTGGTCATCAACACCGGCACGACTATCGTGACATTTCTCATGGTGTTCCTGATTCAAGGCTCCCAGAACCGCGATGCTTGCGCGGTCCATTTGAAACTCGATGAAATCATCGGAGCGCTCAGGCACGCCAACGACGAGTTGATGGATCTCGAGCACCTGGACCAGGCTGCGCTGGACAAGATCCGCGATGAATACGTGCGTCGCGCCGAAAAGGCGCGGCGCACCAGCGGGCCCGGCGGGATTGCCGCGAACCCGGACGTCGGGGTGACCTGAGTCCGGGCAGGGGCATCTGGCCGAATTGTCCGACCGCACCGCCCATGTCTTCAGCAACACGCCCCTCCTAGCAACACCTGGAAGTCGTTCTTGCAGCGGTAATCTCGCCCTGGGATATGTTGTTGACCGATGGGCGCCCTGAAGGACTCGGCTGGCCTTCTCGCAGGATATTCACGCGCCATGCCGGACCGTTTCCCGGAGGGCCTATGGACACCGGCTGATCATCCATCCTCGCCCCTTGTAAAGACGTCGGTCGACGGGAAGGGATCAACCCGGTGGGACCGTCTGGACGGTGCTGCTTCGCGCCCCCTTGATGCGTTCCTCGCAACGATGGGGCATGCCTACCCTTGGATGGCTCCTTTTTGCCGCCGGCCTGCTGTTGGTCACGTCCTTCTTGTCGGGGTGGATCCGGCGAGGGCCCGTGACAACGTTTGCTATTTACCTTCTGGGCGGTGTTGCGGTGGGGCCCGGCGTGTTCGCCCTAACTCGCTTGCCATTGACCGCTGACCACATCCATTGGCTCCGATCGCTCTCCGAGGCGGCCATGGTCGTGTCCCTCTTTATCACGGGGCTGAAACTGCGACTGCCGTTCAGTCATGGAGGCTGGAGGATGTCGTTGCGTCTTGCCTTGGCGGGCATGGCGCTGACGGCCGCCGGTGTCACACTCCTTGCCGTCTTCGCCCTGGGATGGTCACTGCCGTGGGCGCTGGCGCTCGCCGCCATTGTCAGCCCGACCGATCCGGTCTTGGCGTCGTTGGTCTCGGTAGACGATGCCAGGGACGATGATGCGCTGCGCGTGGCTGTCTCAGGGGAGGCCGGCCTGAATGACGCGACAGCGCTACCTGTGCTGTTCCTTGCGCTGGCCCTGATGGTCCCTGGGGCAACACTCGATCAAGTCTGGATGCATTGGCTGTCGGTGGATGTCTTCTGGGGCTTACTGGGTGGAGTGACCATTGGTTTTCTCGGGGGGTGGGGTATGGGTCATCTGGGGATCCGCCTGCGCCACGCCACGCGTGATGTGGCGCCCAGCGACTTCCTGGCCCTTGGAATCGTGATTGGGGTCTATGCTGCCGCCGAGTGGCTTCACGCCTCTGGGTTTCTGGCGGCGTTTGCCGCCGGCGTCGGGCTGCGCAGGGTCGAGCTTCACGTCAGTCAGCGGACGGCCAATGACCACGCCGCAGACCCGGCCGATCTGGCGCCGGCCGAGACGCGGGTCAATCCAAATGAGCGGGCCGGCGCAGCGATCGAGCATCCCGGGCATACCGTGGGTTGGGTGGTGTCTGATGCTCTCTCGTTTGGTGAAACGGTCGAACGTCTCATCGCCGCCGCCTTGGTCATGGCGGTCGGCATCGCCGCGGTACCGGCCTTGAGTTGGACGGGGGCAGGCGTTGCGATCTGCTTGATGGCGTTGATTCGTCCCATTGCGGTCTGGTTGTCGACCATTGGTAGTCCGGTTCCGTGGCAGCGGCGGGCCTTGATCGGCTGGTTTGGCATCCGCGGGCTGGGCAGCTTGAACTATCTGGCATTTGCCATCGGCCACGGCCTTGAGCAGGACCGGCTGGGCGCACTGGAAGGCATCGTCATCACCGTGGTGACCGTGAGCGTTCTGGTGCACGGTGTCAGCGTGACCCCGTTGATGCGCTGGCGGTCCCGCGCATTGAAGGGGAAGCTCGATTCTCGCAACACGGATTAGTGACCGCTCAGGGACTTGTCGGGAGATAGCCTTGCCAAGGCCACGACGCGAGAGTGCGCCGAGACCGTATGGTGCGGTCACTGGCGGAAGCGGAAGCGCCCTGGACAACCCACCGGTATTTTCTCAACGGTTTCCACAGGCCGGGATCCGGCGGGCAAAGCGTTGCAGAAAAGTGAATCCTCTCGACTGCCACGCTGGGAAGGCCAAGGAGAACGGCCCGCATGACGGAGTGGAGGGACGTCGCGCGGGCTCGCTCGATACACGGCGCCTTCGCGTCGACGATGTCATCACGAGGATTTGGGTCATTCTATGTCGTCCCCAGGATCGCGACCGCCATGAACCAATTCGCCCCCTATACCGTGGACATTGACGCCCTACCCGTCACCGGTAAGGGTTACACCGCGAGCTTCGTCATCGGCCGGGTGAATGGTGAGGTGTTGTGCAAGCGGACTTTACCTGAGCTTCTCCCGTCGTACAGTCAAGCCCTTGCGCACGCGTACACCGTTGCCCGGGCGGCCGTGGACGCATTCAGGGAGGAGGATGTAGGGCGATTGGGCCAGGACGTCATCGCTGCAGCATTGGTGGCCGCGATTCCGATGTCACGCCGCTGATTCTCTGCGGGAACGTCTGGGCTTGCACCTCGTCGACGGGCTAGTTCTCCTGCGTGCTGGTCTGGGTTTCTGGGGGGTATCCCGACCCTCGGAGTAACAGGCCGATTCTGGACCAGTAATCCTCCTGATGCGTTGCATGTTCGCCCGCTGGCTTCTGTGGAGCGGTGGATGTGGGCCATCAGGTCTTCATGACCGAAGGCTTGATGAGACGCACCGAGTCGTCTGCTGCGTCGTCGGCCGCCCTGGGCCGTTCGCACCGATGATCGTTGCACATCCACGGGAATCTCATGGCGCCTTTCCGGAAGCTGCGCGGGGAAGGCGCAGGGGAGTCATCGCTGGCGGTCCTTCTCGGGATGACCCGTGTCGAGTTAGACCGTATGTTTGGTGGATGACCGATTGACGATACCGGTGCAAGGAATCTCGAGAGGTCGATGAACCCGCCGCGGAGCTGGATGGATCGCGAGCATCCGGACGGGCTGGACTAACGTCAGCTGCGGTCCAGCTTGGTGTCTTGCGCGACGGCAGCGACGGCTACCTGCGGAGGGCGCTTTTGTGAATCATGAGACCTGCTTGAAGGGTCTGGCGTCACGGATGACCGCATCAAAGAACCGTCCTTTTGAGGAGGCCTGCATCAGGCGCACATGCAGCAGTGGCTCGACATGCCAGTAGCGATAGACCGTCCCTGAAAGGAATTCGATTTCAAGGATTTGATGGTCAGGATCATAGCCGACCGAGGCAAGAACGGAGGACTGGACCGATTCGCGCAGCACGGGGGCACCTCGGCGGTTGTCACGCCTGAATCATACCGCGCCCCGTTGTCCCATAAAAGAGACGCCATGCTGACTTCGAACACCTATCAAGCCGTGTGGCGCGCCTCGTCAATCGCATGGGTGAGCGCCTGGCGGTCGAAGGGCTTGACGAGGCGCGCAGCCGTCAGGGGGGCATCCTCGGTAGACTCGTCAGGGTCAGACAGCATGACGAGAATGGCCATGCCGGGATTCTTCAACCGCGCAACAGCAAGGTAGGCGCCAGAGCGATCCTCACCTGGCGCGGGGACGGCGGCAGCCAGGAAGTCGACCCGCTCGTGCTCGATGACACGGGCCGCGGCCCCAAAATGTGTCGGGACTGACAGGACGTCGAAGCCCCGCTCACGCAGGCAGTCGGCGACAGTGTCAGCCACGATCGGATGAGGCTCGATGACCACGGCGAGCGGTCTGGAATGAAGGGAAGCCAATGGGCACCTCCTCGTCGGGCTCGTGTGGATGATTAGCGTCCGGAGCGCTGCCGTGGCTGGATAGCCGACCCGATTTCATTACGCCCGTCGAATCGGCCGGTCAAGCCCACCAACCCGAAGATCTGACCTCGTACAACTCGCGTCTGCTCATTTCCGTCATTTCTCTTGCGCGGTCGCTTCCTCGACATGCGCTTAACGTCGGATTCCCTAGGCTCCCTGCCGATTTTTTTGATCCGAGCGCACCCTTGGAGACCGTGCGCCGTGGGGAGCCTATTTCATGATTTCTACAGATTCGATGGGCGAGGGGAATCCTCTGGCCCACAGTGAGACCCAGCTTCGGCTGCTCATTGACGGCGTTGTTGACTGCGCCATTTACATGATCGACCCACACGGCCGCATCGTCACGTGGAATGCGGGCGCGGTCCGCATCAAGGGATACGAAGCGGGCGAAATCATTGGCGAGCATTTCAGCTGCTTTTACACGCCCGAAGATCAGGCAGACGGCGCCCCCGCGGCCAATCTCGCCAACGCCCGGGAAACTGGCCGCGTGGAGGTGGAGGGATGGCGTGTGCGCAAGGATGGGACGCAATTTTGGGCACATATCATCATTGACCGTATAACGACGGCGGACGGCCAGCTCCTTGGGTTTGCCAAGGTCACCCGGGACGTTACGACGCAACGAGACGCCCGGAAGGAGCTCGATGAAGCGCGAGAAGCGCTTTTTTTCGCGCAGAAGATGGATGCCCTTGGAAAGCTCACGGGCGGCGTGGCGCACGACTTCAACAATTTACTGATGGCCATCCAGGGGACCCTCGACCTGATGGAGTTGAGATCTCCCGACGACGAGCGCATGGGGGCATTGCTTCGCATCGCCCGGGCCAGCGTCGATCGAGGGGCCGGCCTCACGCGGCGAATGTTGGGGTTTGCCCGTCGCCAGTCGCTCCGTCCGGAAGCGGTCGATCCAGCTATGCTCGTGCACGGCTTGCTGGGCCTGATGAGCGCCACCGCTGGCCCTGAAGTGGAGGTCGCCACGCAGGTCGCACCGGATGTGCCGCCCATTTTTGCCGATCCCCACGAGCTGGAGCTGGCCCTTCTCAACCTGGTCATCAACGCACGGGACGCCCTTCCGGAGGGAGGACATATCGTCGTGGGCGTGGAGTCGGCCGAGGGTTCACAGGGCGATCAGCGCGACAAGGCCGGATGGTATGTGTGTCTTTCGGTGACCGACGATGGTACCGGCATGGACGAGGCGACCCGCTCCCGTGCGATGGACCCGTTCTTCACCACCAAGGAGACGGGCAAAGGGATCGGTCTCGGCCTCTCGACGGTCCACGGTCTTGCCGTCCAGTCTGGAGGCTGGGTGGTGCTGAAAAGCGAGCCCGGCCAGGGGACCCGGGTTGAATTATGGCTCCCCGGACTGGCGGCGGAGGCAGGCATTGCGGAAGTCGGATATTCTTCAGTGGGGGCACCCGGGTTCCGCCCTCTTCGCGTCCTTTTTGTTGACGACGACCCGCTCGTGCACCAGACGGTCGCTGCGCTGCTTGAGAATCTTGGACATACAGTACTGAGCGCGCAGCGAGGACAGCAGGCGTTGGATCTCCTGGAGGGCGGTGCGGCCTGCGACGTGCTGTTGTCCGACTTTGCCATGCCTGGTATGACCGGCCGCGATCTCGCACATGCTGCGCGTGCCCTGCGGCCAAACCTTCCCGTGATCATCGCGACCGGTTATGCGGAACTGGACCCTGCCGAACTGCCAGGGGTGCTTCGTCTCAGCAAACCCTTTGACCGCGACGCACTAACGGTGGCATTGCGCACGGTCGCGGCCAGCGTCACCTCGTGAGCTGCCGGGTAAGCATGAGCGCCTCGACGGGTCACGTCGACGCCATCCAGCCTGGACAACGACACGTCGTGCAAGGCCTCGGAAGGAGGCGACGGAGCACTGATGCCCTAGGGATTCCCGCTGCTGGCATCCCCGTATCGGAGACTTTTGATGCTCGACCAGGGTATCGGTGGTTCGAAATTGTTGGAGCAAGAATGACGCATTCCCGTATCTGCATCATGTATCGCGCCCATAGTTCGCGCATATGGGACGTGTCGATCAACGGCGCGGACGGCGAGTCGTACACCGACGGGTTGCTGGCTCTCCACGCAGCCTGTGACAGAGCCCGGATGATGGAGCAGAGGAGTGATGAGTTGACTGTCCTGCAGAAGGACGCCGATGGCAGCTGGCCCATTGTAAGGGAATGAATCCGTGCGGCCCTACGTGCGAGAATTCCCGTCCCCGATTCCGGATCGTGTTCGGATAGCCCCGTTACCCACCAATAGTGCACATGCCAACCAACCGTCACCCCCGCATCGTCGGGTTTGACGTTCCGCCCCTGAAAGACACCGTTGATGTCGTTCGCGACGCCCCCGTGGTGGCGCTCCTCGACATGGTGCCCAGCCAAACCTGGACCGATACATTCACCGTTGAGGCGGCGTCCGTCCGGGCGCCACTGGCGGCTGCACTCCTGTCGGTTGAAGAGGACCGCATCCTTTTTTTTGCAAATGCACAGGACAGCAGGATCTGCTGTAACGCCGTCCGGTCCCTCGTCGAGAAGGTCACCATGCGCGTGGTGGCCGGGGACGCGCCATCCTCCCCGGTGGTCAGCAATACCCATCCAGTCGTC